>JADHUC010000442.1 GCA_016784735.1 Pirellulaceae bacterium | reverse complement strand
TTCTACCTGATGATGCCACTGGGCAAAGCGATGCGCATGCGCACCGGGCGCAACTATCTACTGTACGTGCTGACCATCGTTGCCGGAGGCACGATGGCTCATTCGCTGGTTCCGCCAACGCCGGGGCCGTTGTTTGTGGCCGAAGAGCTGGGTATCGACATCGGCCTGATGATCCTGGCCGGGTGCGCTGTGGGCCTGGTCAGCAGCAGCGCCGGCTTTTGCTTTGCCCAGTTCGTCAATCGCCGGAACGAACTGCCGCTGCGTGAATCGCCCGACTTTTCGTTGACCGACTTGGAACAACTGTCCAAACGCGACGAGCGTGAATTGCCGCCGCTCGTGCTGGCACTGCTGCCCATCGGCTTGCCCGTGGTTCTGATCGCCGGCTATACCGTACTGAAAGCGATCGACGCACCGTTGACGACCGCCGTCATGGACGTCGCAGCCACGCTGGGCAACAAGAACATCGCACTGGCGATTGCGGCCGCGATCGCGATGGGCACGCTGGTGTGGCAGAAGCGAGCCAGCTTGAAAGAGCTGGCGGGTTCGGTTCAAGCGGCACTGGCCAGCGGCGGAGTGATCATCTTGATTACGGCAGCCGGAGGCGCGTTCGGCGGGATGATGCAACAGACGAACATCGCCGGTTTGATCGAACAGTTGCCCACCGGTTCACCCGTAGCGGTCATCGGTCTTGCATTTTTGATTACCATGGCCATACGTACGGCGCAGGGATCGGCGACCGTGGCCATGATTACGTCGGTGGGAATTCTGTCCGGCTTGGCCCAATCCAGCACGCTCGGCTGTCATCCCGTGTTCCTGGCGTTGGCCATCGGTTGCGGCTCCAAGCCAATCGCCTGGATGAACGACAGCGGATTCTGGGTGATCTGCAAGATGAGCGGGATGACCGAAGCCGAGGGTCTGCGGTACGTGGCGCCCATGAGTATCGTGATGGGTGTGGCAGGGCTCGTGGCGACGATGGTGGGTGCCGTAATAGTGTCGATGTAAGAATCCCACCCATATGCGATAATCTACGGTGAGGACACGAGACGGTCCGCAATGACTGATCTCCGTCTAAGACAAGGAGCCGAATCGGATGTGGACAAGGACTCTCTGTAGGTATTCGCTGGTTTTGTTGACGGCCGTGTTGTCCGTTGAAGCCGTGTCTGCAGAGGCAGTCGCGGCAGATGCCCCTAAAAACGCAGCGAAAAAGTACACGGCCGGCGAGATTCGAAGCACGGACTTCGAGACGTTCTTCGAGAGAATTGCCAAACCCGAGAGGGGATATCACGGATTCGCCGCGCTGTCGGCCCTGTCGGAAAAAGCTCGCAGCGGCGATGCAACCGCAAAGGGACAGATCGTCCGCCGTGCCATCGAAATCGTCCAAGATCCCTCCAAACCGATCGCCAAACGCTGGCAGTGTTGCTACGTGCTCAGTGGCATCGGCGATCAGCAAGCCGTGCCCGTGCTGGGCCGAGCGCTGACGGGCGAGGAGCCCGAGGTGCTCAAAAGCGTCGCCGCCTGCGCCCTGGGTGCCTTCGACACAGACAACGCGCGCACAGCGCTCAAGCAAGCTCGGAAATCTGAAAAGAGCCCGCGCGTACTGGATTCCATAGACAAGGCGATATCGGGTACGTTTCGCAAGTCGGCGATTTCCTCTCGGCCCGCCACCCTGGCCGAAGAGCCTCCGACCAATCTGACGTTCCCCTACTCGGAGAAACACATCAAGAAGTTGCCCTGGCCCCACGAGCCACCGGGGCTCGACGCCGAGGCGAAGGACGAATTCAACGGGCAAGTGTGGGTGATCAATGACTTCCCGCTCTACCAAGCCGATGTGGAAGGCAACAGACGCTATTTCCATGGCGGATTGGACATTGTCGCGGACAATGGCACGAAGATCTATGCGATGAAAGACGGTTGGGTGAAGTTAGATCGTTATTCGTCTATCATCATCGCGAACCGGGAAGATGGTTCGCCGTGCTATGGCTGGTCATATGCGCATCTGGGTGACCTTCAGGTTCGCGTGGGTGATTTCGTGAAGGCCGGCACTTGGATCGGCGAGATCGACTTCCGCGGGCTGCCCCACATCCACTTGACCAAGGTGTTTTCTGAGGGCAAGTACTGGGGATCGTGGAACTACGTTTGCCCACCGAACGCCCACTTCACGTATGTCGACAAGGAACCCCCGCATATCGAGACGCCCTTTTGGTTCTTCAAGAACAGCTCGGACACGCGGATCGAACCATCCGAGTCCGGCGTCACGACCGTCAGCGGCGAGGTGGACATCGTCGTCGCCATGCGGGACGGCGGACAGTTTGCCCACTCGGGCGAAAGCGGCTTCGGCGACCGCCTGGCTGTTGCCAGGATCGACTACGAGATCACTCCGGTTTCGGATAACGCGAAGGACGCACGACGATTCTGCAGTTTCGACTTCGAAAAGATCCGCTTCAAAAAGGGATTTCGAGGGTCGGCCTATGGCACGGAACTGACCAAGATCGTGTACAAGCACTGGACGCTTGTCCAATCGGCTCGGCCCAGTGGAAGCAAGACGCACTGCTACTACGTCATCACCAACTGTCCCAAGGACGAAGCACCGCAAGAACTGGAGCTCAGCCACAGGGACTGCTGTTGGAACACGACCGAACGCGACAGCGAAGGCAATCCGCTCTTTCCAGACGGGACGTACGAAGTCAAGGTTACAGCCCACGACTTCGCCGGCAAACAGTCCAGCGCAGCCACAATGGTCAAAGTCGCCAACGAGTCGAACGGCAAGAACACACTGCAATGATCTGCGAATCTGGAGTACTGGATCGCAAATGAAATGAGCTCTCCGTTTTCCCCGCTTGAGCGAGAAGCTGCCCCATGACTCTCTCAAAAAGTCTCGCGATTGTTGCGGTGCTGGTTTTATGCAGCGTGACGTCGCCCAACCCGGCTACTTCCGCAGACCCGCCCGTCGAGGAAACGCTTCCGGCTGGGGCGGTGGCCCGACTCGGCGCACATTGGTTCGTGCATCAGGACCGCATTAGAAGCCTGACATTCTTACCGGATGGATCGGCCCTGTTCGCCGCGTCCTCGGACCAGGCGTGTCTGTGGGACGTGGCGACGGGACAGAAACGACAGGCTTGGAGGCTGGAGTCTTCGGTCATGTGTGGCGCTCTCTCGCAAGATGGGCGCACGGCGGTGCTGGCGGAGAACGGTCGACAGCTCCACGTGTTCAACACGCTGACCGGCAAACAAACCGCGCAACTGGCCGATGCGATGAACCGATCTCATGCCGTGTCGATCAGCCCGGACGGACTTCGGATCGCCAGCGGTGATGGCGGGGAGGTCGTCTTGTGGGATGCGGCGAATGCCAAAGAGCTGCGACGATGGCGGGAGAGTGGGACGTACATCAAAGCCCTGCGCTTCTCTCCGGACGGACAGCGTCTTGCCATCGCGGATTCCGGCGGGAGGATGTGGGTTCGCAGCGTCGACGGCGGAGAGCCTCCCGTGCAGTTGGATGGAGGATCGGGCTTCTCCGCCTGGCTCGTCTTTTCGCCCGATGGCAAGACGCTTGCCGGGTCGTGCGAGGTCCCTATCTCCGGAGGCCATCGCTCGTCGTTGAGATTCTGGGATTCGACCACGGGACGTGCGCTGCGCATTGTGCCGGGCAGCTTTAATCACGGCGCGTTTTCGCCCAACGGGAAATGGCTCGCCGCCTGTGGCTTGGAAAAGGTCACCGTCTATGACACTGCCACGGGCAAGGAACTGCATCGTTTGCCGGACTGTCATCAACACATCTGGTCAGTTGCATTTTCTCCGGACGGCAAGACGCTCGCCACCGGACAAGGGCAGCGCATCCGTTTGTGGAATACTGACACATGGCAGGAGATCAACCCGGGAAGCGGTCATTCCGAACCGGTGCAGGCGATTGCCTTTTCGCCGGACGGCCGGACGATCGCGACGGGCGGACTGGACGGGAGGCTCATCCAATGGGCATGGCCGGAAGCAGAGGAGCGACGTCGCATCGAGGGAATTGGTTCCCACTGGGGCGTACAACATGTGACGTTCTCGCCCGATGGCCGGACGCTCGCTGTGACGGCGTGGATCAACTGGGATGATATGTTCTTTCTCTTTGATGCGGCGACCTCGGCGCCGACCTCTCGATTCGGAAAGAACCACCAAGGCCGAAGTCCAGTAGCGTTCTTGCCGGGTGGCACGGAAGTGCTGACGGGACAAGGCGACGGTTCGCTCGCCGTTTGGGATGTGGCGTCAGGTAAGCTGGTGCGCACTGTTGGCGACCACGATGGCGGGATCGACGCGCTGCGACCGATGCCGGATGCCCGCATGGTCTGGTGGGCTGGCGAGTATCAAGGTCTGGGTCTGCGGGATCTGACAACAGGCGAAGATGTGCGCGTCCTGAACGGAGCCTCGCACCATACGGGTGCCCGCCTTGCCGTCTCGCCTAATGGCGATTGGCTGGCCGTGGGAAGTCGTGTTTGGGATATTAAGACCGGCGAGGTAATCGCCGATGGTCGGGACGCCGTTGCCGCCGTCTCTCCTGATGGTCGCCTCTTGGCGACTGTTACGGGCGGCGGAATCGCGTTCTGGGAGGCTCTGACACGAAGGGACATCCACACCTTGCGTACCGGCACGGGCAACCTGAACGCATTGGCCTATTCCCCGGATGGCACGGTGCTGGCTGCCGCAGGATACGCCGACACGAAGGTCTGGGATATGACGGGACGGTTGCAGAACGGCAAGCTGCCAGAGATCGAGCTAACCTCGGCGGAAATGGAATCCTTGTGGCTGACGCTGGGTGGCGAAGATGCATGGAAGGCTCACCAGGCCGCGTGGGCCCTGGGTACCGGTGGTAAAGCCGCGGTAGCGTTTCTCTCCGAGCGAATGCGACCGGCGGCAATCCCACATCCACGGAGAATCCAGGCGCTCCGCGCTCGCCTCGCCGTCCCCGATTATGACGCCCGCGAACTCGCGGCCCGTCAGCTCTTGGACCTGGGGATCGAATTGCGGCCCAAGGATCGCGAAGCGCTTCGCCGGCCCGATCCCGCATATGCAAGTCGTAGCTCGCCGGGGTTCGGTATTCAGCCTGAGCGACCACCTCCGCTCCTGCCGCCGCCTGAGCTGCTGCCATTGACGGAGCGGCTGCGGTCTTCACGAGCCATATTGGCGCTGGAGCGCAGCAAGGCGCCCGAGGCCGAATCGTTACTGGACTCGCTGGCCGACGGCGCACCCAAAGCCCCGCAAACCAGCGAGGCGATTGCGGCGCTGGCGCGCGTGCGGCAACGACATTGATGGCCGCACGCAACGCGCGTGCCGATTCTCATGGTCAGGAGTTGGCGTCGCGAGAGCACGTCCGCGCGTCTACCATTCCCACTGCGCGCCGCCACTGGCCAGATGCAGGGCCGTGCGGTTGTTCAATTGCAGATCGTAGTTGGCAAACAGACTGACGTCGCCGCCGATGTTCAGCGTGAAACCGCCGCCGAGCATGCCCCAGTCTCGTCCAAGGCTGACGCCGGTTGATGTGGCCGGAGGGCCGGCGGCAGTGATAATCACAGATGTCGTGTCGTCCAGGTACTCGTGCATCCAGTGGGCACGCAGCTCAGGAGTCAGGATACCCCAACTCACGCTATGCTCTCTCTTGAAGCGGGCACCGATAATGGTGCGCAACGAATCGGTATTTGCCTCCGTGTATGTCAAGTTGTTCACGCCGGCTCCCGTTTCGGCGAAATCGTTCTGGTGCAGCCAGACATATTGGAGAGCGATGGAAGGTTCCAGCCCGACGCTTGTTCCCCATAGAGACCAACCACGTTCGACATACAGACTGGCCTGCGATCCGTCGTAGTCTCCAACGGCCGTACCTGTTGGCGTCGTGCGAGCGCTGTAGTACGAGTCATAAGCCACAGACCCAACCAATACCCAGTATTTGCACGTGTCACTACGACGCAGAAACATCCCTACTTGACCGTTGTCGACGTTGCCTGTGTTGCTGGCCGTGATCACGTCCACGTTCTGATGAGCGTAGCCGCCGAAAACGCCAAATACAGTGTCGATGTCCAGCAAGCGATATAGGCCGAGTTGCGCTCCGCTGGCCGCGTAGTCCAATCCGTCAGCCGCCGCCGTTGCTTCGACATTTCCGCCGATGTCGTACGCGCTGAACCATGCGTCCCAATCGCCGCGTATCACCGAGAAGTTCTGCGCACGGACCACAGGCTGGCTGCCGTCGCCAGTGCCGGCCCATTGCAGGCCGTCGTATTCGGCATTCGGCCGATACACGCCGGGGTTCATTGCGGCTAATCCGAACTCGTCACCCGCACCGGCCTCTCGAATACGTTGGGTGAGCATCTCGAACTGGTAAACAGTGCCTTGAATCGCCGCTTGCGCCGAGCTGCCGAACATCTGCCCCGAACTCGAAGCCGGAGGAGGAGGTGGAGGTGGGGGGCCGCCTCCGGGATCCATAGCGGCATGTCCGACTGTCGTTCCAGCCAACAGACAGACCACCGCGGTGGTGGTCACCAACAACACTGAGCCAAACCTACTCATCCGTCCATGTCCTCCACGTCGCATCATCCTTGCGTTGGCAAACGTAGTCTGAGGATCGACCCAGTAGGATCGCTGCCTTCAGCACAAGCGATATCCTCCTGCATTGTCACGAGGAAAACATTTGGCTTTTCGGATTGATCGTTACAATTCCGATTGCCCGCACACTTGGCCGAGTTGTATTGGATCACACCACCATACTGACCGGCCCTCGTCCAAATCGGCATGATTTGTTACCGTTGTAATATGTCCAGACAACTGCGAATCGAAACTCGGAAAAAGGTCGCTACCTCCTTGGCGTTCCTGGTGGCGGCGATTGCTTCCGCGTCGTCGCCGGCGCAGGTGCTTCGCTACACGGTCGACACTCACGAAGGGCAGACCGTGCTGACGAGCGTCACGGTGGATCGAGGCACCGGGCCGTTGATCTACAGCGCCAAGTCGCTGGTCGGCGTTCGGCTCATTCATTTTACGGGCAACGGCACGAACATCGCGGAGGTCGTTGGCCGTCCTGCGCCGAACGCCGATCGACGTGCGGAACTGCTTGACACCGCATTGAACACCGGAGCGATCAACCCGCGCGGCAGCGACATACCGCTTGAAGAGGACCCGAAGTTCGAAGGAATTACTCCTACGCCGGGTCTTGCCGTACATTTCGACCAGCCGTTGGTCAATCGGCCGGGCGTCGACGTGGTGCTTTTCGAGATCGACAAGGGCGATGCCGGCGACGGGTTTCGCGTTGGGCCCGCTCGATTTCGGCCAGGACTCAAAACGCTGACCGTCGCAACGTACGATATCGATGGCCGGCCTCCACGGGCCCTGCTAATCGACGATTTTGACCTCTACCTGCACGCTTCGCCGCCACGTACCTTCGAGCAATTCACCACCGGCCGAGTGTCTCCGAAAAGCTCGAATCCGGAACACGGATTCAAGGCGTTGGCCGTGGGAATCGACCTGAGCGCGATGGGCTATCGCGACGGGGAGGCGGTCGACCGGCTGTTTTTTCAGGACGACAGCCCCGGCGGTGGCTTCGATCCCGTGTGCGTGGTCGGATTGCCCGAGGCGACGGCCGAGAACCTACTTGAATCGGAGCCGATCGTTCAACGCAAACCGTTCGAACCGGGCGAGATGCTCAAGCAGTTTCTAGGTAGCTCCGTAGCCGACTTCGAGGAAATCGTGTTTGCCCAGCGTGTTTCCGGCCGCGACCACTGGTACGGGAACTTTGGGCACTATTGCGACGATTCGCACTACACCGACGGGGCGCTCATCAAACGAGACGGAAAGCGGTTTGCCTTCGGCGAGGGAACCCGCTTGTGCCGGCTGAACCTGCGAATCGGCGATTTGAAGGTCTTGCTTGACGACCCGCTCGGTGGCATCCGTGATCCGAACGTCCACTACGACGGCAACAAGATCCTATTCTCATATCGCCGCGGCGGCACGGAGGCATACCACCTCTACGAAATCGACGCCGACGGATCAGATCTGCGGCAACTGACCGACGGGCCGGACAACGACATCGAACCGATCTACCTGCCCGACGGCGGGATCATGTTCTGCTCCAGTCGCTGCCATCGCTTCGTTCCGTGCTGGCGAACGCAAGTGGCCGTGCTGTACCGATGCGATGGCGACGGCCGGAACGTCCGCATGGTGTCCAACAACGCCGAACAGGAAAACACGCCATGGATGTTGCCCGATGGGCGCGTGCTGTTTATGCGTTGGGAGTACGTCGATCGCAACCAGCTCACGTTTCATCATCTGTGGACGGTCAATCCCGATGGCACGGGGCTGATGGTCTATTTCGGCAACCAGGATCCGTTGGATCGAGCGGCGCTGCTAGACGCCAAGCCGATTCCGGGCACCGACAAGACGGTCGTATCCTTCTCGCCTGGGCACGGCCGCAGCGAGCACTTGGGCTACATCTCGATCATCGACCCGAGCCGCGGCCCCGATGCCTCGGACCGCCTTCGCCACATCAGCAAGCGATCGCTCCGCGACCCGTATCCGCTCGCCGAGAACCTTTTCATGGTGGCCGACGACCGGGGCATCTATTTGATGGACGATCGCGGTACGATCGAGCCTGTCTTCACGCCAGACCTTCGCGACTGTGGCCTGCCGGTGCATGAACCTCGCCCTCTGCGGCCTCGCCCGCGCGAACTGGTCATCCCGAAACGCGACCAGGCGGAAGAGAGTATAGGGCGACTGATCCTCTCGGACATCTACGAAGGTCGCAACATGGAAGGCGTCCGCCGCGGCGAAATCACCAAGTTGCTGGTCCTGGAACAGTTGCCCAAACCGGCCAATTTCTCGGGCGGGCAGGAACCGCTGACCATCGGCGGCACCTTTGCCCTGGAACGCATCTTGGGCACTGTCCCGGTCGAAGCGGACGGGTCGGCCTACTTCGAAGTGCCGGCCGTGCGATCGGTCTTTTTCGTCGCGCTGGACGAAAACGACATGTCCGTGAAGCGAATGCAAAGCTTCGTAACGGTTCAACCGGGCGAGACCACGGGCTGCGTCGGCTGCCACGAGCATCGAGTCCGGGCGCCGCACGACCGCAAACTGCTGACGCTCGAGGCCATGCGGCGACCGCCCAGCCACATCCAGCCGTTCAACGGCATACCGGACGTGTTCGACTTCGCTCGCGACATCCAGCCGATTCTGGACCGAGAATGTGTCGAGTGTCACAATGCCGACCGGCGCGACGGCGGGGCGGACCTTTGCAGCGATATGACGCCGCTCTACACGACCAGCTATTGGACCATGTTCACCCACGCCCTGATCGCCGACGGGCGTAACGGGCTGGGCAATCGGCCACCGCGAACCATCGGTTCATCGGCCAGTCGGTTGATGACGCTGATTGACGGTTCGCACTACGATGCCAAACTCACCGAACGCGAACGCACGATGGTGCGATTGTGGATCGAAACCGGGGCAACCTATCCCGGTACGTACGCGGCGCTGGGCAACGGCATGTACACCGTCGAGTTCCCGCACGAGGTCTTCCGTCGCCGTTGTGCCGGATGTCACACGGCGACAAAACCCTCGTATCGCAACGTGAAGAAAGACGCCTTCTATTACCAGTTCGGGCGCCGCGAACCGCCGCAACCGCTGTTCACCAGCATCCAGGACATCATCCTGATCCGGCACCTGGCGTACTTCCAGCCGGGCGAATCGCGGTTGTATCAGGCATACTGCAATCTGTCGCGACCCGAGAAGTCGCTGTTCCTTTGCGCCCCGCTCGCTAAGCGAGCCGGCGGTCTGGAGCTATGCGGCCAGGCCGTATTCGCCGACACCGCCGACGCAGACTATCAAGCCATTCGCGCATCCATCGACACGGCCGCCGGGCAACTGGCCGAGAAGAAACGCTTCAGCATGAGCGGCTTTGTGCCCAACAAGTACTACATCCAAGAGATGCAGAACTTCGGCATCCTCCCACGGCAGTTGCCGCCCGGTCACGAGATCGACGTCTACAGCACCGATCAAACCTACTGGCAGTCGTGCCGCTATCGACCGGACACGCGTGACTAACTCCGTAATCTCAGTTGTGTCCAATGCCCCGTTTAACCCGAAGCCGGAGGCGATGGCGGGCAACACGCATGGACAATCCCTAGCACTTCACGCCATCGCCTCCGGAGACTGCTGAATAAGTCGTGGGGTAAGCTTCCAGCTTGCCAAATACGTAGGCAAGGAAAACGTGGGAATCAACAATGCACAAGGTCGGCAAGCTGGAAGCTTACCCCACTTTGGTTTCCGCTAGCATTTC
>JADHUC010000441.1 GCA_016784735.1 Pirellulaceae bacterium | reverse complement strand
GTCGCGGTGGATTTCTTTTTTGTCTTCTTGGTCGAACTCTTCTTCTTTGGTGCAGCCGTCTTCTTTGCCGTCTTGCCCTTCTTGGTGGCGGTCTTGCCGGTCGTCGCGGTCTTCCGTTTCGTTGCCGGCTTCTTCTTCGCCGTTTTCTTCGATGCGGGTCCCTTCTTCCTTGCCGCTGCCTTCTTCTTCGAGGGTTTCCCCTTCGTGGAGACTTTCTTGACCGCGCGAGTCTTCCGAGTCCTGCGCGTGGTGGTTGGCTCGCTCGTTGTCGATGGCTCAGGGTCATTCATGGACAGGTCAATGCCGAATACGTCGGAAAGATCGTCGTCGGCGATTCGTTTCGAGCCGCCCCGACGCGACGTTTTGGTGGGCACGGCCAACTCGGCATCCACGTCAATCAATTCCTTGTGGTCGACGCCTCGCAATTGGAAAAGAAGCTCCGGCTGCTCGTCCAGTCGTGCACCGACTCCATACAAGACCGCCGCAACGTGCTTGCACATCGTGGCCCAGTCGGGACAACTGCAACGGAAAGACATTTCGCCCGGCAACGGAAACAGACCGTCTCGGCGGTCGGTCACCACTTCCATCACGTTGCCGGACAGATCGCCCCGAAGTAATTCCAGCAGAGAACCGATCTGTCCGGAGCACCGTTTCTTGACGGCCTTCCATTTCTTGGCGGGCAACGTTTTGATGTTCACGCGGACGTTGTACATATCCGATCCGCTAACCATCGCTTCGATGTCGCCTCGGCTGAGCGCGAGGTGGCAAACCGATCCGTTGCGCACATAAGTCCGGCCGCGTGGTAAGCGGTTTTCGTAGTCGCTGAACGATTCCAGGTGGTCGCACCAGGCTTCGCCCCAAAACGTCTTGGCGATTTTTCGCCCGCCGATGGAGACGGGTTGGATGTCTTTTCCTTTCTTGCGTAGCGATTCCATCTTCCTCATGGCGCGCCGGCGGCGTTCAGCCACGGGCACATAAGGGCTCCAATCGTGCCAAGCCATGTCAAACTCCTTTTCTTGGGGGATTTCGGTTTCGTGTTACAGGGTCGCACGTGAAATGTCGAGCGATACCATCTGAATCAACTCGGAGTCGGTCATTTCGGTGAGCATTTTGTCGGTGCCGCCTTCGAGCAGGTCCGCGGCCAACTGGGTTTTCTCCTCGATCAGCGCGTCGATCCTTTCTTCTATCGTGCCCTGGCAGACGAACTTATGGACCAGGACGTTGCGCTGCTGGCCGATTCGGAAGGCGCGGTCGGTCGCTTGGTTCTCGACTGCCGGGTTCCACCAGCGGTCGAAATGAATGACGTGCGAGGCGGCCGTCAAGTTCAATCCCGTGCCCCCGGCCTTCAGCGAGAGCACGAAGAACGGCGGGCCGCCGTCGCGTTGAAAGGCGTCGATCCGTTTCTTCCGTTGTTTGACCGCAGTGCCGCCGTGAAGCACCAAACCGGCTTTCCCGAAAATCTGGGTCAGAAAGCTCGCCAGCGGGTCGGTCATCTCGCGAAACTGCGTGAACACAAGCGTCTTTTCCTGACGCGACGCGATCTCGCGGCAGATTTCGGACAGGCGGGAAAACTTGCCGCTGTCGGCAGATTCGAACTGCCCGTCGCCCAGCAGTTGACTCGGATGGTTGCACAATTGCTTGAAACGCATCAGGTAGGCCAATACCAGGCCACGCCGCTTGATGCCGTCGAGTCCCTCGAGTGCCTCGGTCAACTCCTGCACCAGTTTGGTGTACAACGCCGCCTGCCGCTTGCTGAGTCCGCAGAAGGCCCGCACCTCGGTCTTCTCGGGCAGATCGGAGATAACGCGTCTATCCGTTTTCAGTCGCCGGAGAATATACGGCTGGACCAGGCGGCGCAGCGGTGCGTAGCGGTCGCGATCCCGCGCTTCGAGCGACTTGGTGAACTCCTTGAATCTCTTTTGCGTCCCCAGCAGCCCCGGACAAAGGAAGTCGAGAAGAGACCAGAGGTCGGACAGTCGGTTTTCGACCGGCGTACCCGTCAGCGCAATTCGCATGTCTGACTTCAAACGCTTGACGGTCCTCGTTTGCCTGGCCGCCGGATTCTTGATCGCTTGTGCTTCGTCAAGCACAACAATCCGCCACGCGACGTCAAGAAACCAAGGTTGACGCAAGAGCATGCCGTAAGTGGTCAGAACCACATCGGCGTCTTTGCCGATCTTCCCGGGATTCTCGGCCATCCGGGCAAGCTCCTCCTTGCCGCTCTCGGACGGATGAACGAACCTCATTCGCAGCGTCGGCGCGAATCTTTGGATCTCCGATTTCCAGTTGGCCAACAGCGATGCCGGCAGCACCAGCAGCGACGGCTTGTGGCCGCGATGTCGTTTCAGGGTCAGCAGCAGCGCCAGCACCTGGATCGTTTTGCCCAGGCCCATGTCGTCGGCCAAGCACGCGCCCAGCCCGAGGCCGGTCATAAACGACAGCCAGCCGACGCCCGTTTCCTGATAGGGGCGCAGCGTCGCGCGCAGTTGACCGCCGGCGCCGGCCGGCTTGAGGTTGTCCGGTTGCCGCAGATCTTCGAGTATTCGTCCTAGCCATTGCCCCGCATTGACGAACGACCATTCGCGCTGCGACTGGTCGTCCTGTTCCGCGTCCAAGTCCATCGGAGCGCCGGCCAGCAACCGCATGCCGTCGATGAACGACAGCCCGCTCGCCGCCTGTTTCTCCACCTGCTTCCAATGGTCGAGCGCCTCGCTCAGCTTAGCCCGATCCACCTCGACCCACTGGCCTCTGAGCAACACCAGGCCGTCTTCGGCGGCCATCAGTTCGCGCCACTCCGATTCGCTGAGGACCTGATCGCCGAGCGCAAGTTGCACTTGGAAGTCCAGCATCCCCTGGGTATCGAACTTCTTCTGCCGCCGCTCGCCGATGGTAACGCCGACCCGCGGCCGAGAGCGTTTCTTCCACCAGTCGGGCAGCCGGACGAGAACGCCGCTATCTTCGAACATCGGCACGTCTTTCAAGAATCGAAACGCTTGGCGCGGCGTCCATGCCAGCGGCTGATAAAGGTCACCCGACTTGACCAATTCTCCCACGAGTGGACTAGCCTTCGAGGCCGCGTCGATCGGCGAGAGCAGTTTGATCAGGGCCTTCTTGTTCTTCGCGCCGGCGTATTGTTGGAGTGCCTTTCTGAGCGGCTGGTACTGCACGCGTGAACCACCCGCCAGGCTGGGTACATACGTGGCCAGAAATGCAAACGGGTAGTCGGGATCGCGGCGGTTTTCGGCAAGATGAAAGCAAACGCGGCCAACTTGATGCCACAGCGGCGCCCGCTGTTTGAGAAAGCCGGACAAACCCTCGCCGCTGGATGCGATCTGGACTCGGACCCAGGCATCCAAGTCGCGCCATATATTCTCCAACCCGCCGGTGGTCAGATACTCGGCGCCCTGCATGGGCGGCACGCTCAACAGCAGACTCGCCAGTTCGGCCGATCCCGGCGCAGGGATCTCGTCCTGCAGGTCCGCGCCCTCGGGCGTATGACACAGTTCGCTCAGATATCGGGCGGCGTAGTCCCGCCAGTAGGCCAATGCGGGGGCCAGCGGCGCGTCGAAACGCTCGGCCGCCAGCGTAAACAGCCCCTGGGCCTGGCTGGAAACGAACGCCTTAGCGACTTTGGCCAGCCGTCCGTTGGACGGCGTATCCGCCGAAGCGGCCAAGTCTTGCTCGTCGGCCGGCTCAAACACCGTGATGCGATGTAACGGCGTTAGGCCCAACTCAACAGTCATAGCGAATCCGTGCCCCTTCGCGTCACGCGTGGTTTGCTTTGTCCCTCGACCGCCCGTTACTGATCGTGTCATTATGGCGGAGCGTCCCGAAAGCGTTCAAGTTCAAATTCCAGTTGTTCGTGCAATCCGTTGAAGTCGGCTCTTCGCGAGTCTATACTACCAATCTCGCGTATTTTCAGCTTTGCGCCGTGCCGTGTATAGGGCCGGCTTTTCAGATTGTTGTTCGTAAGATCCCAACAGAATAGCTTCCCGATTTCTGTAGCATTCGATATCGTTTAACCCTGAGCCGAAGGCGACGGTCGCGGCGCATGGAACCGCCCACAACGACCGTCGCCTTCGGCTCAGGGTTAAACGAAGAAACCGTTCCCCGAAACGAATGCCCACCAGTTGATTTCTTTCCAGGAGTAAGCAATGACCGCTATGAGAAGACTGCTTGTGCTGTTCTCGATCGTGATGGCAGGCATTGTCTGCCACACGCAACTCGCCTCTGCCCAAGCCGACGAGGCCAAGGACTCGCCCCAGTTCCGTGGGAGGACGCTCGATTATTGGGTGGCTCAAGCAACGGCCGAGAACGGTCCGAGCGACGTTGACGAAACGGTGGCTGCATTGTGTGAAGCAGTACGTAGCGATGATCCGAATGTGAAGAGGAACGCGGGGGATGCTCTGGCTGTGCTAGGCCCGAAGGCCAAGGCGGCCGTACCGGCGCTGTTGGCTCAGTTCGGTCACCCGTTTCCTTGGGTCCGCGTTTCCTGCCAGGCAGCAGTCGGCTCGGTGGGTAAGGAAGCCGTTCCGGCACTGATCGAAACGTTAGAAAACAACACGGGCGGACCGCGGATCCGCGCTTGCTTCGTTCTGGGCGGCATCGGCTCCGATGCCAAGGCGGCGGTGCCTGCGATCTTGAGGGTCATGAAGGAAGAGTCGCCTGTGATGCAGGATCGCATGGCGGGTGTGCTCAGGCAGATCGACCCCGAAAGATTCGCCATGAAGGATTCAGGGACGAAGGCTCTCTATGAGGGCACCGAAGCCGGGCCGCTGGCCGGGTTGGATACAACGGACTGGCCGCAGTTTCACGGGCCGGGGCGCGACTCGATTTGCCGCGAGGAAGATCTGCTCCAAACCTGGCCGGAGGGCGGCCCCAAGTTGCTTTGGACACTGGAAGGGCTCGGCCGCGGATACTCGACGATTTCCATTGCGGACGGGAAGATCTTCACCATGGGCGACCGCGTCGACGCGACCGGTGCGGAGACGCAATTTGCCTTGGCCTTTGATCTGGATACGCGCAAGGAGCTTTGGGCCACGCCCGTCGGTCCGCCGCATACTGACGGTGGCCCGCGATCGACTCCGACCGTCGATGGCGATTCGGTCTACGTCATCGGCACGGATGGGGACGTGGTATGCCTAGACGCCAAGACCGGAGCGGTTGGCTGGCGCAAGAGTTTCGTCGACGATTTCGACGGCAAGTTCATGGCGGTGTGGAAGTTCAGCGAGTCGGCCCTTATCGACGGTGACCGTCTGATCTGCACGCCCGGCGGTCCCGAAGCCGCCATGGTCGCCCTGGACAAACACACCGGCGACGTCATCTGGAAATGCGCGATGCCCGATATTGGCGAGAGAGGGGCCGACGGGGCAGGCTACTCGTCGGCGGTCGTCGCAGAGATCTGCGGCGTGCGGCAGTACGTCCAGATGCTCGGCCGCGGCGTGATCGGTGTCGAGGCTGCCACGGGCCGGTTCCTCTGGGGATACAATCGCGTTGCCTGCACCGTGGCCAATATCACCGGACCGGTGGTCCGAGGAGACTACGTATTCGCGACGGTCGCCTACAATATGGGCTCGGCATTGCTGAAGATCTCGACCGACGGCGATGCGTTTCGGGCCGATGAAGTCTACTACCTCGATTCGCGAGACTTTCAGAATCACCACGGCGGAGTTGTCTTGGTGGGCGATTACATCTACGGTGGCCACGGGCCAAACCGCGGAGACCCCGCTTGCGTCGAGTTCGGCACCGGAAAGGTCGCATGGAAGGTGCGTGCCCCAGCGCGAGGTTCGGCGGCGGTGCTCTACGCCGACGGACATTTGATCTTCCGCTACGACCGCGGCGAGGTGTTGCTGATCGAAGCCACGCCGGAAGCCATGAAGATCAAGGGCCGTTTCGAGGCACTCGAGGACGATGGCCCCGCTTGGCCTCACCCGGTCATTCACCAGGGCAAGCTGTACCTGCGCCACGCCAACTCGCTCTACTGCTATGATGTTCGCCAACTTTCTTCGTAAAGGATGCGCAGCCGTGGAGTATTCTGGTAGCCGGATTCGCAAGAATTCGGGCCTTCTGGGCGTAGCCCCCGAAGTCTTGCGACTTCGGCTACGCCCATTCGCCGCGGCTTTCGGCATCACTTGCCTGGTCTGTGCCGCGGTGCTGATGCTGGCCGCGCCGGCTGCAGCCGACGATTGGCCTTTCTTCCGCGGGCCGAACTGCAACGGCATCTCGACGGAAACCGGCTGGACGTCCGAATGGCCGGACACCGGACCGAATATTGTTTGGCGGGCCGATGTTGGGACCGGGGCTTCGAGTGTGGTTGTGGTCGGCAATCGTGTCATCACGATGGGTAGCCGCAAGGACGAGGACGAAGAAGTTGCCTGGTGCCTGGATGCCGACAGCGGCCGAGTCCTCTGGCAGTTCACCTACCCTTCGAAGTTTGACGCCCGCCAGTTTGAAGGCGGCCCGGCGTCGACGCCAACGATCGACGGTTCGTTGGTCTATGCGCTGGGCTACCTTGGCCAATTGCATTGCTTGGACATCCGGGACGGTCGCGCCGTGTGGCACAAGCACCTGGTTGACGACTTCGGCGGGCGCTATTCGAGTTGGAAATACGCCGGCTCGCCGCTGGTTGACGGAGAGTTGGTCATCCTTGATACCGGCGCCGATGGCAACTCGACGGTGGCCCTTGACAAAACATCCGGGCGCAAGGTGTGGGGCGTTGGTGACGACCTGGCTGGCTACGCTACGCCTATCCCCTTCGAACACGGCGGCCAGCGCGGCGTACTGGTGTTCAAAGCCAGGGCGATGGTTGCCAACGAGTTGGCAACGGGCCGCGAACTGTGGCGCATCGACTGGAGAACGTACTACGACTGCAACGCTTCGTGCCCAACGGTAGTCGGCGACAATCTGTTCATCTCGACAGGCTATGGCGGCCGCAGCGCACGCGGGGCTTTGTTCCAGCTCGGCGAAGGTCAGCCCCGCCAGATCTGGCTCAACCAGGACCTGGAAACCAAGATGAACAGTGCCGTCGTGTACAAGGGCCATATCTACTGCGTCAGCGAGAAAGCGCGTGGGCAGTTGATGTGCTTCGACTTGCGCGACGGGTCTATCGTCTGGGCCGAGTCGACTTTTGCGCCCTACGGCACGCTGACGATCGCCGACGGCAAATTGGTCATCCTCGACGAGAAGGGCGATCTGGTAATCGCCGACGCAACGCCCGCCGGGTATCGTGAACTGGCCCGTGCCAAGGTCCATCACAGTCGGTGCTGGGTCATGCCCGTTCTGGCCAACGGGCGCATCTACGCGAAAACCAACACTGGTAAACTGGCCTGCCTGGACGTACGCGCCGAGACGGATGAATGACTCGCGAACGCCGCGTCCAAGTTGCACCGTTTGCAGGCGGTTTGGGGAAGATGTAGATTGGTGTAGGTGCTCAGGCCTGCCGCCACGATCTTCCGCCCGCCAACTCCGCCATGGAGAACAACTCATGACCAGAACGATACTGAACAATCGTCGTTCGTTCCTTCGCACCTCACTCAGTGCGACCGCCGCCGCGGTCACCTCGCCATATTGGTCCACTGCCGCCGCACAGACAAACGAGAAATTCGACGCCGCCAACGATCGGCCTCATTTCGCATTGATCGGCGCAGGCGGCCGGGGGAAAGGTGACGCCAAGCAAGCGACTGCTTTCGGCGAACTGGTCGCCGTCTGCGACGCGGACCTTCGGCAGGCCGAGCAAGCAAAGCAGATGTTTGGGGGCAAGGCCGACATCTACCAGGACTTCCGCAAACTGCTCGAACGCAAGGATATCGACGTCGTTGTCAACGGCACGCCGGACCACTGGCACACGGCGGTGAACATCGCTGCCTGCAAAGCAGGAAAAGACGTGTACACGGAAAAGCCTCTGACTTTGACCATCGAGGAAGGAAAACTCCTGTGCAAGGCGGTCGAGGAAACTGGCCAAATCGTTCAGGTTGGGACACAGCAGCGAAGTGCACGCCAGTTTCAGACAGCGGTCGAGTTGGTGCGCAACGGGCGTATCGGCAAGCTGCGTCGCGTTGCCGTGCTGCTGCCGTTCTGGTCGACCAAGAGTGGCCCCTGTCCAGAACAGCCCGTTCCGCAAGAGTTGGACTGGGACTTGTATCAAGGGCAGGCGCCCGAGCGACCATATCACTCGGCGCGAACCCATTTCACATTTCGATGGTGGTGGGAGTACGCCGGGGGCATCATCTGCGACTGGGGCAATCATCACATGGACATCGCCCAATGGGGCATGGGCCAAGAGCTTGGCGGGCCGCTGGCGATCGAAGGCCGGGGGTACTTCCCGAACGCGGGCAAGCCGCTTCACTACAGCAATCCCGACCGGTTCGTCCTGCACATGAAGTACCCGGACGACGTCGAGCTGGTGTATCTGGTCGTCCGCGACAAGAAATATCTGGCCAGCATGAAGGCCGGAGACATATCCGCGGAAGCCGACGCGGCGCTGTTCACGGATGTCCCCGAGGATCTGCAACATGAGCAACGCAACGGCATCATGTTCACGGGCGAGAAGGGCCGAATCTTCGTGAACCGCGGCGGCGTATTCGGCAAGGCCGTCGACGAGTTGAAAGAGAATCCGCTGCCGGACGATGCCTGGAGAGTCCAGCCGAGCAACAACCACATGGGCAATTTCTTCGAGTGTGTCAAGACACGCGAACAGCCGGTTTCGACTGTCCAGATCCAACATCGTACGATCTCGGCTTGCCATCTGGGCAACATCGCCATGCGTGTTGGGCGCAGGATCAATTGGGATCCAGCGAAGCAACAGATCGTTGGCGACGACGAAGCCAACGCGTGGCAGCGACGCGAGCAGCGGCCGCCCTATGAAGTCATCGGCTAGAGGAAGTCGTCATGCGTGCACTGGTCACGGGCGCCACGGGTTTTGTCGGAAGACATCTGTTAGCGCAACTGGAGCGACCGATTGTCCTCAGTCGCGACGGCGCCAGGGCAGAGCGGCTTCTTGCGGAATATGCGGTGAGGGCGTTTTCGTGGGATGCGCAGAACGAACCGGCCCCTGCCCAGGCGTTCGAGGACGTCGAAGTGGTCTTTCATTTGGCCGGCGAACCCGTCGCCCAGGGGCGATGGACCCGAGCGAAAAAGGCCCGTTTGCGCGACAGCCGCGTGACCGGTACGCGAAATCTGGTCCGGACTCTGGCGAAGCTGGAACACAAGCCCAGAACGCTTATCTCCGCCTCGGCCGTTGGCTACTACAGCGATCGCGGCGACGAGACCCTGGACGAGAGTGCCAGCCCAGGGAAAGACTTTCTCGCCGAGATATGCGTGGCGTGGGAAGAGGAATCGCAGAAGGCGGCGGATGCCGGAATTCGCGTGGTCAATCTGCGGATCGGCATCGTTTTGGGCTCGGGCGGCGGGGCGTTGGCCAAGATGCTGACGCCGTTCAAGTTTGGCCTGGGCAGTTCCCTTGGACATGGCAGGCAGTGGATGTCCTGGATCCACCTTGATGACCTGATTGGCATAATGCTGTTTGCGGCTCGATGCGACCAGATCCGTGGGCCCATCAACGCCACCGCGCCGAACCCGGTGACAAATCGGCAGTTCACCAAGGCGTTGGGCAAGGCGTTACGCAGGCCTACCGTTCTCCCATCAGTGCCCGGTATCGTGCTCCGGTTGGGCATGGGCGAATTCGCAAGCGTATTACTGGCTTCGCAGAAGGCGATTCCCCGAGCAGCTCAAGCGGCTGGATACGAATTCGTGCACTCGCAGCTCGAAGAGGCGTTGCAGGACATTCTCGACTGAGTCGGTTCAGGGTGGTTGCGCGGACATCTGGCGACAACAAGCCAAGTGCGTTATGCTGCCATCGACCGTTGGAGTTCACGCTTTAGCGTGTCTTGCCTTTTCAGATTCAGGAAGAAGCACGCTGAAGCGTGAACTCCATCTTCCCTTACGTCCGCCCACGGTGAATCTTTTCAACCACGCAAGGAGCACAGATGGAAGCGGCTGCCCACGAACTGTTGAGAAAACTGCTGGAAACGCCCAGCCCATCGGGATTCGAACAGCCTGTCCAAAAAGTAGTGCGCGAATACGTCAGCGGCTTTGCCGATGAAGTCACCACCGATGTCCACGGCAATTTGATCGCCTGTGTGAATCCGGGACGGCCGTTGCGCGTGATGTTTGCAGGGCACTGCATTGCAAACTCGTAGACTTTTGCTTTTTTGACAAAGTTTTGGTGGCTTTTCGCGTGATGGTTTGGTCAAATGACTAACGATGCGAGCCGCGCCTTATGGCCAGAGAATAGTGGTCGAACTAATCGCGATGCTCTC
>JADHUC010000048.1 GCA_016784735.1 Pirellulaceae bacterium | reverse complement strand
AGCCGCAACTCGTAAAGCCAGCCGTAACCTCCGCGGGCGCCGAATACGCGTCGGATGGGCGGTTTCGCCGCGACCAGGGCCCGCAAACGGGCGATGACGGAGCCCGCTTCCTCTTTGACGTAGCCAAAGTTCGGGAACTCCTTGGCCAACTCGATCAACAGCTCCACCGACGGCACCGGTCCTCGATAGGCCACGCCGCCGGTGGTCTGGTTAAACACGGGCCGCTTCGTGATGGAGGCGAGCGCTCGCCAGTATTGACGCAGGTCGTCTTGTGTCTTGCCCGAGTCCGGCGGTCGCGAGATCATCGCCGCCGGCGCCAGCTTCTCAGCATGCTTCGCGAAAACGAGCATCTCGGCCGTGTCCTTGCCCTGCACGCCGAGGCACAACGCCGTCGAGCGTAGGTCGCGAGCTGTCTTGCCCAGCACTTCCATGCCCTGGAGCTTTTCGTCGGTGGTCAAGAGATCTACGCTATCGCCCGACTGAGGCCAGATCATACCCGGACACCCGCACCAATCGACGTAACGAGCCTGCTTGGCGAGCGCGTCGAAATCCACAGCGCCCGCTGCCGTGAAGGGTGTCGACAGAATCAAAAACGGTCCTTGGATCTTCGGGTCCGCGGCGCCCGTGCTGGCGAGCAGACCCGTGCCGTGCGCGCGTCCCTGCAGGATCGTTCCGGCGATGACGCCCGATGCGCCACCCATCGCGACCCTGAGCATCCGTCTCCTCGTGATGTGTCTCACCGTTGACATGACGTACCTCCGTTGATGAGTGATGGGGAATAGATGTCCGCCGACGGGACCGCTACGCCACGTCCTCGACCACCCAGGGCTTGCGGTACTCCCGCTTGAACAGGCCCATGGCCTCGGGATCGTCGAGGATGTGCTCGGTCTTCGGGTCGATCTGCAGCTTCCGGCCGTCGAGCCGGCAACTGATGTTGGCGTAATGGACCAGCAGCATGCTGCGGTGACCTTCTTCGATGTCGGCGTTGGGGCGATTGCGGCTCTTGACCGAGTGGACGAAGTTCTCTTTATGGGGCGGGTCGGGGTAGCGGCCATACATTTCGTCCTTGACCACGGCCCCGCGGCTCTTCGGCCGAACGTAGACTTGCCAGCCGCCGCCCATCCGGCCCACGCACATCATACCCTTCTCGCCGTAGAGCTCGATCCGCGTGGCGTTCTGGGGCCAGTGGGGGAAAATGTCGCCGTTGCGAAGTTCGTTGTCGCTTCTGAGCATGTACGGCGTATAGAGCGTCTGCTCGTAGGTCATCAGCATTTGGGGAAACTCGAAGACGGCCATTTGTGTGTCGGGCGTTTCGGCGTCTCCTTGCGTGTTGAAACGTCCGCCCGTGCAATAGGCAGTGCTCGGATAGTCGACCCCGCAGAGAAACCGGGCTAGGTCGACCTGGTGAATCCCCTGGTAGGACATCTGGCCGCCCGAATAGTCCCAAAGCTGACGCCACTGGATATGGATCGCCTTGTTGTAGTTGCGGGCCGGGGCCGGGCCGTTCCACATGTCCCAGTCCAGTGTGTCGGGCGGATCGGAGTCGGGCCCCCACTCGAAATCGGCGACGTAACACTGCTCAAACACGCGGCACAAATGCACTCGGCCCAGCTTGCCCTCTTCGAGATAACGCTTGGCGGCCAGGTTGTACGGAGCGGTGCGGTTCTGCGTGCCGATCTGGACGATTCGGTTGTACTTTCTCGCGGCCTCGACAGCCTGCCGGCCTTCCCAGCAATTCTGGCTCTGCGGCTTCTCGCAATACACATCCTTGCCGGCCTGGCAGCAAAGGATGGTCGCCAGGGAGTGCCAGTGCGGTGGCGTCGCGATCACCGCGGCGTCCACCGAAGCGTTTTCGAGCATCTCGCGGAAGTCCTGCGCGCACTTCGGCCGCTTGCCCCCCTGGCGCGCCGCGTACGCCTGCGACCGCGGCTCGTGCAACCGGCGGTTCACATCACACACATAGCCGATCTCGCAATCGCCGCGATCCAGAAACCCCATGGCCAGCGAATGGCCCCGCCCTCCGCCGACGCCGATCATCCCCAGCACCAGCCGGTCATTGGCCGGAGTCGCCCGGACGGACCCAGGATTGGCCAAAACAGTGACGCCACCGGCCATGCCGAGCGTGGTCTTCGCCGAACGATCAATAAACTCCCGACGGCCTATTTCTTTCATAGGTTAGCTCCCAATCACTATTGCCCAATTCCGCATCAAGCCGACCTGGTTACCGTCTCGTGCGTGATCGAGTTTACTACGCGGAAGCAGAACAACCAAGGACAACGCCAATTGCTCATTGTAGAGAGATACAGCCATCGTGCGACTCCCAAGCCCAGGATCGTCAAGTCTTTCACGAAGTCTGCCGGTCCGTTCTCAATCTTAATCTTACTCTTAATCTTAGTCTCGCTCCCAATCCGGGATCTGACCCGTAGGATTAAGATTATGAGTAAGAGTAGGATTAAGAGAATCTGGTTGCGGTTCCGCCGCACTGTGTCCAAATATATCATACAAATGTCATGATAAGTCATTTCATGGTCACCCTGCGACAACGTAGACTGAAACGACAATTGCAGAACTCTGTAGGTCAGGCTGTGCCTGACGAATTGCAGTTCCAAACCGATCGAGCCGGTTTCCGTCAGGCACAGCCTGACCTACCGAGTTGGCCTTGGTACAAAAAGGGACACCAGGAGGGCATCATGAACACCTTTGATCGTCGTCATCTTCTGACAACCGCCGCCCAAGCGGGCGCGGCTGTCGCGGCTGGTCGGTGGCTCGAACCGACCGTATCCGCGGCCGATCCTCCCAACCAGCGGATCAAGATTGGCCAAATCGGCACGGGGCATGAGCATGCCTCGGCAAAAATGGCCACCTTTCGGAAACTAAGCGACCAGTACGAAGTCGTCGGCATCGCCGAGTCGGACCCTGATTTGCGCAAGAGGAATGAGAACAATTCGGCCTATCGGGGTTTGACGTGGATGACCGAAGAGCAACTGCTGAGCACGAAGGGGCTCAAGGCTGTGGCCGTGGAAGTCAATTCCGGCGATGACCTCCTGATTCCCATCACCGCGAACTGCATCAACGCCGGCATGCACGTCCATTTGGACAAACCGGGCGGGGAATCGTTCAGCGCGTTCAAGAAGGTGCTGGACGAGGCCGGACGGCGCAAGCTGGCCGTACAACTGGGTTACATGTACCGGAACAACCCGGCAGTGCAGTTCTGCCAAAACGCGGTTCGCGACGGCTGGCTCGGACAGGTCTTCGAGGTTCATTGCGTCATGAGCAGAATGCACTCAGCCAGTTATCGAAAGTACCTGTCGCAATTTCGCGGCGGAACCATGTTCATCTTCGCCTGCCACCTGATCGACCTTGTGGTAAGCCTGATGGGAGAACCCGATCGAATCGTTTCCTTCGAGCGGAAAACGCGGGACGACGTGGAGATGTGCGACAACGGACTGGTTGTGTTCGAGTACCCGCGGACGACCGTCACGATCCGCACGGCGTCGCTCGAGGTGGAGGGCTATCAGCGGCGGCAATTGGTCGTCTGCGGCGACCAGGGAACGATCGACATTCAACCGTTGGAGACATTCTACTGCCGCCCGCCCCAACCCCAGAAGCTCCGACTCGCCCTGTCTCAGGCTCGCGATTCTTTCAAGCAGGGTTATCAGGAAGTCAGCTTCCCGCAGATGCCGGGACGATACGACTACCAGCTGATCGAATTGGCTCAGATCATCCGCGGCGAAAAGGAGAATCCCTATCCCCTCGAACACGAGCTGCTCGTTCAGAAATGCCTTTTGGAGGCCTGCGGATACCCGACGAGCTAAACAGGAGCAACACCACATGAAACGTCATAAGATCCGAATCGCAGCCCTGCTGGTCGCCTGTGTTGTGTCGATTTCGCCAAACGCTATCGCCGAGGTTCCCATGATCCACCTCGCCGGCACGCCCGAGGAAATCGGGACGAAGTGGGGCAGAATCAACAAGGAAATCATCCTTCGCGATCTGGACGCCGCCTACCTGAAACCGGCGGCTGCGGCAGGCATATCGAAGGAAACGCTCATCGAACGCTCGGCGGCTTACGTACGGATCGCCGCGAAAATCGCTCCGCACTGGCTCGAGCAAACAGGGGCGATCGCCCGGGCGGTCGACGTGCCCGAAGACTTGTTCCTTGCTTTCTACGGTGGCCTTTCTCGCAAGCGGTTCCTCCACGAGTGCACCTCGTATGCGGTCTCGCGGGATCGCACGCGAGACGGCGTCATCCTGTTTCACAAGACCCGCGACAACGTTGCCCGGCCGCAGGCGGTATGCATCATGGACAGCTCGCTGGAGGGAATCAATAAGTTCATTGGCGTGACAGATGTAAGCTTCCTTGATGGACTATCCATGATGGTCAACGAGAAAGGACTCGCCGGCGCAGGCGATTACCCCGCCAACCGCAAGAAGGACTCTTCCACCCTGCACCTTGAGCCGGCCGAGCCGCGGTACCGGGGCCTCTCGGGCGGCGCCATTCTCCGGCACATCGCGGAGCGGGCGTCGAGCAGCGCCGAGGCGCTTGCCATTATCGAGGACTTCGTGGCGAAGGGTTACTACTCGGGCGGAAAGGTGGGCGGAAAGCACTGGCTCTTCGTCGACCGCGAGGGCGTGATCCTTGAAGTGTGCAGCAACGAGAAGTACGTCGCCTCGAAGATGCACTCGAAGACGGTTTACTTCAGCCGGCTCAACCGCAGCGCGGCCGCCAAGCGGCTGCGCGAGGCGGGCGGGCCCGTTGACTTTCACCTCTTTCACAACGTCGCGCGTGATCCGTCGATCTGTCTTGGCTCGTCCATATCAGGCATGACCGTCGAGATCGACCCGACCCACCCTGAGCTGTTCACCTGTGCCTGGGTATCACTGCCCGTCAAGGCCGTGTCTTTCCCGCTGCTGATGGGCCAAACGAGCACTCCGGCTTGCCTGCTTAACGGCGAGGCCTATTCACTGGGAACGAAGACGAAAAGGAACACGCGCTTGTGGGAAGATACCGAGCAACGCATGCGCGCGAGCAAGGAGCTTCTCAAGGAGAAAATCGCAGCCGAGCTGCCCGCGGACGACTCCGAAAAGACGGCCCAGGCTTTGAATAAGTGGTCAGAGCTGCAGGCCGGGATGTTGATCGAGCTGTTACAGGAGTCGCGGTAGGTTCCTACGATGACCCGATGGCGCCGTTTGGTCCCGAACTGTTCTGCACGCTATTCCGGCTTTTTGAATTCGCTCTCGTCGAGCTTGTCGGGATAGGAGAACTTCTGCGGATGTGATTCGACAAACCTCTTTCCGTCGCGATACATGATAATCTTCGTCGCGCTCTTGAATCCGTCGAATTCCTTGTACTCGTGATAGACGGCCTCCTCCGTGACTTCCTCGAAGCCCAGTTCTGCGACCTTAATCTTGTACTTCGTCTTTTTGATCAGTCCTGTCTTCTTGCTGAACTGCATCGTGATCGTGGGCATTTTCTCGTGTGCGATCGTGATGCCTTCACACTCCTCGCCTTCGACCGTTTCTGGTTCCACGAGGCCCAGCTTGAATTCCTTGTTCGGTTTTTGCAGCGGGATCAGCGACATCGCGTAGTTGACCAGTAGGCCCTGCTTCGCCACTTCGAGAGCTTCGCCCTCCTGGTCCATTACATCGCCCATCGTAGACACCCATGCCTTGTCCTTGTCCGCGACCATGATGAACGTCTCGATGATCTCCATCCGATATCGGCCGGGATTCGTCATTTGGAACACATACCGGCCCTCGTACGGTACACCTTCACCCATGCCGTAGTACGTTCCTTTGTCTTCCATGATGGTGTTCACGGTCTTGTTGAGGGCCTTCTTTCCACCCTTGGCCTTGATGGCACGGTCAACTAATTCTTGAGCTTTCGCTGCGTCATCCGCGGCGCGCAGCGGCTGAACGAGTAGCAAGGCCAAGGCGGACAGCAAAGCAATTTGAATGGTGCGTTTCATCATGGGTTTGCTCCTGCATTGAATCTGAGTGTCGTGCGGCTGTCGGCATGCGAGGCCTAAACAACCGAGCGTGTTGGGTAACAGTCTATCAGAATCGTCGGGGCGATTCACGCGATCTCTGCTTTCTTATTCGCCTTCGACCTCAACTGGGGCGGGGTCTGCTCAATCGCAGTAACCGACAGCGACTGGGGCGAGCCCTAACAATCCAAGCAGCCCGGACCAAGCAAAGCGCCGTTCGAGCAACCGTTCGCCTTGGTGAAGCGGCCCTCTGACTGCCGGAGCAACGTCGTTGCGCTTGTCTATCCGGCCTACTTGACTCCCACTTCGTCCTCTAAATGTTGGCCACCAAGTGCAAGCAGTAGTCAATCTTGCTATGGTTAACCGAGGATTTGCGATTAGAATCGCTTTCAATGAATGGGGGCTGAATGCTCAGTTCGCGGCCACCAGACAAGCCTCGCGTCGGGCACGTTGCCCCAGCAAACCTTACCTGCAAACACTTTTTCTCCAAGAGGATTTCGCTCCATGCCAACTACTCGCCAAACAACACGCCGTCGATTTCTCCAGGGTATGGCCGCTGCGGGGGCCGCAAGTATCATGCTTCCGTCGACCAACCGAGCCCTCGGGTACCAGTCGTCTAACGACCGCCCGGTTTTTGGAACCATCGGCCTTCGAAATCAAGGCTGGGCGATCACCCGGAAGTCGTTCAAGTTCGCCGATTTCGCAGCACTCGCCGACGTGGACTCGAAAGTGCTGGGGACCCACGTCGAGAATACGGAAAAGGGACAAGACAAGAAACCGGATGCCTACAAGGACTACCGAAAGATCCTCGATCGCGAGGACATCGACGCGGTCATGGTCGCTACGCCCGACCATTGGCACACGAAGGTCGTGGTCGAAGCGATGCGTGCGGGAAAAGACATCTACTGTGAAAAGCCACTCACGCTGACCATTGATGAAGGAAAGTTGATCGAGAAGGTCGTCAAGGAGACGGGCCGCGTCTTCCAAGTTGGCACTATGCAACGAACCGAGTGTGGGCATCGCTTCCTGCAGGCAGTCGCCCTGGTGAAGGCTGGACGCATCGGCACCGTCAAGAAGGTAACATGCGGCATCGGCGGTTTTTCCTCTTCACCGGTCATTCCAATCGCTCCCGTTCCCGAAGAACTCGATTGGGAGTTCTGGCTCGGCCCAGCACCGAAAGTTCCTTATCGAGCGCTGCCCGAAATGCGAAAAGGCTACGGCGGCGGCGTGCCGCTCTACAGCAATGCGCACTACGCCTTCCGAAACTGGCACGAGTACTCTGGCGGAAAACTGACCGACTGGGGCGCCCATCACGTCGACATCGCGTGCTGGGCAATCGGCGCCAGCGACACGGGGCCCAGCAGAGTCACGCCGCTCGATTACGAGATGGGGTGCGAGTACAAGGATGGGCATCCAGTGGTCGACGATCGGTACAACATCGCGACCAAATTCAATATCCGAGCCGACATGCCCAACGACGTCGAAATGATCATCACGAATGAAGGTGACAACGGCATTCTGTTCGAGGGCACGGAAGGTCGGTTCTTCGTCAATCGCGGACGGATTTCCGGCAATCCCGTCGAGGCCCTTAAAGAGAATCCATTGCCGGAAGGAGCGATCGAAGAGGTTTATGGTGGGAAAGTCAGCGAGAACCATACCGCCAACTTCACCGATTCCATGAAGTCTCGAGAGCAGCCGATCTCTGACGTCTGGTCGCACAACCGCATGCTCGAAATATGCCACCTCTCGAACATTGCGATGCGTTTGGATCGAGCGGTCAACTGGGACCCGACCAAGCGAGAGATCGTCGGCGACGCCGAGGCAAACTCGTTCCTCGCACGTGAAAGCCGCAAGGGTTACGAACTCGAGACGTAGGGTTCGCTGGCTCGTCCGCCGTCGCTCCGAACAATCGGTCCTGTTTTGAGCCGCGGCCGTTTTCCGGTGTATGTCACGTGCGATGACTTTCTGGGACGATCATCGCTGTTGACCGTCTCACGCCGCGTCGCGTGCGGAAGATGTCGGACGAATGGCGACCCAACGACGCACACCCTCGGACTGCGATCGATCTGATGAAAGAAGCGAAAAAGCGACGTGCTGATTCCACAACCGTTAATCGATCGTCTGTAGCCCAGGGAGTTAGTCCGTTATATTCGCGGGATGATCGGCGGATGATTTCCGACCGATCGAAGAACGATCCTCAGATTGACCAAAGACTCACGATTCAACTGTAACCGTTCCACAGTGGCGCGGCCGGAGGGTGTCTTGCCGATGATCTCTGAAAACCCCCTACTCCACGCGAAATGATCCGACCACACATCCTGACGAGGGTGATAGAGCGGAACGTCCTTTTCCGTGACCGGATCGATTGCGGAGACAGCTACGTGTTTGCGCCCGTTGCATCCCTGGCACGAAAACGCCAGGTTCGACTCGTCGTTCGAACCGCCGCGGGCCCGGGGAATGATGTGCTCGATGCTAAGCGGGTCCGGGCAATACTTCTCTTGCGAAAAACAGTATTCACAGCAGCAGGAAGCACTCTCCCGAACTGCCTGACGAACGGCGGGGCTGATTGGGGCGTCAGTCATCTTCGCCGGAGGGACTCAACCCAAGTTGGTCTATGACGGAGTCAAGCGAAACCTGCCACAGTTTGGCGAGTTCCGCAGCGGCTTCGATTCGTCGCGCGTGATTGGCTTCGATCTGATCGTACAACTTCGTCATTTCGGCCTGCTGATTCTCATCCAGTGTTCCTGCCCTGCGGAGACCGTCCAATTCCCGCCACCTTTCCCGGACACCGGCGGTCGGGATTTCGTTCACCTGGTTAAACCACTTCGTCTCTTCTTCTGTCAGGGCGACAAACGGAGAATCCACGGCTGCGGCAAAATGATTACGGACCAGATTGGCGACAACCGTCTCCGGATCGCCGCCAAGCTCAGCGGCGCGATCGCGAATCCGTTGCTCAAGTGACGGCGGTAATTCGACGGTGAGCGTCATTTGCGAACCCCGTGACTGACAAAGTGACTGACGAACCTGCTTTACCTTATTGTACAGCCGACGCTACCGAACGGGTAGATGAACATCGTACGGCCACCCAGGCGTACGGCTTTCTCTGCCGTCGCCCCAAGTCCCCCATCCAGCGGCGTCGACAGGCCAAACCGGCCGCGTTCCCAAACCTGCTGGCGATAGGCTTTCGACATGGATTCAACTACCTTCCGCGGGCGAAGCCACACTGTGGATTCAACTAGATTGGCCCGCCCCCGTGACGATCAAGGCCGTGCGTCTGTTCGACCGGCCGAACCCAGACGACCACACGCAGGCCGGCACGCTAACTTTCAGCGACGGCAGCAGCATCGACGTGGCCGAAATTGCCGACGACGGCAGCATGAAGACGATCGTGTTCGACGCAAAGACCGTCACGTGGATCAGATTCCAGGTCACCGGCGGACGCGGCAGCAACCGAGGCCTTTCCGAAATCGAAGCCCTCTCGAACATCGGTCCAACGACCCACACTCTCGGATTGCGGTAGAGAAATAGCCACACGGAACCGAGTTTCTTCCGGAGGCAGAGTCAATAAATACCTGTCAGCTTTTCTTCGCCGCGAATCACTTCTGCAGGCGGACTCGATTCACAACGAGGCTACCACTGCACGCGCTCTCTTGGCTGCCTGCCAGAACGAGCCGAGTCTGGCAAACAACGAAAAACGAGACTTGATCCCACGCCCTCGAAGTTTATGGGTCATCGGGAACCGGGGCAAAGGCCCACAGTTCACGCTCCCCACCCAAGTTGGACCGGGAGATGCCGCCAGCCTGCTCCGACGCTTTGTCCTGGGGCATACCGTTGGCGGACAGCACAGCTTCGGCCGCAGTTCGAAGGCGGGCCATCAGCAGATCGTTCTCGTTTTTCTCGAACTCATGGTTGCGCTTGTCGGCGACATCGTGCCCTAATTTCTCCGACACGGTCGATACGAGGATGATCCTTCTGACAAATTCCCGGTCTCGGAATGCGAGGATGAACTGGGCCAGAGCCCCTCCTATCTCGGCTCCTATAGCGCCAATCTGGTAGCGGGCCCAGGCGTCGCCAGCTTGGGCCGCCCACGTCAGGCCAGCGAGGATCTTCTTCTGGAGAGCCTTTTTCTCCTCATCCTCGCGTTCCAAGCTCAGGAGGCGGTCGACATCTGGAGCAATAACCTGCATCGCGGCACGCGTGTACAGGGCGTCTCGGGGATTGTCCTGGGAATACTCCTTCAGTAGGCGGGCAATCTCCTTGGCCAGCCATGGACCGGCCACGCGCTCGGTGAAGTAGGCCTCGCCAGACTGTTTGGAGATCGGGGCGTACTTGGTGCGCGGATCGGCACCCCGATATTGGTAGCGACAGTACTCCGGCCAGTGGCCGGGCACGGGCAACTCGCTGCGAGCGACGCAAACGAGATGCCGGCCGAGACTGCCAAGGTTGCGCTCGTAGGCATTGCCCTCCTGCTCGGGATCGATTCCGTGATAGTCCTTACGGTTTTTGAGCGCACCGACTCCGACGCCGGTGCCGATGATGACCGCGGCCATGTGGTCCGTCGTGCTGTGCGCACCCGCATCGCCGTTTACAATCTCTTTGCGACGCTCTGCGGCAGCATAGTTCATTTCGCCCAGTGCAGCCGCAGCTCCGTCGTGAAGGACCTCAATTAGAATGTGTTTGTTGCATTCCTTCAGGCGGTTCTTCAGTTCCCTGTCGAGCTTGCACTCTTTGAATGGCAGTGTCGTACAAGGTCCAACGACTACATACTCCCCATCGTTGTCGCTGCCCTTCTTGATGGGGCCTTTCGTGGCGACACCAATCTTCGCGACCTTCTTACCGTCCTTTCGCGCCTCGTTGACGGCACTTCCGACCAATTGGACAATGCCCTTCATCAGCCTCCTCTCGGCCTCGGCTCTCACCGGTTCATTACCCTGGTCTTCGGGACCGTAGGTGATCTTGAATTCGCTTCGCCAACCGACTCCTCCCCAAGGATCGCCTTCTCTCTTAGGCTGGATTGGCCCGCACTCGTTCACCCTTACCACGGCAAGCTTCGTGCCTCCTAGGCTGATGGCCACGACGACTTCCCCGGACTCGCTCGATTGAGTTGACATGCTTCACACCTTTCGGCTTCAGAGATCGGTGCTGACTTGATACAGTGCCTCCAGTTCGGCGACGAGTCTGCAGAAGACAGCATATCCTGTGTCCGTCCTGCAGAGAAGCCGGTTCTTGAAACCGTATGCAGCGACCAGATCGGACTGGAATGCCTGCTGGTAAAGCTGCATCTCCTCTCGGTGTCGCCGGATGTTCCCATTGATCCTCTCGGCCGGATCGGCGCATACGTTGTCGAGCGGCAGCCCTTCCTTCTCGGCTTTCTTCCGGGCTTTCGCCAAATCGCGCGCGAGGTCGACTTCAATGCCGTCCGGCGAGACCATCCACACGCGATCGGCTTCCCGATGGCATTGAACCAGGAAAGCGTCCTTGTCGAAGAGCCATTTACCAGGGTCCGGCTTCACCGTTAGCCCACCTGCAGTTGGGTGGACCTCGATCCATTCTAGCCCCATCCGTTCGTACTCGAAGATCGATGGATCGTCGTGGATTTCGACGATGCGGCAGATTGTCGCTATGTCTTTTTGCGGGTCGAAGAATGGTTTGCCCGTCCAGTCGTTGTACCCGTGCAACAGTAGTCTTGCGATATCGGCTCCCGCTTTCATGTGGGACTTGCGCGAACGGATGGCTTCTGCGATGGCCTTCGAGACGCCGTCCCAGTCCTCCGCCATGTCGATTTCTTGTTGGAGATCGGCCTTGCGAATCTTGCCCTCGTCCGTCCTTGCCAACCCGACGTCGTGCAGCAGCGCCGCAAACACGCCCTGCTTGATCTGATCTGGGGTGGCCTCTTCACCCAGAAGGATTTCGGTCATGAAGTTCGCCACATGGGCCGTATGGTGAACAGGATTCTTTTCGTTTCCTTCCAAGAGGTAAGTGAACTCCATTGGGAAGACTTGTTCCATGGTCTGGGCGATTTCCCCGTAGCCTGCCTTGCGCAGCCGTTCCAGCGCTTCCGCAAGTGGCTTCTTCGCTTTCTTGATCTGTTCTTGGATTTCCATGTTTCTCCCTATCGTAACTGTCAGCGAAAACGATCCAGCGTCATCACAATCAACGTATCACGGTTTCCTTCAATGAAGCAAGCCATCTAGCTGGCCATCGGCGCCCGCGAAGAAAAGCTGACAGTCGCTTCATTGTCGCGATACTGGTTTTCGCGTAGCATGTCTTGATGCCCAGAACCTCACGTGTTGCCCCTGGCTGGATGGTTTTCCACGTGTTGAATCGTGGCGTCGGCCGAATGCGTATGTTCGATGACGAGGATGATTACGCCGCCTTCGAATGCGTGTTGGCCGAGACTCTCGAAATCCAGCCCATGCGAATCTGCTCCTAATGCGTGATGCCCAAGGCGTTGGGCCGGTTCGCACTGGCCGATCGGGCCCGTGTATGCTGCTGCTGATTGGATGGCGAACTGGAGACGCGCACATTCCCGGCGGGACATTCTTCTTCACAGTGGTCACCGACTGCCACCGTCCGATCTTCCGTTCGAACGACGCGAGAACCATTCTCATCCGACAGCATCTGACGCCCTTGCCAGTCGGGCGCCGCGCCCGTCGCGTTGCGGTTCCGGGCACGTTCGGGGATAATTTCAGCCTGTTCCGAAATCACCTCGCCCCCCCGGCCGCTCTCTGCGTGAGCGGTGGGAGGGTAGATGGTATTCGGATGCGCTCCATAGGAAAGGCCCGACACCAACGTCCTTTCCTCGCATTTGCGGCGTCCTTCCGGGCTGCGCCCTTTTCGAGCGGAGGTTTCTATGAGACGTGTATTGGCTTTGGGTGTGGGGCTCATTCTGTTTACCGCTGCGGCGTTCGCTGAGGTCGGTGAGGATCCGCCAGGAGAACTGAGGGTTGGGTTCGGGCAGTCGGATATCACGCCGCCTGTCGGGGCCATGATGACCGGCGCGGGCCTGGAGCGCAGCGTGGGCACGGATGACGCCCTGCTGGCCAAGACTCTGGTGGTCCAGAGCGGCGACCGAACTTTGGCTATCGTGGGGGTGGACCTCGTCAAGATTCGGCTCGATCTGGCCGATGCGGCTATCGCCGAGGCGGCTCAGCGGACGGGGATCGATCGTGATGCGGTGATGATCTGCCCGAGTCACAACCACAGTTCGCCCTTCGTCCCGATGGGTGGACCGAACAACAAGGACTACCTATCGACTTTGCCGGGGCTCATCGCCGATAGCATCGCGCAGGCGTACGGGGCGCTGCAGCCGGCCCGTATGTTCCTGGGACGCTCGCTGGTTTACGAGGGTCTTCATAACCGGCGGGTGGTGTCCAAGGCCGATGGATTGGTGCTGAATACCTGGTTGAAGAAGCTAAACGACCTGGAGCAGACCCCGCAGGTGTTGGGCACGGAGGGGCCCATAGACCCTGAGCTGTGGGTGGCCCGGTTCGATGCGCTGGATGGACGAGTACTCGGGACGCTGGTGAACTTCACCTGCCACCCAGCCCTGCATGACCGCCGCGGCCGTAAGTGGTCAGCGGACTTTCCCGGCGTTATCGCGGATCAAATGGCGCACGCGTATGGGGAACAGGTGGTGTGCGTATTCACTCAGGGTGCCTCCGGCAACGTGAACCCCAATACGCAGTTTGTCCCCGACTGGCGGGAGAAAGCCGCGGTCTTTGCGAGGGCGGCGGTGGACGCGGCCAAACGAGCGACTCGCATCGAGGGGCCGATCGCCGTGGGCTACGCTCGGCGCAATGTGCGCGCGCCACGCCGCGATCCCGCGGACCATCGCGAAGGGGCCATTGCCCGGTTGGACTGGCGGGATCCACGTGGCGTTGCGCCCCGGAGCCCCGTTGTCCCGGTCAACGCCGCGCGGATCGGCCCGCTGGGTATCGCGACCAACGCCGGGGAGCTGTTTGTGGAATGGGGGCTGTCCGTGAAGAAACGCTCGCCCTTTCCCCACACCATCGTGAGCGAGCTGACCAACGAGTGGGTCGGCTACGAGCCTACAGCGCAAGCCTTCCAGCACGAGGGTTACGAGGCCCTTGTGGGCGTGAACTTCGTGTCGCTCGAGGGGATCCAGATGCTGGTGGATACGGCGGTGGAGTTGCTGCAGGAGTTGTGGGAAGGCGAATAGCGAGTAGGGCCGGTTCCTACCGGCCGGGCGCTTGATCGTCATTTGATCGGCCGGTGGGAACCGGCCCTACGCCTGGAAGTTTGCCTGCTTTGTCAAAGAACAAAGCCGCGATGTTAACTCCATGTTGTGGTACGGCCTCCCGACCGTCCCACGCTATCGACCGAAGGTCTCCGACTGTTCGCGGATGGGAGACCTGCGGTCAGCACAGTGGGCGGGTCGGGAGACCAGCCCACAACCGAGTTGTTGCACGAGATCAATTCGGCAGTTTTCACTGCTCACCACCGACTAGCGGATCCAGAAACTCGTAGAATTCCTGCGTCGACGGGTCGTCGGGTTTGCCAAGGTCGTTATTCAAACGGCTGTGGTTGCTGTCGCGCTTGCCATACGCCTTGGCCGGGATTTCCGCTTCCCTCAGCACGCTCTCAAGACGCCGCGCCTGGGCTCGCGTATTCGGATTGCCGGGGAAATACAGGATGAGGAACGGCGGGATGCCTTTGTCCTTGGCCACGTGCGTCACGGCCGAGAAATCGACGTGTTTCTCCGGGTCGTTTCCGAATTTCTGCCGATGACCAAAGGTGAACATCTTGCCGCCGTAGAGAGCCTGGCGGAATTCCGCCGTCATGATGATTTTGGGAATGTCGTAGGTATCACCGTCCACCGGGACGCAACCTCTGAGGACATCGAACGACACGCCTTCTTTCTTCAGGTAACGATCGTCGATCGAGATCAACGCCGCCAATTGAGCGCCGGCAGAGTGTCCGCCCACAAAGATCCGTTTGGGATCTCCGCCATACCGGGCGATGTTCTTGTGCACCCAGCCCAGCGACTTGGCGACGTCGCCGATCAGATCTTCCATTTCCACTTCCGGCAGAAGTCGATAATTCGTCGAGACGAAGACAAAGCCTCGCTCGGTCAGCGCCTTGGGCTTCAGTGCGACATCACTCTTGTCGCCAACCTGCCATCCACCACCGTGGATCCAAAACATGACGGGCAGACTCTTCGCGGCCGGTTCGTCTGGCGTGTAGATATCCAGAACGTGGCGCTGGTGACCGTTCTCCACGTAGGGAATGTCCGACGTCAGCTTCTGGGCGATGGCGCCGCGCGAAAGTAAGAGAAACGGTAGAACGAAGGCGAAAACGAGCTTGGCGTTCATGGTGTAGATTCCTTTTGAAGGAAATAAGAGAAACCAGGGGCACGTGAAGCCAAAATATTGAAACGGAATCCATCGTGCAAGGGTGTCGGAAGTTTGATCGCCATTTCATCGACCGTAGGTCTACGACCTGAGCGAGATGTTGTACACGCCGAATCGGCGTTCGGCCGACGGTACAGACATGTAACGGTCGTGGCGGTGTGAATCCCGAGCAAGACCGACGGAATGACGCTACAGTGATTCGATACGCGCTCTAAGTGGACTCGATCAGGTGTTCATTCGCTCCGCCACGGCTTCGCGGCCAGCAGCTCGCGCATCACTTCGAGTACGAAGTCGCAGATCTTCCTCTCAACCACCAACGGGTACTTGGTCAGGACCGTTCGGTGTCCCTCGTGGTACGCGTGAACTCGCAGCCACAAGCCACGCTTTACGGCCGCCCGATGGAAGCCCAGGGCATCTTCGCGTGTTCGGAACTTCAGGCCGCTCAGGAGCCCGTGACCATGTATCGTCTCGATGAGGTCCGGGAACTCGCCGCCCAGCGCACGCAGACTTTCTGAATGATGTGCCGATAGCTCCTCGATGCGTTCGCGCTCTCGCTCGATCAGGGAAAGATTACAGAGTGCGAGGTAAGCCGCCAGTGACGCATTACCGTTGGTGCTGATGGCGTCGTACTGTTCGAGTAGATCCAAGTCTTCCCGGTAAATCAGACCGGCGAGGGGATGGAACCCGGCGGTGAGGCCCTTGCCGATGACCACGATGTCTGGCGAGAGTTCAAGCCGGCGGAACAGGAACGTTTCAGGATACCAGAAGCCCGTCTGGATCTCGTCGATGGCCATCACCGCATCGTTCTTGGTACAGAGCTGTTGTGCGAGATTCAGGAAGCTCCGATCCACGGTGGTGGCTTCGCGGTTCATCATCACCGGTTCACACCAGAAGCCCGCGATCCGACGGCCGTGCATGGCAAACGCCGCCCGCAGCGCTTCGGTATCGTTGGGCTCGATCTCTACGGTCTCCACCCCGGTGACGTAGCCCTTCCACATACCACGCATGGCCTGCGACACGATGCTGGTTCCATGGTAGTTGCCGGTTAGCGCCAACATGACCGGCTTGCCGAGACTCGCGCGCTGCGGGTCTCTGGAATGGCGGATGAGCATGATCTTAAGGGCCGCTTCGCAGGCCACACTCCCCGTGCAGAGGCCGAGCAACACGCGGTTCAACCCCGTCTCCGATCCGTCGGCGGCTTCTGCGAGCCGGTCGGCGAGCTTCTTGACCGGCAAGCTGGGGGTATTGGCATGATTGTCCCAGACGATGCCACAGTCGGTGGCGTCGCGTAGCGCCGCCGTGAGCAGAGGATGATTGTATCCCCAGCTCAGTTGGTAATGCCCGCCAACGCAATCGAGCATAACCTTGCCGGCCTGAGTGACGTAGAACATGCCAGAGCCGGCGAGCACGTCGTCGTCGCAGGTCTTCCCACCACCATAGGACACGGCGAAGTGTCGCTTGTCTGCGCTGCCAGGAGGCAGAGCCAGCTCGTCGCGAGTCTGCCCAACCAAGTCCAATAGTGCCTCTGTCGAGTGCACCTGCAACAGGTCACGGGCCCGCGCCATCGCCTGGACAGCTTCCGGGCCCAGTATCTCGCAGCAGTTCATCGTTGCCTCCGAATGTGTGGCCGCCGTCCCATCTCCACGTCGGGCAACGGGGCATAGTCCGATAGATGCCGATACCGACCCATCCGCCTGCCCACGATGAATGCTTCCCGGTCGGGCGGATTCATGTTCAGGAAGCAATCGATCGTCTCAAGCATCCGTTGCTTGTCGCCGGGCAGTCTCCCAGCGACATCTTCCAGAAGGTTCATGATGTGATCGCTTTGCACGGTGCTCGTGATTCCGTCCAAGCGTTCGAGGCAGGCTCTGATTTCGCCGACCTTTTCCTCTTCGGTCAGCGGCACCCACCGTCCCTCCGTCATCATGCGATGGAGGGGCGTGCCCGGCACGGGCACCGTGCTCCGGATCCGTATGAAAGTTGGGTTGACGGCAGTGAGCACCGCCGCCGACTCGACAGCGTGCTCCTCGGACAGCTCCCGCCCGCCGAGGCCCGGCATGAAATACTCGGAGAGTTCGATCCCGGCGGCCATGACAAGGCGACCCGACCGAATCAGCTCATCTTGTGTGACGCCTTTTTGCACCAGGGAGAGAACAGCGTTGGATCCCGATTCCATGCCGATGTGGATCCGGTTGAGGCCGGCGGCCCGCAGCGCTTTCAAGTCGTCGGGTGACTTGCGGCTGACCGTCTTGGCCCGCGCATAGGTGGTGATCCTGGTGATGGTGGGAAAGGCCGCTCGCGCGTAATTCAGTATCTCCACCAACTGCTCCGTGCGAAGCACCAGCGCGTCGGCGTCCTGCAAGAAGAGGCTTTCGAGGCCGCGGCAGATCCAGAAGGCCACCTGTCGCGCGCACTCGCCGTGCACCTCACCGTCGCGGTCAAGGCTCTTGACGGCGTCAAAAACCGCAACGCGGTCTGGCCTGGCGCCGCACGAGGCGTTCCCGCGATGGTGGATCCTGTCCCGAATGGCGGCCATCGCGTCTATATCCCTTTTGATTTCCTCAACCTTCCGGATTGAAAACGGTTCGTCCTTATACACCGGGCAGAAGACACACTTGTTCCAGTGGCAGTTGCGCGTGATCCTGAGGAGGATACTTTCGGCTTCGCTGGGGGGCCGTATGGGGCCGGTTTCAAAGTTGATCATTGCGTCTCATCGATCTGCCCGCATCCGATGCGTCACACGAAGATCGGCGCGTTTTCCGAGCTGGGCCAGACCTACGCGCGCGTGATCGAAGACGACGCCGGATGGGTGCTCTTCGGCAACCTCGCGGAGTAGCCGCTCGATGCCCGGTGCTCGGGCCTCGGTCAGACCTGCCAGCGCCCCGGCTCGGAGCCAGATATTGTCGCTGTCCAGCAGCCGCCGGACCTCGGCGTGGTCGATACTGCCGGCCAGCCGAGCGAGTGCTTTGGCGGCTGGGTAGCCTATGCCCATTCCCAGTGGGCCGTGCAGGCCGGCCGGGTTTTCCGTGCTGGCCAATTGCGCCAGCTTCGGCAGCGCCGCCTCGACGCCCTGATCGGCCAACGCCTCGCACGCCCAATAGAATCGCGCCGTGTCCGACGAGTTCGCAAACCGGTCGAGCTGCGCGATCAGAAGTTGCACTTCGTCGCCGTCTGCTCTGTCGGAGTACTCTCGCAGCGCCAGGTAGTGAGCGAACGGGTAGGGTGAATCCACCATCTTCTTCAACAGCGGCCCAGCCGACTCGCGATCACGTTCGGTCAGCAGATCGACGGCCCGGTCAAAGGACCGGATGCCGCGAATCATCATCGCATTAGTGCCGGGGGCCTGGTTGTTCGAGTTGTTCAGGTCGCGGTAGTTCGCTTTATCAAGGCCGGCCGACACAAGCTTCGCAAGGTCCTCCAACGACCGGTCCTCGGACGCTCCGGCTGCCGGACGAACCACAACTGGCCCCGGCCAGCTCAGCCCCCGCGGCGGATGCCACGTCTCGAATGCCATCGCCTCGCCAAGCTCGATCGGCGGCACCGGCTCGCCCGCAAGCCGGGCGCGCTCCTGGATGGCCCACAACGATTGCCGAGCCTCGCGGCGCACCGCGGAAATCGGATCGGCTGTGGCAAGCCGGGTCAACAACTCGATGCCCTCCTTCCCTCCACGGCGGCCCAGCCCAATGGCCAAGCCGTAACGCACGTCCCGGTACCGCGTCCGCGGATCGGCAAACGTCCCCAGCCGCTTCACGTCTCCGGCGTGGTGTGCCAAGGCAGCTACCATGTAGCATTTGTCCCGGAAGTTCGTATCGGGGTGGCTCTTCCCGATACCCATGATCTCGCTGAACGAATAAGGCTTCGCCGCCTCGCGGAACAGTGCGTCGGCCGCTTGCGTGCCAAACCCCAAGACGTCCAGCAGCACCGCCCCGTCGATCCGCTCGCGCCAATTCTCGCTTGCCAGGTACGGAAGGATTAGACGCTCCGGCACCTCAGTCCTGTCCACGGCCAGGCACCCCAGGAACCAGAGGGCCTGCTCCGGCTCGATCTGTTTGACCACAGGAAACGGTCGGCGGTGCTCGGCAAACGGACGCTCCAGATTGATGCCTTTGACGATCTCGGCGTACAGCGGGTCGTCGGTGGCCGGAGGCCGTCCGGCTAGCACGTCCACCAACAGCGTCACCATCCGCGTGCGAAGTCCCGCATTCTCCAGAAGCAGTCGGCCCAACAGCACTCGTTGCGACTCGGGCCGAAGCCGGTCCTCGTAGCGCGGCTTTTCCAAAAAGCTGCCCGGCAACATAGCCACCAGCAGCGATACGTCTTCCATCGCAGGCGCCGCCCCGGCCAGAATTAGCCCTCGCAACAGAGCATACTCCTCTGGTCGCGGACCCCGCTGCAGGTATCGTGTTTGAAACGGCCTCAGTTCCGGCACCTGTTTGCGAACGGCTACCCATAGTGCATCGACCGCCTCTGGCGTGCCGATCCGTCCCAGCGCCACGGCTGTTTCCGTGGCGTGGTCCTGGTACTCGGCTCGCGAAAGCCACGGTACCAGCAGGTCCACGCTTTCTGAATCCTGCATTTTCCCGGCCGCGCGGATCGCGCCCAGCTCAGGCGGCTCGCCTTCGAGCGCGTGCCGCTTGCCGGCATAGGGCTGGAAGGTGATCGGCGGCGGCAACGGCACATCCAATGCCCGGCGTACGATCGCTCGGGCCGAGTCCGGTGCGTCGGGTCCGAGCCGCCCAGCCGCCTCGAACCAGCGGCGGAGCAGTTCATCGCCGTCGTCCTGCGCGAAAGGCTCCAGCGCCGCTGGTCCTTGGCCGATGGCCTTTCTCACGCCCTCGGCGCCGCCGAGACGGTCGACCAATTCGAAGTAAAACCGGCGGGCCGAATCGCCGTCGTGGTCGCCCGGAGGCGTGCATGCCGTGATCGCCTCTAATGCAACCGCCGCATGGAACCGTACCTGCCAATCGGTGTCCTCCAGCGCGCCGATCAGACCGGGCACCGAGTCGGGCGTGCCCAGCCGCGCAAGGGCCCGGCCGGCCGCGCGGCGGACCGGCGCAGATTCGTCCTCCAACAGCCGCCCGATCGCCGCCACGTCTTTCTCCGCCCCGTCCTCGGTCGCCGCCAACAGCTCGCACGCGCGACGCCGCAGATCGGCCTCCGGACTCTTGAGCCAAGGGCGATACTTGGGCGCCTCGCCGATCCGCGCCTGACAGCGGTACTCGTCCGGCTCGTTCCGCCGATACATTAGGTCGGTCAAGTCGCGCTCGACACGCACCGGGCGTCGGGCCAGGGCCGACGCTGGGGTGTCCGGATCGACCGATTCGTGCAATCGGGTGTGGCAGCCACTGCACGCTTTGGTCTCGCCAGCCCGCGCCGTGATGTAAGTCATCTCTGTGAGGATCTGCTTCGAGCCCACCGGCACAGACGTTTCGGGGTGCCGCCAGTCGTATTCGATGCGACGTCCCGCAGCGTCGAGCGGCTCGAGGAACAACGGCGTTTCGGCCGGCGCTTCGAAGTACGCCGAGCCATCGGAGCGGATCGGCACCACGCCCAGGATCCGCGTCGCCAGGCTCGTGTGGCTCGAACTGGTGACCGCCGTGTGCAGAGCCTCGACCACCTGGAAGTATCGAGCCCGGGCCAGCGCTTTCTCTCGCTCGGGATCGTCGGCGCTCCGCCCCGCCGCCACCACAAACTGCGCCCAGGGCGTGATCGCCACCCGGCCCTCGTTTCGATCGAACCTTGACTTCCGGCGCTCAAATCGCCCCTTCGGCGGCAGAACGGCGGGCCGGGGACGCTCGAGGAGGATTGGACGCGGGTCAAACTCCGCCGTCTCCGGGTCGTTGTAGATAAGCTCCATTTGCCGCGTCGCCGGGTCGGCCAGGTAAATGCCCAGGTCACGTGCGCCGGGCAACGTCGCGGCGAGTAAGATCCGGCCGTCGGGCAACGGGTAGGGCGTCGTGCGGCTCCCGGTCGGCGACAGGTGCACTCGGTGCGTGGCCCCGCCCAACTGAAGCGACGTCGTGCATGGAAAGATCGGCCAGAGTGTGTCCCGTGCGTCGAGACCTCGTCGCACATCCAGGATCGAAGGACCCATTTCGCTCTGCACCAGGATCGTGCCGTCCGGCATTTGGCCCGATTGCGTCAGCGCCACGCCCGAGTGCCGCTCGCGGTTGAAGAAAGGGTGTTCGCGGGCGCCGAAGAAGTGGCCCTCGTCTGTCCCGTCCGGCCGGATCGTCATCAAGTACGTCTCGTGCTTGTCCGCCGGCGGCAGATTCAGCATGAACGTGTCCCAAAGACTGAAGAGGATCCGCCCGTCGGCCAGCACTGTTGGATCGAAGACGGTCCCGGGGTTGAACGTGAGCTGTTGGATACCCGTGCCGTCGGCCCCCATAATCCACAGGGCCTCGGTCCGCTCCTCGTGATACTCTTCCAGATAACCCGCCCGGTCGCTCACGAACACGATCCGCCCGTCCGGCAGGTAGACCCCATAAACATCGTTGAACGGCCCGTCGGTCAATTGCACGAGCCCCGTGCCGTCGGCGCCGATCTCGTACAGGTTGAACCAGTCCTCGCCGTCGCGCCGCATCGAGAACAGGATCCGGCGCCCGTCGTAAGAAGGCTCGGGATCAAACACCTCGCCGTCGGTCAGGTGCGTAATGCGACGGACCGTCCCACCAGGCCCGGCGGGAATCAGCGTGTACAGGTTGCGGCCCGGACGCGTTGGCGTCGTAGTCCGCTCGCGCACGTGCTGCGTCGTGGCCCGGTGGTACAGGTAGCCCTCGCGCCAGTGACTCGTGCCCGGCCGCGGGTAGTCCGGATTCTCATGCTTGGCACCGAAGATATCGTCGGCAACAAAGACCACACCTGGCAACCGATCCCCGGCCCACACAGCACATGAGCACGCCGCTACCGCCAAACCGAATGCCGCCAATCGAGTCAATAACCGTCGCATGGTTCACTCCTCGCTAAGTGCGAATATCCTCGAACAGCATAGCCTGACGAGCGTGAGAACTCAATGAAGCAGGCACTTCCCGTGCTTGATTGGCGTGAAGTATGGGCCAACAATGAAGTCGCACTATCTCTTCAGTGCCGCCGAATATCACAACGCAATACCAAGAGCAATGGAGGCAGCCAACGGTTTGGACCGTAACCGGTGCTTCAAAGCACAAGGTGCCACAGTGATGTCGAGTTTTCCCAATAGGCCGTTTGCCGCGTTCGTGCTGACAGTTGTCGCGCTCTCGTGCAGTGCCGCGCCTGCACGCGATCCGTTAGATCCCAAAGGCGAAATCCATGTGCCGATTGGGATCGTCAATACGCTGGATTCACTGAAGACTTTTGTCGAAGCCGAAGGCAACTTTTCGCCTGGTTTCGCCACATACGGCATTTACTTCTGGATCTACGATCCGGGTACAAGGAAGCTGACCGCTCCGACAATGGACGGCGTTGCCTGCGACCGCGGTCTGTCTGGGACTGGCTATCTGATTCCCTGGAGTCAGTGGTCTGCGGAGAAGGTCACAGTAAGGACCGAGGTCTGCCAGATTGAACGGAAGTGCCCGACTGGAGCCGTTCAGGTTGTTGGGGCACGAGCACACGTGACCAACACTTCACAAGCAGCAACGTCGGTCACATTGTTTGTAGCCCTTCGACCATTGGGCGCGGCTGGCGGTGTCGTTAAGGAACTGACCGTCGGCAAATCTGGCGACGCGCTGCTGGTGGACGGCCATTCTTCGTTGGTTGCGGAGACGACACCCGACGCAGTCGGTGTGTCCGGGGAGGACAATGTCGGCGAGACAGCATCGAAAGGAAGGACGCCAGCGAACACGGTAGCCAAATCCGCGTCCGGAGATTGTTCGGGCGCGATGCGATTCGATTTGCGTATCGACCCCGGACAAACGAAGACCGTAGGTTTCCTCTGCCCCGTGTTCGCCGGACGGCGAGCCGTCGGACACGACTGGGATGGCACCAGCGAATGGGCTCAGCTCGACCTGGCCGAGCCGAATCCTCCGAAAGGCGGCGTGCTGCAGCCCGATCCGGGCGTGGAGTACTATCGCGAAATCAAGGTGAACGAGGTATTTGACCAGGCGCACCGCTACTGGGAAGATCTCGTTCGACGAGCGGCGATCCGTGTTCCCGATGGACGATGGGCCGAATGCTTTGCGACCACCATCGGCCACGCAGCAATGGCGATGAACGAAGGCGCGCCTGACGTGGCGGTGGTCAACTACAACGTCTTCAATCGCGACGGCGTTTACGTCGCCAACATCCTGCAGAAGTCCGGCAACTTCGGCTTGGCAGCAGAGGCGATCGACTACTTCTTGGCTCATCCGTTCAACGGCCGGACGCGCGTCGAAGCGGACAATCCCGGACAGATTCTTTGGGCCATGGGCGAACACTGGCGATTTACGCGCGACAAGGAATGGCTCGAACGCGTTTATCCATCCGCCGCCAAGATCGCCGCCATGATCCGCTACTACCGAACCACGCCCGAACCGCACTACGTGAAAGCGACCAGCCTGAATTTCGGCGATGCTCTCGAGCCGGACACCGAAGACGCACGGCCAGCGTACCGGCGTCAAGTGCTGCGCCCCGGCAGTTGCGATGGGCACCATCCGGAATACACCGAAGCGTTCGACATCGCCGGACTGCGAGCAGCGGCAATGCTGGCCAAAGTGGCCGGAAGAGACGACGACGCGGCCACGTGGGGGAAGTTGGTGGACCGGCTGATAGAGAATTACGACGAGGAGTTCGGCGGCAGACTGCCCAAAGGCTATGGCAACTACTCCGTGTTGTGGCCATGCCGTCTTTATCCGTTTGCTGAAGGCAAGGCCCGCGAGCAGTTCAAGAAGAACGGCGCCACGTCCCCTGGTGGCTGGCGGTATTTCGCGCTGGCCAAAGCGCATCAAGGGCTGTTGACCGGCAACCGCGAGGCGGGCTACCGAACGATCGCAAACCACTTGGACCACCCGCAGATGCACGGCTGGTATGCCTTCGACGAAGGCGGCCGGAGCGGGGCGGGCGGTTGGCGATTCGCGCGAACCACTTGGAACAGCGGTGTCGCCATGCCGCACGGCTGGGCCGTTGCCGAGATGTGGCTGCTGCTGCGCGATTGTCTGGTGTACGAAGACGAGGATCGCCTGCACTTGCTGCCGGGCGTGCCGCCCGACTGGTTCACCGGCAATCAAGCGATGGCCGTTGAGAGCTTGCCCACCTACTTCGGCATCTGCTCCTTCGCCTATGTGCCCGACCGTAACCACGCAACGCTGACCTTCACGGGCGACGCTTCACCACCGGGCGGCTTCGTCCTCGCATTGCCCCCGTCGTTGAATGCAGAGGTCACAGCCGACGGCACGCCGCTTCCTCGCACAGCCAACGGCTGTTGCCTACTGCCACCCAGCGCACGGCGCGTGCGCGTCGAGGGGAATAGGGAACGGAATTAGGGTCCGACTTTGGTCGACGAGTCACTAAGAACGTCGCCCGTTCTGTGCCACGAAGGACGGTAAAGGGAAGCCGGCATGGAGTGGTTTGCCCAGAGCGGCTTGCGGCTGCAACCATAGTTGGAGTTCACGCTTTAGCGTGTCTTCGAAGACACGCTAAAGCGTGAACTCCAGCGCGGCATCCACTTCTTCGCGAATCGAAGGAACAGGCAAAGTTGAACGATTGAATGGCCTGTACCACGTGTCCTGTGGCGTTAGCTGCCGCAGACGGCAGGCCAATTGGCACAGAAGCCTTGCTCCGGCCCACAAGAATGATGTGTTCAGCAATCGTGTTGCCGATAACAAACTGGGGAGGCTGCGCCTTCTGCTAATCCCCGCGTTGAGATTAGGTTGATGCCATCGAGTTCTTTCGCGCTACAATTGAATGCTAGCTGATCCTACATTCCAACAAGGGACGCCCTTGTCATGCAGATACGACTGAGAGCCAAAACCTTGATCGGCCCGTTAGTGTTCGCATGTGCCCACGCGTTCTTCGCGATCGGTGCGACACCGTCGGTCATTGCTCAACAATTCCCGCAGACCGATCTGGAAGACCTGAAAGCGGCGGACCTTATCGAACTGTACAAACTGCAGAAGGAACTCGGTTCGCCAGAGGAGCTTGACGTATGGGAATCGATGTTCGACGAACTCGTCCGTTGGTGGGCCGCCGAACACGGTCTAGATGCTAATGCAGCCGTAAGCCAACTTTCGCGCGCATACGAACAGGAATTCGGGCAGCCTAACGCGTCGCTGATGCGGCGGGTGCGCAAGCAGCTTGTCGACCTGCCGTCGTCTGGCATTAGTTTGTATCAAGCGCCGTCGTACATTCCTACGGGTTCGGCCTATAGAGTTCGCCGACCTGCGGTGATCGGAAGGCCGCCGTTTGGGCCAATCGAAAAGAATGGAATCACCAGGCTCAGCACTCGCCCGCGACCTTGATTCAACGCTGCGGCGAACAAAGCCTGATCGCCCACGGAAGGTGCATGGGAATGGCAAGTTTCTACACCGGTACAACTCACCTGGCGCTCCACCCCGGTCGTGTGGCAATCTGTTTGTCGCTTCTCCTGTTGGTGTGGACAAAGGCGATCGTTGCTCAACAGGATGTGCCGGCTGGTTTCGTGCGAAGCGTCAGCGATCAACAAGACCAACAGTCTGACAAAGTTGCGCGGTTGCTCGAGCTTCACACCCGGATCGCGTGGCTGACGCTCAGCCGCGGCGATCTGGAGCGAGCCGAGTCAATGTTTCGCGACATCCTGCGGCGGGATCCGGACCGGCCGGACGAGATCGCCGGGTTATCGGCGGCTCTCGCCCGCCAGCAGAATATCAACGAAGCGATCGAGGTGTTGCGCGACGGTGTTCGCCGGTTCCCACAAGACGCCACGCTGGCCTCGGCGCTCGGCCAGGCGCATTTGAATGCTTCTAATAATCAGGCGGCCACCGACTCGCTTGAACGCGCGTATCAGCTCGATCCGGGTGCACCAGACATTCCCTACTTTCTAGGATCGGCGTACTTGAACTCCGAGTACCCCATGTCGGCGCTCGACATGATGTACGGAGCGCCAACGTCGCGACGCGAGATGGAGTGGGCGCAGGATTTGGCGATCGGCACGGCTTTCGCTCAGTTGGGGCTGGAGAGCCAGGCAAGCGGCTATTTCACCAGCGTCTACAACGCCGCTGCGGACACCCCGATGGCTACCAATGCGATGCAGCTTCGGCAGGATATGGACGACGCCATGTACGGCCGGCCGTATCTGACCGGTTCGCTGAAGGTCACCGAACGGTACGACACAAACCCGGGCGTCATTCCCGCCGCTAACTCCGGCGGCGGAGCGCTGGCCGGCATTCCATCATGGGGCAACATGTACCTGGGCCGGTTCAACTACGACCTGATTCGCGAGTACAACCACGATGTGGCCGTCGGCTACAACTTCCTTCACACGTCTAACTACAGAGCGCACGGCTTCGACTTGGTGGACAACGGCGTCTATCTGGCAACGATGCGGCGCGGATACTGGAATTGGATGCCGGTCCATCTTGGGATGCGGATGGATTACGACCACATGTTTGTGGGCAGCGATGATTTCTTGCAGCGCATGGTGGCCACGCCCTCACTGACGTTCGTCCAATCTGATTGGCATTCGACGACGCTGCTGTTCCGCTACACGTTGTTCGACTTTATCGGTCAAGGTCCACTGGACAATTCGCCCTTCGACCTGGACAGCGACGACCTGATGATCGGCATCGTGCGACAAAGACAACTCCTCAGCCGAAAGCTCATCGTGTCCGCCGGCTACGAATACGACCGCAATTTCTCGGATGGCAGTAACTACGAGTACAACGGCCACAAGCTGCAATTAGGGATGAGTTGGCGAACGGGATTCAATGGTCTGCGGCTCAACGCATCGGGCGAGCTAGATTGGCGCGGTTACCTCAACCCGCATTCGATTATCGGCGTGAACCGTGGGGACGAGGAGTACTTGGTTCAGGTCGGTTTGCTGTACCCGTTGCGCGATCGATGGTGGGCGTCGCTTGAATGGAACTTCGATCGCAACGACTCGAACATCTCGATGAACGATTACCGCCGACATTCGCTTGACTTCGGCGTGGAATACCGCTTCCCGACTGGTCGCTACGACGAGTAACGCCGCGCAAAGAACCGCCCGGCAATCGAACCGGGCGGTGCGGGAGCGAGGAGATTCGCCGGATTGAAGCCAACAGTTATCGACCGCCCGCAATTGCCGCAGGGGGTCGCGCTCCGATGCGACGGGCACCAGTCGGACCGAATGCGCCAAGCCGTAACGCTGCGTTGGCTGGTCCGACGGCATGAGCCTTTACCACGCGGCCGGCCTGGGCGTCGCGGGACGATCCGAACGGCGAGACCAAGACGAATCCGCCTTCCCATGGCGGATTGACGAGTTCCGGTGGACCGGGCAAGGCTTCGCCCTTGGGTCCTGGGGGGGATGAGCCGCCGCCTTCGCCGTCACCGTCTTGATCACCTCTCTTGCCACTGTTCTTCAACTGGTCGGCCAGCGAGCCACCGTTGGGGTCGAATCCACCGCCTCCTCCGCCACCACCATGGCTGCCACCTACCGCTTCGCCACCAAAAGGATCGCCTCCGGGATTGCTGCTGCCCGCATCGTCGTCGTCACTGGGATTGTGTGAGGGGTCAATCATGCCCTTGTTGATCTTCAACAGGTGCTTGCCCAACGGCGTTTTGAAATTCTGAACCTGTATTTCGTAGTGTACTCCCTGCCTTTTCGCTTGTTCGATCATTTCCTCTATGCTGGATCCAGTGCCCGATCCCTCAGTAGGGTCCGGATTACCGGGGTTGTTACTGCCGGGGAAGTAGTCGGAGTCGCCGATGTACGTCCCTCCAACGAAGTCATAGCAGTCGTAGTGAACGACCACCTCGCCTGTTTCATCATTCTCATAACGTTCGTCGTAGGTGCCGTCGTCCCAAAACGTAATGTGCGCGAGTTTCCATCCCGCGACAGCGTAACTCGGCCAACTTAGTGCAAGCAGAGAGAAAGTCATCGCCACCGCGCCACAGCGGGCTAGCGATGCGGCGCGTCGGTGGTGGGCCATCGTATCGCAAATGAGACTTGTTACGGCATCGAATTGGGGTCGAAACATGGCTGTTCTCCTCTTTGGCAACGGCTGTACGAAGCATCGCGGTGCTGCCGAAACGCGCGACGCCGATTGTGCTTGCCACTCCCGCGAATGGCGGCTTGTCGTCTATCTGCTAATGGCCATGTGCGCACGCAAGTGGACAAGAAAGTTGAAATCTCCATCTATTTCCGGCCAAGGGACGCTGGGACAAGCCCCTTGCCTCAGGTCAGGAACGACTGCAGGAGATTTCGAATTGAAACGTCTCGCAAGAGCGCAAGAAAAACCGCCCGGCAATCGAGCCGGGCGGTGCGGGAACGAGGAGATCTGATTGGTTGAGTGCAACGATCATCGACCCGGTGCCAGTACCGGGGTGGAACGTGGTGCCGTGTATCCGCCGCCGAACGACCCAAACGCTCCGATGTTCAGTGTCGTGCCAGGTCTCGACGGGGGCGCGTTCCTGCTCGATTCCTGCTCGCCGCTGGGCGAAATGGACCGCGCGGGCGACATCAACACAAAAATTTTCGCCGGAACTGGATTGACCAGTTCGGGATTGGCCGGATACTCCGGGCCCCACAGTCCATGGTCTTCCGGTTTTGCGTCATCATTATCACCGTCGTCGTCTTTCTTCTTTCCTTTCTTGATCATGCCTTTGACTTGCTCGCCGAGCGGGCCGCCGCCAGGATCGAACCCGCCACCGCCGCCACCCTCGCCATCGAATCCGTGGGCCATGGCACCAAGATCAGCGGGATCTACGATCGGCTTCGGCCCTTTTCCGTTTTGGATCAGGTGCAGGCCGAGTGGAGTCTTCCAGAAATCGACTGCCGGCTGCGTAGCGCCCCCGATTTTCTTGAGCAGTTCCACAATGGCCTCCTTGTCCGGCTTCAGGCCAGTTGACCCGCCATCCGGGGATGGATTGCCGCTGGATTTGAACGGTTCGGCGTAAACCAGCTCGTCGGTCAACACGTCGTAGATCACAAACCACATGTCTCCTTCGTCGAACTCCTTAATGGCGTGGATCCTCGTGCCGTGGAATTCAGCCCACACAATCGTGTACCCCGCCGAGCTGATCGATGGACAGACCAACATCAGTCCCAGAGCAAGTGTGTACCACAACGATGTGGAACGTTGTCTCCGACTTGAACGAAGAAATTTGGCGAACATCTTGCGTCTCCTCATTGGCAGTTGTCGTGTCAGGCGTAGGCGGGCTGCCGAATCTTGCGATGCCCGATTGCTGTTGCCACTCCCCACGAGTGGCCGTTTTGTCGTCTATCTGGTAATTGCCCTCTGCGGACGGAAGCGGCCAAGAAAGTCAGGAATCCCCGGCTATTCGCAGAAAAGAAGAAATGCCGCCCGGCGATTGGGCCGGGCGGCTGCGGTGATGAGGGGATCTGATTGGTTGAACTCAACGATTATCGAGTGGGGGGCAGTGCCGTAGTGGGCCGCGGTGCGGCGCGACCGGCTCCACTCGGACCAAATGCACCAAGTTGAAACGCTGCGTTGGCTTGGCCCGCGGCGCGAGTCTTTGCGACGCTGCCGACTTGGGCGCCGTGGGACGACCCGAACGGCGAGACTAAGACGAAACCTTGGCTCACGGGGTCCGGATTGACAAGCTCGGGCGGGCCGGGCAGGCCAGCCCAGGGATCCGGCGGCGCCGAGCCATCGTCATCGTTGTCGTCGTCGTCGCCCTGGCTGCCCTTTTTGATGAGCCCTTTCACATAGTCGCCCAACGACCCGCCGCTGCCGTCATATCCCCCGCCGCCTTGTCCCTGATGAGGTGTGTTCTTTTCCCGTTCCATTTCATCAAAGAGATTGCCAGATGAAGAGCCGCCGTTGCTCGAACCCGATCCATCGCCTTGCGTCACATGGTCGCCTGGGTTCGAGACCACGACGTAGCCCTTACCGCCGCCCGTCTGGTGCTTTCCAACACGCGATTCCCAGACATTCGGATCCGTCAGCGACCCAAGGATTCCCTTGATGGATGCGTTCTGGAGCGCAAGTTGCTCGCGCGAACCCACGTCGCCTGGGCTGGTCGTGCCTTCCTCGGGGTTGGGATTGTCGAAGTATTTGCTAAACACATGTTTGCCCTTCTTGTCGTATACATGGTAGCTTTTTAGGTTTCCGTCAGCATCGAAGTAGGCGTAGACGTCAAGACTTGGATCGTAGGAATCCACTTTTTTGACAGAATCCGCCGTCGCCGTGGCCGCCGGACCGAAGTTCAGCGCCAGCAATGTGCCGAAGACAAACGCTGCCGTGGCTAGGTCTCGAATACGAAACCTCTTGCGGAACATGACTGTTCTCCTCATTGGCAGTATTAAAGTCAGATGTCGGAGAGCTGCCGAATCTCGCGATACCCGGTTGCTGTTGCCACTCCCGCGAGTGGCTGCTTGTCGTCTGTCTGGTAATTGCCGTCCACGGACACAAGCGGCCAAAAAGAGTCGAAAATCCCATCTTTTTTCGACGAAGGGGGCGGCGGGACTTGCCCCGCCGTTACCAAAGGCGAGAAAGGGCTGCAGGAAATGCTGAATTGAAGCAGTTCGCGGAAAAGGCAAAGAGCCGCCCGGCAGTCGAGCCGGGCGGCCTAAGGAGCGAGGAGATCTGTCGACTTGAGGTTGATGCTCAGCGTACCGGTCGCGCTGCCGTAGGAGGCCGAGGTGCGGCAGGGCGAGCACCTCCCGGACCAAACGCACCCAGGCCGCGCAAGACTTGGTGGAGACTTGACGAAGCCTTTTTCGCCACGTGGCCAGCTTTGCCCGAGGCGGGGGCGTGCGCCGGCATTAGCAGGAAACCTTGTGTCTTCCCTTCCTCGGGGTTTGGGTTGAAGATCTCAGCTAGCTCGGGCGGAATGGTCTTCCATTGGGTTGCTTGCCAACCAGGGGGCGTGGAATCGCCTCCATCGTCGCCCTGATCGCCCTTCTTGATTAGTCCCTTAACGTAGTTGGACATCGACTCGCCGGTGGGGTCAAAGCCCTCGGCGCCTTGGCCCTCGTGTGGTGAGATCTTCACAATTTCGAATTTGAGACTGCCAAACAGATCAGCAGATGAATCATCTGACGAGTCGCCATCACCATCGCCAGACGTCACTTCGTCAGCCGGATTGGACACAACACGGTAGCCTTTCCCTTTACTCGTCTGGGACTTTCCCACAGGCGATTCCTCAAACTTCTCAAGGTCGGACTTCAACTCCTCGGCGTCCGACAGCTTCTTGCCTTTCTGTTTGGCCAATGCCTCCTTCGAATGCTCGTCACCGGGCTCAGGTTCGGCGCCTTCTTCCGGGTTCGGGTTGTGGAAGAATATGTACGTCGTCGTCAGATTACCGTCTTTATAGACCTTGATGACGTCTACGTTGTTTTCCGCGTCATTCCACACCTCCTTGTAGTTCTCGTCTTCGTCGCCTTTCTGGCTAGACCAGAGCAGTTCGAGTTCGGCTGATGCAACGGTACACCAAATCAGCAGGATGCAGAGAAAGAGGACCATCGAAATGGCGTTTTTGACGATCAGCCCAGAAGTTCCGCGCGAAGGCGGCGCGAACGAGGGGTTATGTGACATGATCGGTCTCCTTGTTGGCAGCGTTTATGTCAGGCGCCGGAGAGCTGCCGAATCACACGACGCCCGGTTTGCTATTGTCACTTCCCGCAAAGGACCAATTGTCGTCAACTGACTATTTGCCATCGCAAGGCAATTAGCTGCCAAGTAATCGGTTCTCTTCGAATCCCAGGGAACGGCAACCCTTCTTGCGGAACTGTCAAACAGAAAAAGGTATGCAACTCCGGTGGACATAGGTGTGGACACGGGCGTCCGGAATAACGACAATTGATGTTGCGCACGCGCGTTTTTGACAAGCGCGAATGGTCCAAGCCGCGTCAAACACCACAGAAAGGGAGTGATACAGATGGCCGACGAGCGTTTTACCCGTCGTCAATTCGTTCGCGACACAGCCGTTGGAGCCGCTGCACTGGCTGCCGGTGCCTCCGTGGCGAACATCGTCAAGGTCGGCAATGCCGAGCAGGCCGACACCAAGGGCATTCTGAACTACAGTTCCGACATGGAGTACCGTAGCTGTGGCAAGACGGGTTGGATGGTCTCGGCCGTTTGCCTGGGCGGTCACTGGAAACGGGTCAACAAGATGGTGCCCGGCGTGTTCCAGGGCAATAGCTGGCTGAGCGCCAATCTGGACGATCCCGGTTTCCAGCAGAACCGCTACGATGTGGTAACGCGCTGCATCGAACGCGGCATCAATTACATCGACGCCTGCACAGGCGCCGAAATCAAGGCATACAGCAAAGCCCTGGAAGGCCGCCGCGACCAGATGTATCTGGGTTGGTCATGGTACGAACGCGAAGCACGCAGTTCCGCCCAATGCACGGGCGACGCGCTAATGGAAGTCTTCGAGGACTCGCTGAAGGTCTGCAAGCAGGAGTACGTCGACCTGTACCGGATCGTGTGCGGTGTGAACGGCCGGCGCGACAAGAACGGCAAGTGGATCTACCCGCACAACGAAGCCGAATCCGCCGGCATCGCCGAAGGGCTGCGTCGAGCGAAAAAGTCGGGTAAGGCGCGGGCGACCGGTCTCTCGTCGCACGATCTACCTTGGCTCAAGTACATGATGGAGACCTTCCCCGACGTGATCGACGTGGTGATCACGCCTTACACGGCCAAGACCAAGATGTTGCCCGATGACGATACCGGATTCTATGCCGCGGTGAAGAAGTGCGACTGTGGCTTCTTCGGCATCAAGCCGTTCGCTGGCACGTCACTGTTCAAGGGTGACAGTTCACCGGGCAATCCGCACGAGGAGGAGGACAATCGTCTGGCTCGGCTGACGATCCGCTACATCCTCTGTAATCCCGCGATCACGGCGCCCATCCCCGGCATGATCAACCCCGAGCAGGTCGATAACGTCGCCCTGGCCGTCATGCAACGACGCGCGTTGGACGTCGAGGAACAGGCCGAGTTGGACCGAGCCATGGACCGCGCCTGGGCGCAACTGCCACGCTGCTACCAGTTCCTGAAGGACTGGGAGTACGTCTGATGCGCGCTGGAGTACAGCCTTTAGGCTGCGAAGACAAGCTAAAGCTTGAACTCCAACCGGAAATGACCAAATCCCAATGACCAATGTCGAAAGAATGACGAATGTCTAATGGCCGGACTTTCATCATTCTGGATTCGTCATTCGCCATTCACTCTGAAGGAGAACTCCCATGATGTTTCGGAAGACTTGCCTTGCTTCGTGCGTCGCAACGGTGTTCGTGGCAGTCGTTAATGCGTCTTATGGCCAGGAGCCGCAAACAGTGTTCGATTACCTTGCCGGGCGAGCTGCGGGCATGTCCGCCGCGCTTCCGGCGGTACCGGATACAGTCGACGCTTGGGAGAAACAGCGGACGGAGCTTGTCGGCGAGCTGGGCACGGCGCTCGGTCTGCCGGAGCGCGAGCCGATGAAGGCGGCGGTGACGTACACGAAGCAGGACGGCGATTTAGTGATCGAAGAGGTCGCTTACCTCTGGGCTGGGCAGACGTACGCTTCAGCAACGGTGATTCGTGCCAAACAGACGGAAGGCCGCCAACCGGCAATCGTCATGCCGTCGGGCAAGTTGGGGCATTACACGTTTCTCCCCTATCGCAAGTTCGTCGACTCGATGGCTGGTCAAGGTATCACCGTTCTGTTCATCGACGATCCTCGCACGGGACGGCGGCAAGCACCAGATGCTGGACTATACGCGGCAGCGTCGGCCGCAGGCATCTCTCCGGCCGGTATCCAAGTCTTCGACGCGCTGCGAGCGCTGGATTACTTACTCACGCGCGCCGACGTCGATCCGGGCAAGATCGGCATTGCGGGATTGGGCGCGGGCGCTCTCGAATCGTACATGGCAGCCGCATTGGAACCCCGTTTCCAATTCGTCGTGGCCGTGGGCGGTACGACGACCTACGCTTGTTTGACACGGGCAGCGGCCGCGGGGGAGGCTCCCGAAGACCCTGCGGCCTTTGTAGCCGGCATATTGGAGTTCACTGACATGGATCGCGTTGCCGCCTGTCTGGCACCGCGACCCGTGTTCATTGCCGGACGTGCCGGCGTCGGGGAGTGGGCGGTCGACGGCTTTGACCACGTCCTGCGCACGATGAAGGCCGCATACGGCCTGCACGACGCCGCTGACCGCATCTGCCAGGTCCCCGATGGACAGTCGGATGACATGACTCCGCATATCCCGGAGATCACCCAGTGGATCGAGGCCAGTGTGCTGCCGTCGCTGAAGAGTTCCGATGCGGCACCCGCGGAATGCTGTGAGGTGGAGGAGGAGCCCGACTTCAGCATCTTGGGTTACGTTCAACGGCGGATCGCCGATCAAACGGCATCGCTGCCGGTCGAGCCAACCTCGCAGACGGAATGGCAGGCGCAGCGCGACGAGACGATCAAGTGGCTGCGATCGTCGTATGGCGTGGACGGCATGACCCCGCCGCCGGACGAAGTCGTCGAAGCCATCGAAGGCGAAGGTTTGGTGACCGAACGGATTGCGCTTGGCATAGACGCCGATTTTCGTTGTCCCGCGCTACTGGTTCGTCCGGCCCAGACGAGCCAGACGAAACACGCCGGAGTGGTCCTCTCGCACGACGATCGCCAGTGCGCGGCGAGCGCCAAGATCGTCGAGGTCACTCGACGTTTGGCCACCGCCGGATATTGGGTCATCGTACCCGATCATGCGTCGGTCCATGCGCAGAGTCTCCAGCCGCTGGCAAACGCCGAGCGGCCCAGCTTCTACGGCGACGAAGCGGCCAAGTTGTACGGCCCGGCCGATGTCGTTGGGCTGTCGCCATTGGCCTTGCGCGTGGCCGAGAATCTAGCGGCCTTTCGGCATCTGGCTGCCCGTCCGGAGATCGATGCCGGGAAGATTGTGGCTTCAGGGCTCGGCATCGGCGGCGTGGATGCGTGCCTGGCCGCCTTGTTGGAGGACCGCATCGCCGGGGTAGCCTCGGTCGACGCAACCACTATGCGCGACTGGGCGCTGAACGCTGCGCCCGGCGAGCTTCGTTTCTTCCACCTCATGCCGTATCTACCGTCACTCGCGACCAAGACGGATCTGGACTGCTTATATGGCGCACTGGCGCCCAGGCCCCTGTTGGCCGTTCGGTTGAAGGACGGCTGGCCACGGTCGGGCTTCGAGCAACTCACGACTACGGCGTCGGCGATCTACAAGCTGCAACAGGCGGAAAATGCGTTGCTCGCCCTGGGACCGAGAGACGTAACCGAAGAACTCGAAAGTGCCACGCCCGATGGCGTCCAAAAACAATTGATCGCTGCAGCACGACCGCTTCTGCCGACGCCTCCGCAACCGGGTATCGTCGGCAATTTGGAGGGCATCAAGTCGCGTGCCACCGCGGATAGTGCCTCGGGACTGATCTGGATCGTCGCCGAGATGGAGGGATACGAACAGGAGTTCGTCGACGGCGGCTACCGGCTGGAATCCTGGAGTTTCTTCAACGACAACGGCGATGCGCAGAAAGGCCGCTTGATTACCCCGTTGCTCCTCCGAAAGCAGGACGATAAATACGAACTGACGGGTGTCGGGACGACCCGGACCAATGACGGCACGGGTGTACAATCGTTTGACTTCGAGCCGGTTCAAGGAACCGACACGGTGGACGAAGGCTACTTCTTCGGCTGGCACACCGGCGACTTGGAAGGCAACCGCAATCCGGGCGTAGCCGAATTCGAGGACGCCCCCGACGCCTTGATGATCATACTCACGGCCGATGGTCAAATGACCGGTCAGAACCCGAAAATCGGGGATACCTACCGCATTCAGTCCCAGTACCGACGGCGGTACAGCGTGATGGCCGTTTCGAGAAAGCAGCAGAATCAGTCTCGTTGAAGCCTGCACGCCGTGCACGTTGACTCGCTTCTTCCGGACCAGTTCTTTTGGTGCTAGGTCGGGGGTTCCGGCCCAGTGGCGTACTGTTCGATCAAGGACACCAATTCCTGTTGGGCTGCATCCTCAAGTGTTCTTTTGCTCCAATGCCATAGATAGTCGAGGTCCAACTGGCCTCGTTGGACCCAGAGGATGCCTCGCACGTCGCGCAAGTCTTTTTCACGGTGAAACGCAAGTTTTAGGAGAACCAGATCTTCCGCGGTCGTTATGGGAATCTGCTGGTCTTCGAACGGCATAAGGACGGCGCGGCGCAGGATCTCGCCTTGCAGTGGCACCACAGGAACGAACAACTCAGCGCGGATGCCCTGACGAAAACACTCGATCAGTTTTCGTTGATCAACCTCGTCACGCATGTGCCGAACCGTCACCGGTATTCCGCTGCCCGACTCGTCGCGCATCTGGTAACCCATAGCGTTCAATGCGTCCGCCAGCAGTTGGTATTTCAAAGCCGGAATCGACACAAGACAGTCGACGTCCTGGGTCGTGCGCACAACGCCCCAGTAGTTGTTCGCCAATGCGCCACCGAATGCGCAGGGCAATTGGAGACGCTGGAAAACATCGGCCATTTCGGTGATTAGTGGGACGAGTTGTTGCATTCGTACTCGGCTAACGCCTCGGCGCGAAAGTTCTTCCACCAGGGATCGGGACGACGGTCCAGTTGATCGGCGATCCACATGCGGCGACGGCGTTCTCCGGCAGGGAGGTTGTCCCATACGGCTGACACCGTCCGCAGCAGGTCGACGAACATCGCCATCCTTTGTTCAGGCGTCTTGCCCTCGCTGCTGGCAGCATCTCGCTTGATCGCTTCGAATTCTGATGTCGCGAAAGGTAACATGTGCCGAGTCCGCTGCGTCCGCGTGCCAATCAGGTGCCGCCCCTGATGGTTGATTATACACCAAAGGCACCTACGGGAACTACTGGCTGCCTACCGCGAAGGCTTCGTTAGCGTTACCCTTCAACCCGCGAAGTGGCTTAGCATGATCAAGAAGACCGCTACAGTTGCGTGTTTCCCATGATTCTGCCCACCAATCATTTTGCCCGAAAAGGACATGGCAAAATCATTTGTGGGCAAAATCATCGTGAATTCGGGTACGGAATCCGCACAGCATATCCTTAGCGTTTGTCAAGCAAGAAATACGAAGTTACTGCCCGAGGCGGGAACTTGCGAGCCGATCTGCGCGACTAAGACTGAAATCGCGCCTCTCGGAATCGTAGCGAGCGTTCGTGCGACGGGCTAACCGGTTGGTTCGCTGGAAAATGGTAACGCGACTTAAACGGATGCTATGTTTCCACAGGTGATGAGAGTTGTCGGAGGGATAGACCTTCTTTCGACTTTAGGGCTCTGACGCCTTTTCGCGAAGTCGCCGCATTTGCCTAACCGATAGACTGGACTAGGAGCTAATCGGAGGACCGCGTATGCCCGACGGGAAACGCAAACGGCGGCACAGTCAGGATCAAGCCAAGCGTCGTTGGTACGCCCTGCATCGAGCCCGTCGCTTCAAACGTCGCTTCTGGATGCTTCCCGACCAACCCGCCAAACTAGCTCCTCACTCCTCGTCAAGAATCCCCGTCTCCGCCTCTGCCTGATCGCTGTTTTACCACGTACGTGTGATCTATGCGCGAGACGGCGACCCACTGCGTCGGGCCAGCGAACAACCACCTTTTCCACGGTCGTCGGCGAAGGAAACGCCACGTCTAACCATCCGCCGCTGAAATTCCGGCCCCGCGTTCCAGAACAACTGGGGTGGCTGTTCGTAGTGCTGGCTTGTCTGAATCCGATTGCGTCGTCCTCCAAGTGCCCTGACGGAAATGGTGAAATCGGCACAACGCGTTGCGGCCGTCACGGACTGATGGGGCCCATCGTTAGGAGGACGTACAGCGTGATCGCCATGATGACTAGCCCAAAGCCCCAAAGGATGAGGTTCTTCTTGAACTTCTTCCTAGCCTTCTCTTCGGGCGTGAGCGCTCTCAGTTCAATCTCCTCGTCACCATCTCCGACCGTCTTCACCGGATCGCGGAATGTGATGAATACTCCGTCCTCGGTGGGGATTACGATCGGCCCGCCTTCCCTGGACTGACCTTGCGCAACACCAGTGGGCGCAGGCCCGGTCGCCGTGGGCGCCGAGGATTGCACCGGGCTGGTAGGAATCGGTTGGGGACTGGACATGGGCAGCGGCCTGGAGGCGGGCTTGCCGCTCGAGGGTGCTGCCGATTTGGATTTCGCAGTCGTCCTGCCCGAGTCAGGCGTGGTCGGCACCGGCTTCTTCTGAATCGGTGCGCCGGTTGGCTGTTTCCGGCCGCCGGGTTGCTGCGGAGCCTGTGGGACGACCGGCACGGGGCGAAGCGGTTGCCCCGTGCCCGGCGGTTTGACGGCTCGTTCCTGACTTGGGCCGCTAACCGGAGTCTGCTGGCTAGGCGGCCTTACCGGTTGCTCGTGTGGCTGTTGAGGTTGAGGCGTAACCGGCGTGGGCGCGCTGACATTCGGCTGCCACGGACCCGCGGGACTGGATTGCGGCGTGGTAGGCATTGTCGGCGCAGCCGGGAATGGCTGCTGAACGCCGGTCGTTTGCGGATAAGCGGGCTGCACCGGAGCCGCACCGCCCATGGCGGGCAGGGCCACAATGCCTTGACAGTGTGGGCACGCCACCTGGCCGCCGGACATCGAACTGTCCACCTGGAAAACGCCGGCGCAATGGGGACAAGTGAACTGGACTGCAACCATCGAGGTGCCTCGCAGAAAGCGGACTGGTCAACACCTAATCCTAGCCGCAGAATCGCCGGGAAACCAGAGGAGTGGAGGCGGGTCGCTACCTTCCCACGCCGAGGAAAAAGCTGAACATCTGAGTTTCGTCTCCGAAGGCTTTGGCCACGGGGAATGCGAAATCGAAAGAAAGCGGCGCAGGTCCTAAAGCCGGGACGTTGATACGCAGGCCGAAACCGGGAGCCACGCGGTAGTTCTCTGCGTTGATCTCGATGCTTTCCTCAACCGTGCCGAAATCGACAAACAGGGCGCCTTTCAGCATGTCGTCGGCCGTCAACGGGAAGATGTACTCGGCCGATCCAAGGAAACGGAAGGTACCACCGACGCGCACGCTCGTGCCTGGGGCAACCGGCGAGGCGCCGCGGAAATCGAAGCCGCGAAGCGTGGAAAAGCCGCCTGCGAAGTAGTTCTCGAACAGCGGCGTGTTCGATCCGCTGAAGCCTAACCGAAAGATGTATCCCAGCGTGTGGCGGCCGGAGCCGTCCGGGCGTTCGCGGATGATGAAGTACCTGCGAAGGTCCGCCTCGCCGCGCGGGTAGTCGAAATCGCCGAAAACCTGCTCGTAGCTCAACTCGATCAAATGCCCTTCGGTGGGCATGAACGGAATGTCACGCGTGTCGTGCGTCAGCGTAACTCGGCCGCTGTACAGTTCATTGTCGCCGACTACCCTGTCCAATGCCTCCACGCCGATCACGCGCGGATCGGAGATTACGACCTCTTCGCCGCGCAAAGCCGCGGCGACCGAGATATCGGGCGTCAAACGATATCCCACCGCGAGACGGCCGCCGACGCGCCTTTCATCCCAATCGAAGAATCGGCGATCGTACAAGAAGCCGCTTGCGTTCAGGCTGATCCGCGTGTTCAGCAGATACGGCTCGGTGAAGCTCACCAAGTAACGCTGGACCAGGTTGCCCGGCATGGCTTCCATGCGGAACCCCTGGCCGGCGCCGCGGAAGGCCGTGCCATTGACGAAATCCTGGAAACTTGTGGGAACACGGGTAACGTCGAAATTGCGCTCGTCGATGACGATTTGGCCGGTCACGCCTGCGTCCGAGTTGATGCCGGCACCGAACATAAACCGGCCGGTGTGCGTCTCCTCGACATATACATCAACCGGTGTCGACATCGACGGATCGATGTCAACGTACGGTTCGATCAGCGGCTGTGCCGTGGATTCGGGCTGATTCGGAAAAGCGGGCATCCCTTCAGGCTGTCCCGTCAACGGCGCCACATTTTCCGGCACTCCCTGCGCTGTACGGATCGGCGCGGGCGCCGCGGGTCCCTGCGCCAATGTGACTGGCATCCCCTGCCGCAGGTAACTTCCGGATCCAGGATCTTGACGATTGATCGGATTGCCGTAACCGACGTCCTGCCCCCGGACGGTCGTGGACCCGTTCGTTGGGGACGTGGCAGTGGCCAATTCTTGTTTTTCCGAATACACACCTTGAGTTTGCGTGCCTTGCCACGACGGATGGTACGCCGTCCGGGCAGGCTGCAGAGGGGCACAGCCTGCCACGACGATCACAAGGCTGATCCAGAGCAGATGTGCAGTGATCGCGCTCGGTCGATTCAACGTGCTGTCCTCGGACGTTTGTTTGTTTACGGTTTCATTACCTATAGAAAAATCCGCCGGGGCTCTGGCCTCGATAAGACCGAGTACCGGTGGAACCGCTTCCGGCAATGTTTCTCTCCAGGTCCTGCAATTCGGGCGGACGAATCTCGACACGAGGCACCTTGCCCGTTGTCGGATCGTTCAAGAACAACTGCGAAGCCATCAATCGCCGTTTGCTGTTGCGTATTTCCCGCATGTCGATGATGTCGTTCGGCCGTATGGATACCCGATTCAACACAACGCTTTGACGCGTGTGTGGATATTCGCCGCCGATATGGACGTTGATCTTCCCAGCCCGCCAAACGCCCCCTTCCTCGATGTTGTAAACCAAGTCGAGCTGACCGGGTTCTTCGAGGAACCGCGGGTCGGGGCTGACGTCCACAAAGATGTGACCTTGCCCGCCGTAGATGTCGACCAGCGTGTTCACGTCCCGGTTCATCTTGCCGAAGTTGAAGTAGTCGCCCGATGCCAGCTCCAATCGTTCGGCCAACGCTTCGGAAGAGAATTTCTGAGTTCCCAGGATGGCAACGTTACGGATCTTGTAACGCGGGCCTTCGTCGATAACGAACCTGATCGTCAACCATTTTCCGGATTCGCTGAACTCCAACTCGCGACCGATACGGGCGTTGAAGTATCCCAGATTGCGATAGTATGCGGTCAGCCGGTTGATGTCCTCCTCGATCTGCTTTCGGTCGACTTTGCCTCGGAACAGATACCACAAGATACCGGGCTTGGATTTGACTTGCGTCTTCAGCCGAGAATCTGATGCGATCGTATTGCCTTCGAAATAAACAGCGAAGATGCGTTCCAGCTCACCCTCGTTGATCGCGAACGCAGCGTCTCGATCCTGCGGCCCGTCGCCTTCATTGATGAAGACCTGGCATTTCGAAAAGCCTTTGGAGCGATAGAACTCCTCGATCTTCCGCCTGGCCTCGTCCACGGCATAGCGATTCAACGGATCGCCAACCTCCAGGCCGTCCTGTTTTTCCAGTACCTTGTCGCTGATTCCTCGATTCCCCAAGAAACGGATGTGGCGGATCGTCGGACGCTCGAAGACTTCAAAAGTGACAACCACGCCGGCCGGCGTGTCTTGTGTGTAGGGGCGCACGTCCTGAAACTTGCCGCTGGACGCCAAACGACGCACGTCAGCTTGGAGGATCTGTGGGTCGAATTCGCGATCTTTCTTGGTGCGCAATTGCGACCGGACGTAGTGCTCGGCCGTGGTTTCGTTTCCCGTAATCCGCACTTCGGCCACCAACGGCCGTGAGGCATAGCTCGGCGAACCAACTTGCCCAAACGAGATCGGTGCCAGCAGCATCGACCCTACAACGAGCCATATACCGACGGCGAATGTCCGATGTGCGCAGAAGGAGCGAATGCTTTGCATGATTAGCTATCGCCTTGCTGATCTGGCAGATTGAAAAGAGTCGTTCGAGACAAGATCCCCACGGTCGTGCGGCGACCACCGTCACCACCGCGACGCCGACGAGCGACTAGTCGTGGTTCGGCTTTTCGCGGGTCGCGTAGAAATACAGGAAGTGGTCGACCGGAGCAAGGCGAATTCGCCTTTGCCGTCGTGGAATTTGCGCGTCATCGTCACTGCTAGCACAGACTGGACGCGTAGCACATTTGCTCGTTTAACCGCAAGCCGGAGGCGTGCGCGGGGCTCGGAGCGCGCACGCCTCCGGCTTGCGGTTAAACGAAGGATTAATACCGCCGCGCTGCTACACGTTGTCCGGCAACTGATACGGTTTGCGCATCGGTCGTTCCAGGTAGGCGTTGGCTTCGTCGTCGTCCGGGAAGACTTCCTTCTCGGGATCCCAACGCAGCTTGCGCCCTACCCAGCGGGCGATGTTGCCCAAATGGCAGATGACGGCGTCGCGGTGGCCGATCTCCACGTCGGCGGCGGGTTTCTCGCGCGATTTGATACATTCAATCCAGTTCTGCAAGTGACTCACGCGCGGATTGCTGCTGGCCTCTTTCAGGGCATCCTTGACGATCTCCGGCGGGTCCGATTTGATGCTACCACTGCCGATTTCGATCTTGCCGTTCTCGCCCACAAACGTACCGCCCAGCGGCCCGCTGGCCAGTTTCAGCGTCACGCCGTTGGCGTAGCGGTAGGTGAGCGCCCGCCCTTGGCTGCCGTGAGCGTTGCCGCGGCCGCGGTCTTCCGGGGCCTCGTAGACGAGGTCTTCCATCTTTCCGCCTTCGGCCCACACTTCGACCGGGCAGGTATGATCCATGCCCAATGCCAATTGCACAAGGTCCACCCCGTGAACGCCGTTACCGGTGATTTCGCCGCCGGAATAGGGCCGCAGCGAGAGCCAGCCCGGTCGGGAACGCTGAATGTAGATGTCGTCGTGAAACGGGACCGGTTCGGTCTGGCCGCACCACACGTCCCAGTCAAGTCCCTCACGCACCGGCTTGCCGGGGAATCGGCACACCCACGGACTGGGAAAGGCCGACATAAGGACTGTCTCCACCTTGCCGATCCGCCCGCTGCGGACCAACTCGCAGCCGACTTGATGCTCGGCGGACGATCGTCGCTGGGTGCCCGTCTGGAAAACGCGTTCGTACTTGCGCGCCGCTTGGACGATCACCTGACCTTCACGGACGGTTAGAGTCAGCGGCTTTTCACAATAGACGTCTTTGCCGGCTTGGCAGGCCTGGATACTGGGCAAGGCATGCCAATGGTCCGGCGTGGCCACGACCACCGCGTCGACATCCTTGGCATCGAGCATCTTGCGGTAGTCGGTATAAGGCCGGCACTTGCGCACCTTGGCCAGAGTCTCCGCACGGTTTCGGTCGACATCAGCGACAGCCACGATTTGGGCGTCCGGGGGCAAGTGCATTAACTGCGATCCACGGCGTCCCACCCCAATGTAGCCAACGCCGACACGATCGTTCGCTCCAGGCGTTTCGGCGCTGGCCATGGCACCGGAAGGAATAAGATACGGCACGGCCAAGCCTGCGGCCGCCGCGCTTTGTCGCAAAAAACGCCTGCGTGACAATCTATGTGAACCGGTCATTTGTGGATCTCCCAAAGCGGCCAAGCCGCTGCCCAGTAGGTCCCGTCTGCCGGACGGGACCTCGTCTTACGTCGCTAGAGTTCACGCTTCAGCGTGTCTTTCCGCACGCTAAAGCGTGAACTCCAACAAGCGCCAGGTCCCGTCCGGCAGACGGGACCTACAAAGAAACACGCACAATGCGAAGCGCCCAATCGCCGTCGCCGGGAGCCGTTAGACGCCACGCGCCGCCCGTCACGCTCCCCTTATCTTGGAATCGGCCGTCTTTGCCATTGCCCGGATTCCACCAAGCCAAGTCGTAAGTCGCTCCATCAGCCAACTCGACGGTGATGCTCCCGCCAGTTGGTAAGTATAACGCATATGCCCGGCCGATTTGGGCAAAGCACAACGCTTTTCCGGATTTCACCAGATCGTTGCGCGGCTCCATTTCCCAAAAAGGCAGCGTTTCCATGAACGCCCTCGCTCCGCCCAATTCCGTCCATGTGGGCTCCCATGACGACATGGGCCGATCATAAGGCTGGAGCACGTGCGCTTCCCACACGCCGCCACCCATGTACGCGGCCCACCAGGCAGCGCGATGCTGTTCCGGTCGACCCTCGTCGAAACCCACCATCAGGGGCCGTTGCCCCAGCGACTTGCACCGGTTGATCCAGTCGATGGCAATACGATTATGCTCCAGCGCGTTGTCGAGCCCCTTTCGGCTGCCCGGACTGCCGGTCTGGATCGCAGTGAAATCCACCTGCGCGGCCTTGACGTACTGGTCCGTCGGGCGGTTCACATTGTGAATGCCGCGCGGATGATCGTAAGGATCTGTTTCCGCCAAATGCTTCATCCAGTCGAGCGCCTCGCTCAGGCGGTAGTTTTCATTGTGTTCTTCGCCCATGTTGAAGATCAGCGCCGGCAGGTAGCCGAATCTGGCGATGATCTCACGGTAGTAACGTTCGTGGTCGTACCCCTTCCACGCACTGTCGTCCTCCAAGACCAAATAGGGCACGACACCCTGCTCCTGCATGTGCTCGAACAATTCGCGCCACTGTTCGAGCTTTGCCACGTCAAACCGCGCTTTGGCCCCTCCATTGGCCATGGCTTCGCGCGCCGTTTCGCCGAGCCACGGCCAAACGTCACGGTCGTCGCCGCCGAGGTTGTGCGTCATGATGTACAACGAATTGACGCCGCGCCCGGTGAGATAATCGATCGCTGCCTTTCGTTTGGCCAGCGTGTCATAGCTGCGATACTTACCCAGGAAATTCTCCGGGTCGTCGCAACCGGCCTTCAGCCAATAAGGCCCATCGCGGAATTTCAGATACCGAATCCCGTTTTCTCGCGTTCCGGTATACTCCAGCCGGCCCAACCGCCAAAAGCCTTTTGCACTACGTGAAACAGCCGTCACGGAATATCGACCGGTCTTCCCGTCAAGCCGGGCGTTATTGCTCCGTGTTCTGAATGTCCACACACCCACCTCGTCGGCCGAAAAGCGAACCTTCCACACATTGCCATCCAAACCACCTCGCCCATCGCCGTCGTAGAATCCCGGCACCTGGTACCGAGTGCCGCCAGGACTGGTGAAAGTCACATCCAGCCGGATCGCAAATGGGTTCGGTTCTGCTCGTCCCCTGGACTCGGGGCCGGCAAACGCGAATTCGATCTTGGACCACTTGGCAAAGCGATCCAATTCCTCAGCCGCCGAAGTGATCGCGACAGTCAGAACCAGAATCCCAAAACAGGTCAGTTGTCCCAATCGCATGGAAACTCCTTTCGGTTGTCGCCCCATTGAGCAACGCTGTGAAGCATTTCCGTAGCATGGGCCCCCGGCCCGTGCCGGGGAACACGGGCCGGGGGCCCTTGTCTTTACCCACATTTTTCGCGTTCTAATCTGAATTGCGAAGCAAGTTCAGCGCCTCGAACAAGCATGTTGAGTTTCTCCCAGCCACGCCAGATCGTAATCCAGCCTGGCTCACCGTCGGATTTGCGCCCCAGGA
>JADHUC010000440.1 GCA_016784735.1 Pirellulaceae bacterium | reverse complement strand
GAAAGTCGTGGAATCCGAAGCCTCCGGAATCGTAACATTTGCCGGGACGATGGCTTCGCTTGTGTCATTGCTGTCAAGTGTCACCGTCAATGCACCGCCGCTGGCCGTGTTTCGGTGAACTGTAGCCTGCGTCGTCCCACCGTTCTCGGAAATCGAATCGGCCGCAATCGAGACAGTCAGCCGTCGAAGAATCGTCACCTCGTAGTCTTCAACCTCTCCATCGCGTGCGGCGCCCCCGGGAAGGAGATCGCCCTCTGTGCTGAGACGAAAACGGGCGTACGTGGTGCCGGCAACCGCACCGCTTGGCACGTCGAACCGAATAATGTTGTCGCCTTCGATGACGGCGACGCTGTCCGCAATATGCTCGCCTGTGCCGTTCCACGTGCCATCGCCATCAAAGTCGATCCAAGCGTCCAGCCTGGCTCCGCCCGAAGCACCTTGCACGTTGACCGTCGCGGTGGCTCCCACTTGGCCGACGTCGAGCGAATCGAACGTCACGCCGTCTTCGTCGTCAGTTCCACCCGTATCGTCACCGTTGGCCGCCACGGTTGGCTGGCCGTCATATTCGACATCTCGGCTGGTGCCCAGTGTAGGGCCAATAGCATTGTGCCGTGCCCCATTGTTGGATAGCAGCGTCTGGTACGAATTCGGCGCATCGCCAAAGTCAGTCCGCTGCCAGTTCGCGAAATCCTTGCCCGTAGCCACCTCGCCTCCGGCCAGTACGACGGTGTAGTAGTCGATGCCGCCGGCAGAATCATCGCCGCCACCCGTTTGGACCCAACCTGCGTCGGGCGTTTCTGTCACAAAGTACCGTCCCGGCATCACTGGAGAAAACGAGTACGATCCATCGGCAGCCGGTGTCGTGCTATCGACGAAGCTCCCATCATCGCCCCCCGGTTCGAATACTCCATCGTCGTCCACGTCCGCGTACAGCAAGATGGTCGCTGCGACGGAGGCCACGTCATCACCGCCGCCCACTCCGTTGCCGCGGGTATCTTCGTACTTGACGCCGTGGATCTCCCCGTACGCTGCGATGGCAACTCGAGCCGAACCCGGGAATACTACTTCATTCATTCGTGACGGGAACAGACTTTCGTGGCCGTATGTCTGCGCCGAAGACCAGACGTCTATCCAGTCTGGAATGTACGCGTCATCCGCGTCGGGAGGCCGGACCGTGAAGTTCAAACGGCCTGCATTGTCAGCCTTGAATCGCACGGCATAAAGCAGGTGTGTACTCTCCGGGCCCCGGCCATCCACCCAGTCGATTTCCCAGTGTGTCTGCCCAACCTGAGCAAGATTCGCGGTCGCTCCCAGGTTCATCATCCCCGTGGTAGGCTCATCCTTGTCCAGAATGCCCTGGTACACAATATAGGTTCGGTTCTCCTCGCCAATTGCCAAATTCGAAGCGCTATTCGCCGCTGACTGGAAAGAAAGGTCGCTGTTCGGATCCGCAGCAGTGTATTCCTCCACAGTAACCGGAGTCCCACCAATCGGATTGCCGGTGCCATCAATCCACATATCCGAGCGGAGAGCGACGTTGGTGGGTAGCAACTCGGCAACACTCCCATTGGCAAGGTTGCCCGTGAACGTAATGTCGTATCTCTGCCAAGCCCTCTGGGTAACCTCTACGTTGCTTGAATCCAGCCCGCTGATCGATTCGATTGCGGCTTGCACGATGGCGGCACGCCCCCCACCACTGGACGCGCTCAGAAGCCCGGCTGTAGGTTGCCAAGCGTGGTGCAGTGCATTGAACTCGTATCCCGATCCGACATCGATCGGTTCTGAGACAGTGTCTCCCCACTGGAGAGAGAAGCTGCCGCCATCGGCAAATTGATCGATGGTCAGAGTCTGCACCTCTTGATAGGCAGGCGTGACTAAGTCGAAATCAATATCCAAGTTCGTGTACGCTGAGAGGACGCCGTATGGGATGCTGCGTGAATCCCTGACTAGAACCTGGTAAAGAAAGTCCTGTCCAACAAAGACATCCGGAATTCCCATGGCATCGCCATCTAGGTTCGGGAGCGGGCTGCCATTCAAGTCGGTAAGGCTATGAAAGAAGGTTACTGTTTGCCCGTCGGTAGGCGGACCGATTGTCACCAGGTGGTCTTCCACTTCGCCGTCCGAAGCCGACCCCGCCGGTCCCAAGTTGCCGCCTGTACTCAGTCGAAAACGCGTGCACGTCGTTCCGCTCACGGCCCAACTCGGGACGTCGAACATGATTGTGTTATCGCCGTTCGCGACGTCAACGCTATCGGCAATCTGCTCGAATGGTCCCTCCCACGTGCCATCCCCGTTGAAGTCGATCCACGCATCCAGCTTCGCTCCGCTGGGGGCGTTGTGCACGTTGACTATCGCCGTGGCACCAAGTTGTCCAACAATCACCGATCCGAACGTCACACCGTCTTCGTCGTCAAGTGTGCCAGCGGTGTCGTCCGCGTTCGCATTGGCCGAGAGCGTTCCATCCGCTTCGGTGTCGCGATTTGGGCCTAGCGTAGGCCCCGCGGCGATATGACGCGCCCCATCCTCGGCCAGCGTCGTTGGATAGGGAGATGGCGCATCGGCGCAGTCAATGTTATCGTCATTCAAAATTATTCCAATGCCTACAACATCATCGAGGGTCGCGCCGGCTGGATTCGATAGCCTGACGGTGAACGTCTCATCCTGCTCGACCGTCATATCGCCAATGATTTCGATGCTGACGGTCTTCGATCCCGTCGTACCCGCCGGCCAATGTAACGTATCGCTCTTGGCGAGGTAGTCGCTGGCGGCGATTGCTGGATTCGTGCGTGAGCCGCAGGGCTCACGAGCTTAGTCGCGGGAGAGCGAAAGGTCTCTCGCAATAAACGGTGAGATCACCACGGTGATGGTCAAAGCCTACCTGGGCGGGTCCGTACCTGTCCAGAACTTGTTCCTCGAACTTCATTATGGAGGTATGCAGCTAGTGTCACCCTAAGAAGTGGTAGCGAAGGAGCCAGGGAACAAGACCTGGGGAGGATGCACGTTTCGGCCTCGGCGGAGTGCCAGCCACCGCGAGTCGGTGAAGCATGGCGGTCCAAGCCTCGGGAGGATCGTCGGCGGACGACAGATACGGTTAGTCGCTCGTCAAACGCCAGGGTGTTTGGTGTGTTCGCCTCGGGAAAATGGCTCGTGAATCTGACCGGTGAGGTCCCCCGATCGTCCGCCTACCTGCGAAAGCACCGTGCGAGAGCACAAGGCGGTAAGCCAACGTATAAGTCGATGACGAAATCCGCGGCAATGCGACGGATACGAACCAGAGGCATCCTACCGCCTTGTGAATTTTCGTCCGGTCAACCCGGGACTTCGCTGACGCCGGGTCGGCGAAGTTTGGGACTACAGCAGATCTGGAGTAGCTCGTGACTCGTAACAACGGTCTCGGGTGAAAGGAGAAACCTGATTTTCAGATCGCCTGAAACGATCGGCAGAGGCCCGTAGTTAGCTCTGCGTCGAAGGACCGCCAAATGGTCCGTCCGTGCCCTTCCATGCCCGGACATCGACGTCGGAAACGGCTAAGACACGCGGGCAAGTGGCCGATCGGACAGATGGCGGCGGTTACCGAAACGTAGGAAGGCCCACATGGGCAAGAAACGTAAAGTGCATTCACTGACCGGACGTATCGACGACCGGTTGATGATGCAAGCATTTAAGGCGGTCAAAAAGAACCGCGGCGCAGCGGGAATCGACAAAGTCAGTATTGGGATGTTCCAGCAAAACTTGGACGCCAATCTGGCTGCACTCAAGCGTGACTTGAAGAAGGGAACTTTCACCCCCAAGCCACTGCGTCGAGTGTGGATACCCAAAGATGCCAAGGGGACCAAGTTCCGACCGCTCGGCATTCCGGCTGTCAGAGATCGAGTGGCTCAAGAAGTGATTCGAAGGCTACTTGAGCCGGTCTTTGAGCCGCTGTTTCACGATGGTTCGTTCGGGTTCCGTCCGGGCCGCAGTTGCCATCACGCGATCGACCGAGTGTTGTCTTTCCATGGCGAAGGAGACCGAGTCACTCTTGACGCGGACATCTCCGGGTTCTTTGACAACATTCCTCACAAGTTGATCGTCGGCGCTGTCGCCGCGGAGGTCGCTGACGGCAATATCCTGAAATTAATCGAAAAGTTTTTGGCGGCTGGTGTGATGGAAGGTGGTGTCTTCAAACCCACCACGATCGGAACGCCGCAAGGCGGGGTGATCAGTCCATTACTTGCCAACATCGTGCTCAATGAGCTCGATTGGCGATTGGAGAAAGCCGGGTATCGCTTCGTGCGTTACGCGGATGACTTCGTCGTTGTGTGCAAGACACGTCAGCAGGCAAAGGCAGCCTTGGACGTGGTCGAGGAAATCATGACCGATCTCGGACTCTGCCTGAGTCCCGAGAAGACGAAGATCGCAAGTTACGGGAAGGGTTATGAGTTCCTGGGCTTCCGACTTTCGAGCAAGTCACGAACGATGCGGCCAAAGTCCCTGGAAAAATTCAAGATGAAAATTCGGGAGCTGAGTCGTCGGAGTCACAACTTGGACGCCAAGGCCATCGAGAAACTGAACCAAGTGATTCGAGGCACGGCGAATTATTTCGCCACGAACTTCTCGACCTGCGTGAAGCTTTTTCAGAAGCTTGACAAGTGGATTCGGATGCGCATCCGCTGCATGAAGTTCAAACGGAAATCGGAGTACGACAATTATCGTCTCAGACAAGGATCGTTTGACAAGAAACTTGGCTTGCTGAAACTATTAGACTTTACGTCCAGTACCATGTGTAAGACGTGTCGGTGACTCCTCTACGGGCCCACATCCCTGGTATGGATGCATAGAGCCCAGAGGCGATGGAACGGGGGTCGCCCAGTGCGAGAAAGACGCACGCTGGTAAATGTGGAGAATAGACTCCACCGCGACAACGGGGAGCTGAGAGGCTGGTCTTACCCACCAGCCTCTCTCTTACCCACTCGTACCATCAACGGTGGCGTAATCGACACTGACGCCGTCCATGTTGGGTCCGGACAAAGTCACCGTGAAGATGAAATTCCTCGTACCACTGTCGGTCTCCGTCGAGGTCACATCGTCGATTGTCAGCGTCGTGGGCACTTGGATAACCAACGGCTCCCGTCCGTGGATTCCGTCGTCCGCCATGAAGAAGAGCTTACCGTCAAGGAGAGAAAGAGAGGCCAAATGTGAGCCGGCGGACCCCGGACGAATATCCCTCACCAACATGGTGCCGACGTCGGTGCCATTGCTCTTCCATGGTTCATCCCCATGAATCCCGTCATCGGCGGCGAAATACAGCGTGCCATCAACATTCTGCAAAGGATAGACCCACGAACCTTCCGAACCAGGAAGAATATCCTTGACCAATGTCGTACCCGCCGCTGTTCCGTCGCTCCTCCACAGTTCACCCCCATACATCCCGTCATCGGCAACGAAATACAGCGTGCCGTTCATGGTTTCAAGCGGCCCGCCATATCGAAGTGAACCGGCTGATCCGAGGCGAATATCCTTCACCAGCGTTGTCCCGACCGATGTGCCATCGCTCTTCCACAGTTCATTTCCATGTCTGCCGTCATCGGCGATGAAATAAAGCGTTCCGTTCACGTTCTCAAACGATCCGCCATACTGAAACGAAGCAGCGGAACCTGGGCGAATATCCTTCACCAACACCGTGCCGACGTCGGTTCCGTCGCTCTTCCATAGTTCATCCCCATGGACTCCGTCATCGGCAGCGAAATACAGCGTGCCATTCATGTCTTGCAGAGGATGAATCCGCGAACTCTCCAAACCAGGAGAAATATCCTCCACCAATGTCGTGCCGGCCTCAGTCCCGTCGCTCTTCCATAATTCCCGTCCATGCGTTCCGTCATCGGCGACAAAAAACAGCGTGCCGTTGACATTGATCAACTCCCCAGGCCCGGAGCCGGCCGAACCGGGGTTGATGTCCCTCACCCGTACGGTACCGGATTCGGTCAAATCCGTCTTCCAAAGCTCATTGCCGCCCCCATCTGCCCCGTCCACTACGGCAAACAACGCATCACCCAGGGTCGTGAATTGCGCGTCGAGGCTCATTCGGACACTTGAGCCTGAACCGAAGTCCTTTATGACGGCCGTCCCGCTGGCTGTACCGTCGCTCCTCCAAAACTGCACGCGATCATCACCTCCTCGCCCTGGGAGCCCATCTGCGCCAGTGTCATTTCTTGCGAAAACCAACGTCCCATTGTGGTCGTGCAGGTAGAAGTTTGTTTGCCCAAAGCCCAGACCAGTGTCTTTGACCAGAACCGTACCCCCTGTCGTTCCATCCGTCTTCCATAGTTGTGTGCCATTTGCCGCAAAAAAGGCAATTCCACCGGATTCAACGAACTCCGCGGGATACGAGCCGTCAGGACCAACATTCAGATCGGCGATGAGCCTTGGTACCTTCGACGGCGGGGTGTCAGCGTCGGTTGTCGCGGACCTCGTTGAGGAGTATCCTCCCTCGTTCTGATTCGGCGATCTGTCGCGCGTCTTCACCTGGTAGGCATATGTCACGTTGGGCGAGAGACCATAGTCGACATACTCGCTGCTAGCCTGCCAGTCGCTATCGTGACACCCGGACGTTGTACAATCGAAGTAATACTCGACACCATTCCCTTCCGGGTCGCTGGCCGTCGTAGCTACCATTCGGATCGAAGACGTTCCCGCAGCGTAGGGCTCCGTGGACCACGTACTCGGATTCGGGGTCGGCGGCACCGTGTCTATCCCCGTGCCCTGAATCTTGAAGTCGTATGGATTTTCGCTGCTATCGTCGTTGGCGATGCTGATTGTCGCTTGCCGCACACCCATGCCGCTTGGATCAAAGGTCACGACGAATGTCGTCGTTCCGCCGTTGGCCGAGACCGGTGAAGTGGGCTGCTGTGTGACTGCAAAGTCTGAAGCATTCGAACCACTGAGCTGGACTTTCGGGTTTCCGGTCAGGTTCAGCTTTTCTGTTCCTGTGTTCCTGATGGCGAACGACCGCTGGCCGCTCCCACTGCTTACATCCACGCTTCCAAAACTGGTGTGGTCGCTGAGGCTCGGCGTCTCATCACCGTCCGAAATTGCCTGACCGTTACCGCGGACCTCCATTTCTGGTACGGCTATCGTAACCGTGACCGCTTTGTATGAATCGTGGTCGTCGGAATCGTTGTTCGACTCAGACAATTCATTAGGCACTTCATCATTAACGTCGGCGATAACTCCAATGTAGTACGTATGGCCAGGAGGAGCATCTGACGGGATTTCCACGTACTTATACTCAGAATCCGTGCCATCAGCATTGATGCTGCCCGTTGGTTCCGTCCCAATTTGATCATCCGATGTGGAGATCCCATCAGTCGTAGACCACAGAATTCCGGAAAGAGAGGAACCGGCTGAACCAGTCCCGATGTTTGTGATGTCGAAATCTACCCTCACCTGCTGGCCGGGAGCGACTGTAAGTGAGGTCTCGTTATCCACCGTGACGTTATGCGCGATCAGATCGGGATGAACAGGGGTGACTGTGATCTGATCTCTCGTGTAGGCGTATCGGGTATGTCCAGCATTAGTGATCTTGGCGTACAAGTAGTGTGCGCCTGGCGGTACGGACGCAGTGTCGAGGTTGTCAATTTGGACTAATCCAGGGTCAAAGTCGCTTCCCGTGGACGTCGCCGCTTTGTTTACGGTCAGCACGTCGTTCGCACCGTTGAAGGGATTTCTGTCGGAGTCGTACCCAAACGTAACGGTGCAAGGGGCTGTCGATTGATAGCGATGGACTAGCGGTACTGATGCCCCTTGCGTTACGGTAGAATTGCCCGAGTAGACCAACGGAGCCTCAAGGTTTGGCCAATGGGTATTTGATTTTGGGACAAACGTACGATTGTTTGAATTCGCCAAGCCCGTACCCGCGCCCCCCGTTCTGTCCCCCCCAGCGACTTGGCTGTAGTAGTACCCAATGTGATCGCGAGGGCCCATATCCCCAACATACCAGCCAGCGCCTTCGAAGCGGGTCGCGTGCCCGTCGGTGATCGAGTAAGTTGTTGTGTCGATAGTGCCGCGATACCAAAGGTGCACATCCGCGTGTTCAAAATATGGGTAGCCTCCCGATTCAAGTGTGTCCTCAACCAGGTTCACATCGAATGCTCCAGGAACCGGTTCGCCGGTAAAATCCACCTTCGCATCATCGCCTTCTGTTCGCCAGTAGTTGTCAGCGAAACGAACGTTGTCCCAAAGGCTGATAGGCGTATCGCCGAAATCGCATGGGTCTTCAGTACAACCGACTTCACCGAATTCGATGCTCGGATCACGAATCCCGTCGACTGGATGGGGATCAAGCGTAGTGAACTGGTCAATCCAGACTTCAGCTTCAGCCAATCGCTGCGCAATGGTTGTGTTAACTGATGCCCCCCGACTATGGCCGATGAGATGGACAGGACCGGACAGAAAGTGGAGATCGGACTCCCATTCAAAGAGCAGGTTTGCCACATAATGGCCAACGTGGAGAGTGCTCTCTTGCTGCGTATCGATCGCGGACCAGTCGATCAAGATTACCGCCTCTCCGCTTCTTGTGGGGATCAGATGATCAGGGGAGAGCCGATGTCCGGTGATGTTGCCAGGCGAAGTCCCGAGAATCTCTAGCGTATACTCAGCTGTCAAGTGAGGGGGATCTTGTCCAGGCACGTCGGGGACTTGAAACTGAATGGCGTTGGCCATGTCATCAACCCATTTGTCAACACCCGAGTCCCAGCCATGTGTAATAATCGTCGTTCCATTGAGAAGCCATCGGTCCTCCAGCCTTTCAAAGATGGGCGTACGACGATGGGTGAGCTGGGCACCGTTCCTTCTGCGTTGCTTTTGCCACCCTCCTCGGGTCCCAGTCAGTCTGGTCTTCTCTATATGACGCATGGAGCGTTTCCCGTGAATTGAACGCCAAGCTCTACAGCATCCCCACAAATGCTAAACAGCACACTAGTGCGATGCGGTCCGCGATCTCCCAGCGGTGTCGCTTCGGCTTCACCCAAAGCATGGGCCAACAACAAACATGCCCACCTCTATCTCTACGTCTAGAGGTTCATTATTGACAGCACATTTGGGGGAATCAAGAGCCTCAGCAGAAAGCCTGTCCTTTGACGATTCCCATTGATGAATAACGCTACACAGCGAGCGAAAATTGTGCTTTCCCTCGCCAGAATGAAAGCACCTGTGATACACTGACCGAAATATTTTCTGGCGCAAATCAATGAGAGAGGAATCGTTCAAGATACTTGAAGTCGAGTCCGACGCTCCACGCCGAATTGGATGCAATTCACTCTTCGTTCAGCCATGCTGTTCATGACGGGCGTAGCCGTCGCGACGGTAGAGTTCACGACTGGTGCTCTGGCCGTACGTCTGGCTGCGCCGCTGCTGCTCGGGATCGTCGGTACGTTGGTCGGGCGGGGCCAATACATGCGTTCGTGTCTCCTCGCCAGTTTGGGCAGCACTGTCGCAATGTGGATCGGCCTAGCCCGTGACGCGTTTTTCGTGCCACGCGATCCGTCTGCTGCCACGGAAGTTGGACTCCCGATCTGGGTGTCGTCCGGGCACTTTGCCAAAGACACACTCTTTTTCCATTTCTTATTCGTGACGATTGAAGGATTGATCCTCGGCGTTGTCGTGGCATCATTCATTTGGGGCGTGCTATTTCTGGTGCGAGGTGTACTGAGATCTAATCGAAAGCCTCACCGGACTTCCGCCCCTGATGGACGCTGAATTCGAGAGACAGATGCCACCAATGTTTGGCTCGCTTCAACGGTAATGTCTATGTCTTCTTCGTCACCACGATCTTCTGTTCATCGGCATCAACCAACACATGGTCGCCCGTTTCGATTATCTCGAACGGATCTCGGTCCATATCGGTCACCATGGGGATCTGGTTGACGACGCAGCCTAATGCGGCCAAACAGTCGACATCGGTATTCACCAGGGCTCTCGGCGCGTTTCCTTCTTGATGAGCCAGCCCCATGACCAGCGGCGTGGCCGAAGAACCCTTCGTTGATTGGATTACAAGAACCTTGCCGCCCAGGCATTCGCCTTCCAGAGGATGACCACGAGCTATGATCCGGCCGCTCATCGGATCGACTTCGCCCCAGAACGACAGCGTCGTCGGCGCGACCAGAGCCTCGCCTTCGGCTCTTCCTTTGACCAATCCTCGGCATCGTATTTCAATTGGTTCCGCCATCAGTCCATCTCCTCGCGCAAAAGCGGGACAAGTTCGCTTTCCGGGGATTGCGGGAAAGCGAACCTGTCCCGCTTTTTGCTCCATCTCCCTGTCAGCGCGGCTTCAAGGCATGCGTCCGTATTGTC
>JADHUC010000439.1 GCA_016784735.1 Pirellulaceae bacterium | reverse complement strand
TGCCGGACGGGACCTGCCACCAGTTGAAACGTCACCCACTCCGCAGGTCCCGTCCGGCAGCCGGGACCTACAACGCGAAAGCAGCCATGAACGAGTACAACCGTCGTCAGATGCTGGGGCTGTCATTGTTCACCTTTGGCCTGCTGTTGGCCGTCGGCGTAAACGCGTCCGGCGCAGATGTCTTTTGGGCTGAAGGCGAAGAGTACACCGAACAGCACGGGGCCATCGGACCGGATCGCCCACCGTGCGGTTCGCGAGGCGCGTGTCTCGGATCGAGCTTCGGCGGTGCGAAAGGTCATCATGTCATGTATCGCTTTCGGGTCGGCGAATGGGGATTCGCCGATGCTCGGATGCAACTTCGGTATGCGCGACGTGATCCTGGCGACGCTGTGTGGAAGGTGACGCTCGATGGGAAAGTCGCCGTCGAGCGACTCGCGTTGCGCAGCACTGGTGGCTGGGGGCATCTACGGGACGACGAATGGGCGCTTTGTGAGATCACGCTGGGGAATCTCGCCGAAGGCGTGCACGTACTCCGGCTGATCTCGCTCGCGGAGCGGAACAATACGAACATCGACGGATTCGTTCTGTCGAGCGGCGCGTTCCAACCTCCCAATACACGGGCAGAGATTGAACGTTTGCCGCGTCTTTCTGCCACCAGGTCCTTCTCTGTGGATGAGACGCTCACGTTCGAACAATTCTACCCAAACGTAGACGATTCCTGCTATCCGCTTGAAGAAGCCGAAGAACGCGCGAGGCTGAAGTACCCGCGAGTTGTCACCGTTGGCGACGACCAAGTGAGCGTGCCCAACGCCGACGGTCGTTCGACCACGGTTGCGGTGGGCCAGTCGAATGCAGGGTGGGATCTGGTGGCGATCGTCGCGGCGGGCGGGAAGAGGTTAGCTGTATTCGAGCGTCACTTAGACCGCTGGGGGCTTGTCGTGTACGTGGATTCCGCCGGTGTGGTGACAACAATTCGCAAAGCCATCGGGCGTCTTGACCAGATCCGCCAACCGGCCCCGACCTATCCGCCGAACTACGAACAAACGATTATCGAAAACGCGGGCGATCTGCTCGGCGACAAGGTACTTGCACGGGACGGCGAAGCATCCTTTGAAGCCTGTGCTGCCTTTCTGCCGGATTTAACCAGCTACACGTTCTTGAGCACTGAAACGTCGCCTGAGATCATTGCCGTTGCTCCGGACGGCAGCCTAGGGTCGCTTCCGGCACACTACGGCTGGAAACGGCTGGAGAATGTCATTTTCGATCCAACCGAGAATCTTCCCGATCATTGGCCGACCAATGCGAAGCGGGGTATCGCCGGCGGCTATCTTCCGGTGATTGACTACGGCTTCTTCGATAACGAAGCGAAGTTGGGCTGGGAGGAAATGGCTTTTGCCGCTGGGAGCGACGATTCTGCGGAATTCGATACCTTGGTCTATCTGCGGATCGCAAATCGCGACGGGACCACGGATCGAAAGTACCTCCATGCCGGTACAGAGACAAAACCAACCGACGCGGCGATCTTCTTCAGTCGACTCCTTCAGTTGAAGCAACATTGGGATGCTGCAATCGGCGAGGCGATGGAAGTCCGGTTGCCCGAACGGCGGATTGCCGACGCGTGTCGAGCGTCGCTTGTGCGAGCGTTCATTACGTATGAAAGTAGCGCCCCTCGCTACGGCGTAGGGCACTACGCACCCGATCGCCATGGTACCTTTCCGCCCACCACATTGAGCATGGTGAACGCGTGCATCGAATGGGGCCTACTGGACCGAGCGCGGCAGTATCTTGACTACTATTTCGATCACGTAGTGCGTCCGGACGGCACCTTCGACTACTACGGACCGGCTGTGTCCGAGTACGGCCAAATGCTGGATGTGGTCGCCCAGTACGTGCGACGAAGCGGCCGGTACGAATGGCTCGAAGCTCGTCTTCCGAAAATCGACAGCATCATCGAACGTCTACTTGTCCTGCGCCGTCGAAGCAAGAGCGAACTGCCGGAGACCGATGTCCGGCACGGGCTCATTTCGGGTTCACCGGAAGCGGACACGCGCAAAGAAGTCGACTATTACTACTCGGGCAACGTCTGGACGTGGCGTGGGTGGAAGGAAATCGGCCGATTGCTCGTCGAGAGTGAGAACGACGAGATGATCCGTCGTGGCCAGCAGCTTCTGGCCGAATGTGAGACTTATCGAACCGACATCGAAACGAGCATCGAGAAGTCCATTTGCCGCGACACGCAGCCCGTGTTCGTTCCTCCGGTCGCCGGGTTTGACAAGCCCTTTGAACGGATGACCCAGGATCGCTTTGCGTCCTACACCAATTATCGCTACTGGATAGAGATGCTATCCGCCGGCTTTCTGCGGCCTGATTGGCACGATGCCATCATCGACTACCGAAAGACGCACGGTGGAGAGCTGTTCGGCACGACCCGTTTCTCGGGGCACCTGGACGACTGGCCGTATGCGGGCTACGCGTACGGACTGCTGCATTGCGATCGGGTCGATCACTACCTGCTGGGCTTTTATGGCGACTTGGCCGTCCATCGCATGCGCGGCACGTTTACCGCCTACGAACAGGTGGCAATCCGCGGCCTCGGCCGCCGGACGTACGTGGCCGATTACTGCGTTCCGGCTCAGTTGGTTACGCCGCTATTGACGAAATGGATGCTGGTCTTCGAGGAACGCGACGCAGATGTGCTCTGGCTGTGCCGAGCTGCGCCGCGGCGGTGGGCGACATCCTGTGACGGAATAGCCGTGCGCCGCGCAACCACACGGTGGGGTCTTGTGGACTTTACAGTAGCGCCGGGTGAGAACGGTTCGATACAGGCAAAGATCGAATTGCCCAGCACGGACTTTCCCGCCGAGATCCGTTTGCGCGTGCGGAGTCCGTTAGAAACGCCGATTCAAACGGTCAGCATCAACGGTCGGCCTCATCAGGATTTCGATGCTCAACACGAGTACGTTCGCATCGTCCGACCAACGGAGCAGGTCCAGGAAGTCACAGTTCGGCATCAATCACTGGGAAACTGATCTGGGATCGCGAATGCTACAGAATTCGGAGGTCATAGAATGTGCACCAAGTTCGAGAAGACCCTACTCTGCTTGATTCTGAGCATCTTCACGTACACACCGCCTGCCGCGTTCGGTTCCGAACCCAAGCCCGATTCGGGGAAACTTGCGTGGTCCGGGCGTATGCAAACGGTTCTGGATGTGGCAAAACCGCTCGAATTCGACCGCGGGAAGCGGTTGCCGCTCTACCTATGGCCGGCGATAAACTCCGGCAAACTGGATGATCAGACTGCCGAGTTGTTGGTCAAGGAACTCGACCGGCGAGGCGTCGGGCTGATCGGTTCGTGGTCGCCTCGCCGGCGCGACGACTCGCTCGCCAATGGCCTGACGATCGCACGGGTGCAAACGCGACTTGGCCTGCGCGTCAACGTGAACGCCAATGCCTGCACGTACCATTTCTTCAACGGCGACGAGCGGACTGCCCATGTAGACGAGGCGGGAAAGCCGTTTTGGGACGAGTCCTTCGACAGCGGTTCCCGCAAGCACAAGATGGGTTGCCCCTTTGCCCTGGACTTCCGCAAGGACCCGATGCGTGAACAAGTGGAGTTCTTTGCTCGGGCCTACAAGGAAGCCGGACTGAAGATCGACTTTGTCTTTGCCGACTGGGAAATCGACGGTCCCATCGAGTACAACCGGGCGTTTGACGCCTCGAAACGCTGCGCTCGTTGCCGCGAACGCATCAAGAACATCGACGATTTCCTGGAGTTCCAGAGGGCGTTGCGGAAGATCCGGAGCGAGTTGCAGCGATACGCTTACGCAACGCCGATTACGTCGCGTTTCCCTGATGCTCTGGTGGGCAACTACGCCGTCTATCCGCACAACGGCTATCGCCACTGGTACGACTACTTCGAGTACTTCGTCGAAGGTCAGCCATGCCTCGTCGACCAGCGGGCCAGATACCGAGTGTGGTACGACGACTTCCCCGGCACGGGCTTCACGTTCGCCATGCCCGTGGTCTACACGTGGTATCCAACTTATCAGTGGTACGATTTCGACGACTCGGATTACCGCTGGTTCTATAACATGCTGTTGGTGGCAAGCAACGCCGGCGAAAACACGCCGTCCGATGTGCCGATCATCAGTTTCGTTCATTGGCACACGACGGCCCCGCCCGACGACCCCGATCCGAAGGTAAAACAGCTCAGCCGCGAGGCTTACCAGGAGTTGCTTTGGCACATGTTGCTGAGAGGCACCGATACGTTCTTCCTTTGGTGCAGACAAGATGAGGATGCCGAGGAAGTACGCCTGCTCCACGAGGTGTATGCTGCGGCGCAACAGTATGCTGAGTTTCTTGAAGAAGGTACGCCTGTCAGCTTCCGTGTGCCAAAGCAACCGAGACCGGTTGTATCCGGTCTCAGGCTGGGTGGTCGCCTGCTGGTCCGTCGAACGGATTTCGGCAGTTCGGCGAAGCGAGCGAGTATCACGGTGGGCGATCGAGAAGTGCATGTCAGCCCAATGCCAGGCAAATGTCAGGTTCTGTCCCTGCGATAGGAAAGTAGGCACAATGAATTCTCGCGAGCGGTTTCTTGCTGCGTTGCACGGCCAGACGCCGGATCGAACACCGGTTGCCCACGTGGCGGCTTTGACCACAGTGGAACTGCAACAGGCCACTGGCTGCTTTATGCCCGACGTGCACTCGGACCCGGCAAAACAAGCGAAGCTTCTTACCGCCAATCACGATGTGTTGGGGTTCGATGCGGTGAACTTCATCATCAACTATTTTGGCGAACCGGCGGCGCTACAGGCAAAGATGGACTGGGGTACGCCCAGTCAACTACCATCCTTTCAATCGAACCCCTGGCAACGAGCGGATGACGCAATCATTCCGGACGATCTCTTGGACCGCCCTCCGATCAGTACGTACTTGGAGACGCTGCGAATTGCCAAACGCGATTGCGGAGATCGGATGGCCGTGCTGGGCAAGGTGATGGGACCGTTTTCCATGGCACTGGCCATGCACGGGATCGAACAGGTACTGATGGGCATGATCGAAAATCGATCACTGGTCGCTCACTTTGTCGATGTTTGCGTCGAGGTGCTGGTCAAATGCGCTAACGCCGAATTCGAATGCGGCATCGACGCGCTGGCCATCGGCGAAGGTGGCGCCGGGTCGCAGATGTTATCGCCGGAGATGTACGAGGAGTTCCTCTTACCTGTCCACCAGAAGATGATCGCGCGGATCGACGGGCCGACGATCATGCACATCTGCGGCGATGTCACACCGCGGTTACCCATGTTGAAGCAGACGGGAATGACTTGTTTCAATTTCGACTGGGCAATCCAGCCGGAGCAGATGGTCCAGGCCGCGGCGGGGGCGTTTAGCCTGATGGGCAACGTCAATACGACCGATTTGCTGAATGCGACTCCGCAGGAAATCGAACGTCAAGTGATGGATAATCTCGAAGCGGGGGTTGACATCATTAGTCCGGGCTGCGCAATTAGCCCCAATTGTCCGAACGCCAACCTGCGAGCCATGACCCGCGCGGTGGTCGAGTATGCTGGCGGCGGGTAGCGTTGTTCGTAGTCCCGCCTTCAGGCGGAAAAGGCTGGCTGAAGCGGTACTACGAACCGAAGGATGCAGAGTTGCTGGACCACTAGCCGTTTCTTCGATGGTAGTCATTTGAAAATGAACGAATCACCTTCAGCAGGACGCAAACGCCTCGCCGTCGTGCTCAGTGTCATTTTTGCGTTGGCCATCGTCATGGGAGGCGGACCGGGCATGTATCTGGTCAATCCTGATGCGGACGACCCGGACGCCACATTTACCTTTCTGAGTATGCCCGTCATCTACGCCTGGATCGTGTTCTGGTTTCTGGTCCAGGCGGGTGTTGTATTGGTGGCTTACTACCGACTGTGGGACAGTACGCCCACGGATGATTCGCGACCAACGGAAAGATCTTCTGGAACAACCAGCCAATGAACGCATCTCTGCTTGCCCAGACCGCCGTCTCCGAACTCGGCTACCTTCCGCTGGTCGTGCTGGGCGTGTACCTGTGCCTGCTGCTGAGTCTTGGCGTGTACGGGTACGTCAAGAGCAAGATGACCGAGGAAGACTACTACCTGGCGGGCCGGCAACAGGGCTTCATCGTTACCGCTCTGACGATCATGGCCACGTTCTTCAGTTCGGCTGCAATGCTGGCCGTTCCCGGGGTGGTCTACAAGGAAGGCGTCATATTCTGTGTGTTCGCGCTGAACCTGCCTATCGGAGGTGCCGCGGTCTACGTGATGGGCAGCCGCATCGCCCGGCTTGGCCGCGCGAAGGGCTACGTCACTCCGGGCGACATGATCGCCGACTACTACGACAATTCCTCGGTCGTGCGCATCATGGTGGCTCTGCTGGGCTTTCTGTACGTCGTGCCGTATGTGGTGATCCAGATGCGGGCCGGCGGGCACTTGGCGCAGCAGATGTTCCCCAGTGCCTCGACTTTCCTGCTGCTGGGCTTCGAGGTGGACGTGTTCGCGATCGGGGCCTCGGTGCTTTCGTTGGTGATGATGATATACATCCTAGTGGGCGGGATGCGCAGCGTGGCTTTGGCCGACGTGGTCCAGGGCTCGTTGCTGTTGACCGGCATGCTGGTGGCAGGCTATGCCGCGATCTCCGCGCTGGGGGGCGTACGCGGCTATTTCGCCGCGCTGGCTGACCTGCCGCCGGAGTCCCTGTCGCTGCCGGGCGCCACAGGCCGCTACACGGTATGGAGCTTGATGACCGTTATTGTGTTCGCTTCGCTATCCTCGATGATTCAACCGGCCCAGTGGATGCGGTACTACGCCGCCAGCTCGACGAAGGCGCTAAAACGCAGTGCGCTCATCTTTTCGATCGTCTTGCCGGTCTGTTATTTGGGCGGCGTAATGCTGGTCGGCCTTGGTGCTCGTGCCCTGTATCCTCCACACATGGCCGGTGGCGAGCTTCAGCCGCACGCCGAAGTCGGTCGCTGGGATCAGGCCCTGATCGCCGTGCTTCGTAACCACGGTCTGGAAGTGCTCGGCCCGGCCGGGGCGATTATCGTCGCGGTGATCATGATTGCCATCCTGGCCGCCTCGATGAGCACGGCCGACTCGAACCTTCACGCCCTGAGCGCGGTACTTACACGAGACGTTTACGACCGCTTTCTGCGACCCAAGGCCAGCCAGCGCGAGCGGGCCTGGGTCGGCCGAATCGTGATCGTCGCCGCCGCACTGTTGGCACTGGGGCTGGTTCAATTCGGTGAGCACAACGAGGAGTTTGCGCCGTTGAAGATGATTGTCGAGATGCAGTTCGTAGCCATGGCCTTCTCGTGCCAGGTGCTGCCGGTGGCGATCGATATGCTCTTCATCCGCCGGGGCACGCGTGCGGGGGCAATCTTTGGCATGCTTGCGGGGCTGATGGTCGTTCTGCTATTCACTCCCGCCCCGGGACTGTTGTTCGGTCAAGGTCTGGGAGAAGAAATGGCCAGTGTTGCCGGCTACTTGAAACGACTGTTCGACATCGGCTTCTGCGGTTTCGTGGTCAACGTAGTCGTGTTTGTCTTGATAAGCGCGGTAACGCGACGTCCCGATCCCGCTCGCGTCGCGGAGATGGCTCGGATCATGCAGACGGACAACGGCTAGGCGGGGCTATGGCCACTGGGCATGGTGGGCCCGCGCTCGGTCTTCTCGCCTGCAACCGTCTCCGCCCGCGCTATGCGTCCTCAACATGTTCACACGCAGGCAATTGTCCGCTTGGCCCACCCTACGAGATACTCGCATCGCACCAGCGAAGTCAAAACGGCCCCATTGCTCGATCGTAGAGGCGATACGACTTGTATCGCTTGGCCGGCATCAGACGCTGGATCGCGCGTAGCGAACGCATGTTGTCCTCCACGACCCAGGACAACTCCGCCTCCTTGACCCACGAGACCCCTTCGTCGAACATCCTCTTCAACAATAGCGCGGTCACGCCCGCGTGACGGTACTTTTCGTGGGCGCCCAAAGCGAAAACGCGGACTCGCGGGGTTCTGCGCAACCAGAACAGCACTTGAGGGATTCGCAGGAAGTCCGCGCTTCCGACCGTGCGTCGAAGGGCCCAGTTGGGATCGGGCACGGCAATCAGATAGCCCACCAATTCCTTCTCGCGTTCTGCCAGGACGAATAGCCGAGGATCGAGCACCCGCCGCAGTTCGTTTGCCATGTGTTCAAGCTCGGCATCCGTCAACGGCACGAAACCCCAAACAGGGACTCGCACGCGGTTGGCCAACTGATTCACGCGGTGGATTTCACGCGTGAGGTGCCGTACGTCGACCGTGCGCACACGCACTTCCGGATGGCGCTGGGCGACCCGCTCACAGACGCGGCTGACGTCTTCGTAGTGGGATTGAGTTCGAGACAGCACGTCGCTGTCGTAACGAAACGCGTAGAACGTCTTGGCCACTTGGAAACCGAGTCCTTCGAGCAGCGTGTCGTAATACGCCGGCGTGTGGGCCATCATCACATACGGTGGATCTTGATGGCCGCTGACCTGCACCCCAAACTCGCCCTTCATCGACGGGCTGACCGGCCCGCGCATGGCCCCGCAGCCTCGATCGGCCAGCCACTTTTGCGCGGCTTCCAGCAACAGTCGCGCTACGTGCGGTTCGTCCGGAGTCTCGAAGAACCCAAAGAAACCTACGTCGTCGCCATAGTGTTCGTGATGCAGCCGGTCGTAGATGGCGGCAATACGCGCGACGGGCCGGCGGTCGCGCCAACACAGGAAGACTTCGCGTTCGGCGTGTTCGTAGAACGGGTGAGCTTCCGGATCCAGGGCCAGCCGCTCGTCGCGAACCAGCGGCAGTACGGCGTGCGGGTCGTGACGATAGATCTGTCGGCGAACACGATGGAAAGCGCGCCAGTCGCGCCGCGAACGAACCGGACGGACCACAAGTTCTTCGTCGGCACTCATCAATCGCTCGCCTCGCGCGTTCAGGCGACGTCGCCGGCCAACTGCTTCTTAGACCCTTGCAGTGGCATCCGCTCGTTGATCTCGGCAAGTGCATCCACGACTCGTGTCATATCGTCCGGGGTGTGCAACGCGGAAATGGTGATGCGGATGATCGAGACACGGCGTGGAACGGCGGGATACATGACCCCGTTGGCAATGATGTCGTATTCGTCCTGCAACAGGCGAACGGCCTTCATGGCACGGTGACCTCGCGTAGCGATCGAGGTGACGGCTCCCTGTGGATCGCCGATATCCAGGCCGGCGTCACGAAGTCCCTGCCGAAGCACGTTCAGGTTCTCCCACAAACGCACCCGACGTTCGGGCATTCGTTCGAGGAGTTCCAGCGTCTTGAGTGTGGCCGCGGTGATGACGGCCGGCAGCGCTTTGGTCAGCACAAAGGTTGGCGAAACACAACGGAGGTAGTCCAACACACGCTGTGGACCAGCCACGTATCCGCCGAACGTACCGAACGCCTTGGCAAACGTGCCGCCATGCAGGTCCACCTCGTCCTCGACGCCAAAGTACTCGGCCGTTCCCCTACCGTGATCGCCCAGCACGCCCGTGCCGTGAGCATCGTCGACAAAGAGCCGCGCGCCATACGTCTCCTTCAAATCGACCAACTCGGGAAGCGGGGCCAGGTCGCCGGTCATCCCATACACCCCGTCGACCGCGATCAGCTTTGGCTCGTCACGCGGAACGGCTCGGAGCTGGCTGTCCAATTCGTCCAGATCATTGTGTTTGAACCAAGTGGCCCGGCCCTTGGCCAGCTTTGCCCCCTCTTGGATACAACTGTGCGAGAACGAATCCACAAACACGTGTTCGTTCCGACCAACTAAGGAAGAAATCGTGCCCGTCATGGCGCCCAGCCCAAGATTGAAGACCATCGAATCTTCGGTCCGGCGGAATTCGGCCAAGCGGCGCTCCAACTCGATGTGCAATTCGGTATTTCCGGTCAGCGGTCGAGCGCCAAGCGGTGTACCAGCTCCCCACTGGCGAGCGACGTTCGCAGCGGCCTCGATCGTCTCCGGATGCAGCGCCAAGCCCAGATAGTCGTTCGTGGCCACCTGCAGCACCCGGCGCCCGTTTTGCATCACGACGTAAGGCTGGCAATTCGCGATCGGAAACACGCGGAAGAAAAGGCCACGGCAATCTTCGAAGTCGTCTCCGAGCTTTTTCTGCATCTGTCGCCAAAACGCGTCACACTTGTCAAACAGGTCGGGCACTGGCTTCCTTCCTTCCTTGAAGAGTCAACGCAGAAACATGTGCAAGTAGGGTATAGTTGCCGTCGGAGGTGTGCAAGGACATTACGGGCGGTTTTGCAGGGAGGGTAGAAGGAT
>JADHUC010000047.1 GCA_016784735.1 Pirellulaceae bacterium | reverse complement strand
TGCCAAGACACAAAAAGCCATCATGGATGTGATCCCCGCGTACGGTTCGGCGCTAAATCCCGTCGACGTGACCGCCCAAGTACTCAACGAGGCTGAAGGCTTTTCAAAGGTGCTTCAGGTGATGGTGGAAAGTCCCGCCATCGACGCTCTGGTGATTGTCGTAACGATGATCGTTGGAGAGCCCGGGCGGCAGATGGCCGAGGATATCGTCCGTATGTCTCGACGTACGCGGAAACCCATGACGGTCGCGTGGACGGCGGGCGATCGCGTGATGGGCGATAACCTGAAGGTCTTAGTCGAAGGAGGCGTTCAGTTCTACCGATCGCCGGTCAGAGCAGTGCGGGCGATGGGGTCGCTGATGAACTACAGCAAGTTTCGCGAGGGGCGTCTGGCTCAGGGGCGCCCCCAGGACGCTTCCTCTCCGGGCAGTACGACTCGCGAAGCGGCGCTTGCCTTGCTGGCCGGCGCCGATCGCAGTCTCACCGAACATCAGAGCAAAGAGTTGCTCCACCTGTACGGTATTCCGGTCACGAAAGAAGACGTTGCCAAGACGGAGCGAGAGGCGGTGCAGGTTGCCGAGACCATCGGCTACCCAGTGGTTCTGAAGATCGACTCGCCCGATATCCTCCACAAGACCGAAGCCGGCGGACTGAGGCTGAACATACAGAATCGGGTCGAACTCATACGTGCGTACAACGAGGTCCTCGAGAACGTACGCGCCTACAATCCCGCGGCTCGCGTAAACGGCGTTCTCGTCCATGAATGGGTCGGCGACGGTGCCGAGGTGATTGTGGGAGTCAACAACGACCCACTGTTCGGACCGACCGTCATGTTCGGTCTGGGCGGCGTCTTCGTCGAAGTGCTGAAAGACGTATCGTTGCGCGTGGCGCCGCTCAGCCGGGACGACGCGTTGGAGATGATGCGCCAGACGAAGGGATTCAAGGTGCTGGCAGGTGCCCGCGGCAAGGCCAAAGCCGATACTCACGCGGTAGCCGACGTACTGGTCAACGTGAGCCGCATGGCTCTGGAGTTGGAGGATCAGATCCGCGAGTTGGACATCAATCCCCTGATGGTGCATCCCGAAGGTCAAGGAGTTCGCGTGGTCGATGCGCTGGTGATAAAGAACTGACGGCGCGGCCAATCGCGTCGTTTAGCCGGCCGTGGAGTGCGACAAGTAGGTCCCGCTTGCCGAGCGGGACCTTGAATTCCGAGGTTTGTCAGAGCCATCAGGTCCCGCTCGGCAAGCGGGACCTACTTCATCCAAGCCGGTGGCTCGGTGAGGGAAATGCCCATCACTGGCACAACCCAGAAGTAGATGAAGGCGGTCACAAAGAGGACTGTGATGAGGTTCAACAAGAAACCCGTCTTTCCCATCTGAATAAGGCCGACCCGGCCACTGGCGAAAACGATGGCGTTCGGTGGCGTAGCGATCGGGAGCATGAAGGCGCAAGATGCGCAAATGGTCGCCGGCAGCATCAGAAGCAGCGGATTGACGTTCAGCGCTCCGGCAGTCGCCGCCAGCACGGGAAGCATCATCGTGGTTGTGCCCGTGTTGGAGGTCGCCTCCGTCAGGAACGTCATCAACAGCGCGATGGCCGCTATGATAATCGGAATCGGCACTCCTCTGAGTCCACCCAAGTGGCCCCCGATCCACTCGGTCAACCCCGAATGCTCGAATCCCGCTGCGATGGCAAATCCGCCGCCGAATAGAAGCACGATGTCCCACGGAGCTTTCTTCGCGTCGGCCCACGCGAGCAGGGAGACGCCGTTTTTCCGGTCTACAGGTAGGATAAAGCAGAGAATCCCCATGGCCATGGCAATGGTCGCGTCGTGAACGTAGTCCGCCACGCCCAGTAGATTGGTCCAGCCGGGTATGATAAGGCTTCCCATGTGGATTTCACTTCGAAAAATCCACAGAAGAGCCGTATTAACAAAGACAGCCAGCACCAGCGCCTCGCCTCGGCACATCCTGCCCAACTTGGCGATCTCACTGCGAATGATGGCCCCCGCGTTCTCGACGACTTTGCCGCGAATCGGCAAGACACCGAACACCATACACGCCCACATGATTGGGATGAACATGGCGGCGAAGGGCAACCCCACCTTGAGCCACTCGACGAACGTAATCTCCGGCGCCGCAGGAAAATGTTCCTTGAACATGCCGGCAAAGACGAGGTTGGGAAATGTACCCACCAACGTCCCCACGCCGCCGATGTTGGCCGCATAGGCGATCCCCAACATCATGCAGGCACCGAAGTTCGCCGCGGAACGAGCGGTGGTTCTGCTTTGCATCTGTTCGATCTTGATGACAAGCCCCAGCCCGATAGGCATCATCATCATCGCACTGGCGCTGTTCGAGATCCACATCGAGAGGAATCCGGTGGCCAGCATGAATCCCAAGACCAGCCTACGGGCGCTGGCACCGACCAACCGGATAATGCCCAAAGCGATCCGCGTGTGCAGGTTCCAACGCTGCATGGCCAGCGCGATGAAGAATCCGCCCAGGAGAAGAAACACATAGTGGTTGGTGTAGTTGGGCGCAACCACCTTGGATGGCATGATTCTGAGCATGGGATAGGCGACGAGCGGAACCAGCGCGGTCACGCCCAGCGGCAGCGATTCGCCGACCCACCAGCAGCCCATCAGGACCACCGTTGCTGCCATCCGTTGTGCTGACGGCGTCATGCCTTCCGGTGCGGGCGCCGACAGTAGCAGCGCAAAGAGCAGCAGGCCCAGCCAGAACCCCACGGTCCTCCGCACTCGTGATGGCCCTGCCCGTGTTGCATCAGAGTCAGACATGCTTGTCATCGTGTTCTCCTTATAGTAACGTCCAAGGATGAATGCAAGGTAAGCCCAAATCGTTAGGACTGTTCGTGGGGCACGATTCCATCGTGCCAGGCACGTTTGAAACGTGCCCCACAGTGACTCGAATCGCTTGGCGGCACGAAGATGGAAACACAATCTCTCAAGCAGAAGACCCTGTTCATTACGGGCGCCGGTCGAGGCATCGGGAAAGCGATCTCGCTGCGTGCGGCCGCAGACGGAGCGAATATCGCGGTGGCTGCGAAAACCGTGGAGCCGCATCCGAAGCTCCCGGGCACGATTTACACGGCGGTCGATGAAATCGAGGCCGCTGGCGGCAGAGGGCTGGCTTGCCCCATGGACATCCGCTTCGAAGACCAGGTGCGAGCGGCGGTAGAGCAAGCGGCCGAACACTTCGGTGGAATCGACATCCTGGTCAACAACGCCGGCGCGATTTTTCTGGCGGGCACGGCCGATACGCCGATGAAACGATTCGACCTGATGCACGCGGTCAACGTGCGGGGCACGTTCATGACGTCGCAAGCGTGTCTGCCGCATTTGGTGAGGGCGGCTAACTCGCACATACTTAGTATTGCTCCACCGTTGAACATGGAAGCGAAATGGTTCGCGCCGTATCCGGCCTACGCCATGTCCAAGTACGGCATGAGTATGTGTGTGCTGGGAATGGCCGAGGAACTGCGCCCGCAGGGTGTGGCCGTCAACGCATTGTGGCCCAAGACGTTCATCGCCACGTCGGCAGTGCGAAACATGATGGGCGAGGATGCCTTCCGTCGATCACGCAAACCCGAAATCATGGCTGCCGCCGCTCACTCGATCCTCTTGCGCGACAGCCGGAAGTGCACCGGCCAGTTCTTCGTGGATGAAGAAGTGCTGGCCGACGACGGTGTGAGCGATCTTACCCAGTATTCCGTAGTCCCCAGCGCGAAACTGCTGCCCGACGTCTTTCTGTGATGCACGTTGCAGCTATACTATTCGCAATGAATGGCTCCGATCTACCGTCCAGCGAGGCCTTGGAATGGCTATGAAAGAAAACACCGACATGTTCCCCAGAGCCAGAATTCCTTACGGGACCTGGGGAAGCAGCTTTTTCCCGGCGTGGCAGACGTCAGCATTGGCGGAGGTCAACATAGCCCAGTTTGCTGGGGAAGCGATGAACCGGATTCTCGGGATCAGGAAGGTTCCGAAGAGCGAGTTGGAGTATTTGGTCATCGGCTCGACCATTCCCTGGCACTACAAGTTCTGGAATGCTCCGCTGGTGGCGAGCTGCCTGGGGCACCGCATACCGGGATTTCACATGGAGCAAGCGTGTGCGACCGGGCTACAGGCCGTCATGCTGGCCGGTGCGGATGTCCAGACCGGATCTCATGACGTTGTGGGCGTCTTGACCTTTGACCGGTGCAGTGATTCGCCGGTGGGCGTGTTTCCGGAACGGCGGGCGCATCGGCGGACCGAGGCGCTGAGTGACGTGTGGGACAATTTCGGCTTCGATCCGGCCACGGGCGATGCGATGATCACCACAGCCGCCAATTCGGCCCGCAAGCACAATCTTGATCGAAGAGAGGTGGAGGATCTCACCTTGTGCCGGTACCAGCAGTACTTCGAGGCCAAGGCGTCCGGCTTTCTCGATCGTGTCCTTGTGCCCCTTGAGGTCTTGAGCGTGCAAGGCCGCTTTCTCGGCCTCGTTGACGACGATGTCGGGGTCCGCGAACTGACGTTGGACGGACTGCGCCAGATGCGCGAGTTGGATACGTGTGTGACGACGGGGACGCAGACGCACGCAGCGGACGGGATGGCGACGCTGTTGGTGACGAGCCCGGAGAAGGCGAGAGAGTTGAGCCCACGGCCTGAAATCGTCATTCAATTTGTGGGCAAGGCGGAGATCAGGAACCATCCGGCCCTGATGCCGGAGTCTCCCACGTTGGCCGTGCAGAAATTGCTCGAGAAGACCGGCCTTACCATGGACGACATGGCGGTGGTCAAGAGTCACAACCCGTTTGCCGTGAACGACGCCATCTTCGCCAAAGTGATGAACCACGATTGGGAGAAGGTCAACAAAACCGGCTGCTCGCTGGTATGGGGGCATCCTCAGGGGCCGACTCTCACCAGAATTGTAATCGAAGGTCTGGAGGAAGCGGTGGCTTTGGGAGGCGGCTTCGTGCTGCTCTCCGGTTGCGCTGCAGGAGACGTTGGAATTGCAGCCATCTTCAAGGTCACGGAAGGAGGTGAATCGTAATGACGAAGTGCATCAGACAGTCGACTCTCCAGACATTGGGACTTGGTTCGGTAATAGATATCTTTCGCAACGGAAAGCTACCCGTCGAAGCTGGCGATCTGGTCGATCGTGTGTTCGGCGGCCCCAACGAACGCGGCTCGCTGGTGATCTCCGGAGCCAACGGGATGGTTGGTGCCGGGAAGATGATGCAGCTAACTTCCAGGCTGGAGCCGTTTGGCGTCAAGTCAATCGCGCTCAGTCGTCCAAGAACCGCCGACGGAATCGGCCCACAGTACCCTGGTTTGGTGGCAGCGCTCGGCAAAGAACGAGCCGACAGGGTCATGGGCAACATCGTTAGGATGACGTACGACGGGAACAGCCTCCCGGCAGACCTGAAGAACTGGCGGCCCCGCTTTCTTCTGGAAGCGATTCCGGAGATTCTTGATATCAAGAAAGCCCACTACAAGATATTCCAAGAAGCCTTTCCGGGAATTGAGATCCGCTCGGTAACGTCCGGCTTTCCAAGTTCCGAGTTGGGTGTAGGCGTAGCGCACCCGGCCTTTCCTCACGAGACAAACAAGATGTGGGAGGTTGTCGAAGAGGAGCCTTCTGCCATCACCCAACTCCTGTGGGCGCTGGGACTGGTCCCGATTCCGGTCAGCGACGATTGGTCGTTTGTCTTGGATGTGCTGTTCTGCGGTATCGCGTTGGCGGGCATGAGGTGCCACCGGGCGACCAACATGCCCTTCTGGAAGATCGACAAGTTCATCAGGAAGTTCGTGGGGCCGAACCCGTTCAGGGCTCATGATGTGATCGGTGCCGCGGGCTCGAGTTTCCTGACCTGGTCCTGCCTCCATCACCTTGGCGAGAAATACGGAGCGCTGTTCGTTCCGACACCCGAGTTGAACGAGCGACGAGTGACCGGCCAGAACTGGTTCCCTCTCAACCATTTCAGACCCGTGGTCAACTGGCGCATGGACGAAGCGGAAGAGGATGAATTCCTCTGTTGGATCCAAGGCGCGTTGTTCCAGATGGCCAGCCTGATGCTTCACGAGAAGAGAGGCCACTTGTCCCATATCAATGCGATCGGCGAGCTGTGCGCACAGTTCCGCCACGGCATCCTCGCCATGATCCGGAGCATTGGGGCCAAGGCCGCGATCCGACGGGTCGAAGCGTATCACCGGCTCCACCCCGAAGCGGCCGGTAGCTGTTGGTATCCGGACGCATTTGACGAGCTTGGCAGCCCCGAGTGGCAGCAGTTGTACGTCAACGCCGAGCACGACGGGAACGTCGGCGTCATCACGATCAGCCGGGAAAGCTACAACAGCGACGTGGATGTCGAACTGAACCGGGCCATCGACTGGCTCAAGGCCGATGGCATCGACAATGTGATCGTGACCGGCGACTTCCATCTATCCACGCAGATGCTCGGCGCCGACACGAGCGAGTTCTACCCCGCTTTGGATGACATCGAAGAAGGCCGCCGAGTGGCCGCCACCTGGTCTGCAACAGCCAGGCGACTCAACGACGAGTTCAGAGTTTCTGTAGGCTTTGTAAACGGCAAACGCTGCCTAGGCGGTTTCCTGGAACTACTCACACACTGCCACTACCTGGTCGCCGTCGAGGGTGCGGTCCTTGGAATGCCCGAGGTGACACTGCCCGTGGTGCCCGGCATGGAGGGCTGCCACTGGCCGTTCAGGAAGGCCAACCAAACCGAATGGCCGAAGCTTGTCAGAATGCTGCTGACCGGAGCACCGGTGAAAGCGAAAGACGCTGTGGGCTGGCTGATCGACTACTCAGGTCCAACGCAGGAATCGCTCGAGACGGTTTGGACCCTGGCATCTGGCGGGGCCACCAATGTGCCGATGAGGAAGCTGGACGAGGGCGTGCTGGAAGGCATCCCCACAGATGTTGGCATCTCGGTGTCCGACAACACGGCGAAAGAAGCCGCCAGGAAAGCCATCATGGATTCAATCAAGAACTCCTGCGGCGTTCCCCTGTCCGAAGCGCTCGACATCCAGGCCCGGCACTCGGCAGACTTCATGGTCACCTCTTCCTGCCGAGAAGGAAGCATCGGAGCGGAGCACGAGAAGGTGGTGATGGTGTAACGAGTGTGAGAGTCGCGACCACATGCGACTTGCCTAGATATCGCAACACCTGGGCAGGAACCTTAATTGGGGAGCCCCGGCATGGATCAGACAATCGCCACCGCCATCTTCGCCGCCATCATGGGCATGGGTTTCGTTGTCTGGGCCTATTCGCTTGTAAAGGCATTGCGGATCGGCGGCGAATCGGCCGCGATGGATGAATGGCAGGCCGGGGGACAACTGCCGGGACAGTCTTTGGCCGAATCGGGCGAGCGGACCATTCACGGCGAACCCGAGAAGCTGTCGAAAGCGCTAGTTCGCTCGTTGCTGCAAGTGAACATCGGCATGTTCGGTTCGTTGTTCGAGGTGGTCGAGAGAACGGCCAAACGAGTCGTGTTGAAGAAGACCGGTCCGTTAGTCTGCAATCAACCTGCCGGTCTCTATTTCAGCGAAGCCGAATTCAACTTCGAGCCGATCGGCGGAGATGCTGTACGCGTATCGTATCGACTCGGTTACGAGCGACTGGCGCGACTGGCAAAGCGCGTGGCGCTTGGGATCATCGTTGGCGTGGGGCTACCCGTCATGCTTATCGTCGGTTCGCTCATCTGGTTGCTTGTCATTCCCGCCGAAGAACCCGCGGTGCGTTGGCAAGTCTTTCAGACATTTCAGATTGGCCACGCACTTTGGCCGCCGTTCTTGATGATCTGGATGTACTCGGTGGGCCGCCGCCACTCGAAAACATTCGTCTCGAATCTACTCACCACGCTGGAGTTGGCAGACTGAGCGCAGTGGGAATCCGGCGCCCAGTGCTTCGTCAACCGCCGCCAAATCTATTCTTATTCACGGCGTGTCGTTTCTTCCGCGACTCTGCAAATTGGTGAAGTCATCGCCAGTGATTCAAAATGTAGACCTCGTTCTGGATCGGGACCCCGGAGGCTTCGAGTTTCGCCACGGCCGTCACAATCCCACGAGGCGTCATGTCACGCTTCGGGTCGTTGTCCGCGCGAATGATCAGCACACCAGGATGGCTCCCACCTGCGGCTTGAATAACTTCGTGCAGATCGAGAAAATCGTCGTGGTTTCTAGTCACGAGCACCAACTGTTCCTCGATGGCATGAATCACGTGTCGCGCATCGGTCGCTCCGGCCAAGTCGACATCCCGCGGCACCGTGACGTGATGGCCACCGTTGATCAACAGGGCAACCAAGCGGCGGTCTGCGGTGTCGTCGTCGAGATAGAGGTTCATTCTGCTGGCATGTCACTGGCGGGCACGTAAGGAGGCCGGTCGAGCCCTAGTCGTCGCATCCGCGTTTCTTCTCGTGAGCGTTCCGCGTTCAACAACTCTTGGTTCCGCGAGGCGTAGTCGATCGCCTCCACAACCGCGTCAACAGGCAGGTCATAGTCTTCCGCGATTTCTTCGGGGGTTCGCGGTTCCGGACCGGCTGACAGCCGATACAGCACTTCGGCGCGCATATGGCGACCCTTGATCCAAAGCTGGCGGTAATTCGAGCCGGGTCGAGACTCGAGAAACCGATATTGAAGCTGAGTCGCCATTACTGTCCTCGTGAAGGGGATGTCCTTAGACGACCGGCATGAAACGACCTGTCGACTGTAATCCAAAGCGTCAGCGAAGAATCCCATGGGTCGCAACTTCGCCCTCGCTTACACTTCGGGTTGCGCTATTCGTGCCGCTTGCCTTGAACCCTATATCTATTCTAGTCCTGAGAGGGGACGTTTCCACCCTACTTTTCCACGTCGATTCCTTCGTGGCGAAGCGAGTTCTTCACGAGAAAGCTGCAGTTCTTCTGGAAGAAATCCTCTGGCATCAACTGAGTTTTCTGGTAGACCTCCGAACCGAGCGTCTCGGCGATCTCTCGCGGCGTCTTGCCCGATTTCGTATCGTCGATGATGCGCTGGTGGCATTGCTTCGTGGCATCGACGGTGGCGCGGAGGTAGGCTGCTACATCGTCGGCACCTTGAATGACCGCGTTGTGGCTGAGGCATAGTATCTCGGCGTTAAGCCCGGCCAGACGCTCAATCGACTCGACATAGGCGCCGTAGTCGGTGAAGTAGCAGTGCCACCAGAACTCTTCATCGGGCAGGTAGTAGCCGGTAGCGTCGGAGATGATCAGTATCTTCCGACTCGGCTCATGAAAGCTCAAGCTGCAGTCGCTGTGCCCCGGCGTCTCGAGAACCTCGAACGAAACACCGTCATCCACTTCAATGACATCTCCGTCCTTCAGGACTCGATCCACGGCGATCTGGTTTTCGGCCATCGGTGGACGCTTCTGTTCTTCGGTGATCATGCCGGCGTCGATCAGCGCGCAAGTCAGTTTATCGTCCATCTTGCAGAAGAACGAAACGGCTTTCTCCGCGGCCAGCGTCTTGGCTGCCGGCTCAGATGCCAACACGGCGACGTCGGAGAACATCTCTCGGAGCATTGGCACGGCCATCACGTGGTCCGGATGGGCGTGGGTGACCACGAGTTGTTTGACGTAGTCGTCGGCGATGCCCAGTTCGTCGACCTGTCCCTGCAAGATCGGCCCCATGGGGCCGGTTCCACCCTCGAAGATGGTGCCTTTGTCTTGGCCTTTGAACAGGTAAATTGGATACGCATTGGCTCCCAGCATCCAGAAATTGTCGACGATCTCCACCGGGGGGTCTTTAACGATCACATCATTCTCCTTTTTCGGCTTGTTCCAGAGCAAGGAGCGCGGCTCCAAATGCTCCAACACATTGAGGATCTGGGGGCACCTGCGCCGCCGTCCCAAACGACGTCTCGGCCAGCGTCGCCAGTAGCGGATTGTGAGCCACGACGCCGCCGGTCATCACCAATATGCCCTCGACCGTGCCCATTTCAACGATACGCTTGATGACCGAGCGAAACGCTCCTTTCACGATATCCTCAACGCGTTCTCCGGCTCGGATCTTTGCCAGAATCTCGGTAGCTGAAAATACGGTGCAGAAACTGCCCAACGACACTTCCTTTGTCGATTGCTCGGCCAAGCCGTTCATCTCCGATATGGGCAGGTCCAGCCGAAGCGCGATCTCTTCCAAGAACGAACCGGTTCCCGCGGCACACTTGCGGTTCATTTTGAAACTAGTACGGCGTCCCTCGCCGTCCAGATGGATCATCTTGCAGTCCTGAGCGCCGATGTCAACGACCGTCATGGCCTGCCCGATGTGGTGAAAGGCCCCTTTGCTGTGGCACGCAATCTCGGTCGCCGTTTCGCCCGCCCAGGGCACGTTGTCCCGGCCGTAGCCGGTCGACAGGGATCGCTGGATCTGTTCTTCTGCCAGACCTGCGATCGATAGCGCCTCGTCCAGGCAACGGCGGGCGGTCTGAGCGTAGTCCACGCCCGATCGGGCGACGGCGCGAGCCACCGTCTGCCGGTTTTCGTCGACCAGCACAAGCTTGGCCGCCGATGCGCCGATATCAACACCGCAGTAGTATTGCATGGACCCGAATGACCAATGACCAAATCCCAATGACCAATGAGAGAGACCAATCGCGTGTCCTACGCTTCGACAAGTTGTTCGGCGAAGGCTTCGATGTTCGTGCGGGCTTGCTCCTCCGAATACAAACGCAGGTCGTTCAGGTCGCCGTTGATGACCAGATAGGGCTTGCCCAGTTTCTCTCGCATACGTTGTGGCATTTCGTAGCGACAGTTCGAGTTATTGGGGCAAGTCTTGGCATCGTGGTAAATGACGCCGTCGATCTTGTACTTCTCGGCCATCCGCTGTATGTAGTTTTCTTTTTCGTCGTCGCTTCGGCAGATGAAGATGCTGGAGTAGGCTCGGGCCATGCTGCCAAACGGATCGACCGGATCCAGAGCGTCAAAGATCCAGCTATTGCAGTAGGTCGAGGCAACGACGCAAGCCTGCAGATCGAGAAACTGCGTCGACAGGTCCCTGAGTTTGCCCCAGATGGGCATGCCTTCCCAGTAGACTCGGTGCTTCTCGCCTTCCACGGCGCCGACGCCGTCCGCGACGCGCTGATTCAATTCTGCCACGAGAGCTTCATAGAAATCGATCGCATCCTGGTGGCCCCGCAGAACCACGGCCGGTCCCATCTGAATCGTGCCATCGAAGAAGGTAATCGGAGACGGCACGGCGACCGCAGCTTCTAACACTTGTTTCCACAGTTCCGTGCATTGTTTCGAGAGAGCGATGATCTCGCGCAGCTTGTCAATGTCGAACTTCGTGCCGGCCACGGCTTCCAGCGGCTCGATCAACGATTCGATTTGCTTGGCCACGTACTCGAACAACGAATCATCCAACGCGCCGACGGCACGAGGCGAATGGATGCCGATGCACGGAACGTTCCATTCGCGAGCATACCACTGGAACCAGTCCTTGACGTCTCGGCATTGGTTGGTATTGAAAACCAGCACGTCCGCCTTGGGAACGCCGGACAGCCCCATCTTCTGCAACGGAGTCTCGCCTTTCAGGTACGAACCGATATCGCTGGTCAGGTACGAGCAGATATCGGGCGAGAACCCGCGGGCATTGGCCAACGGTATCAGATCCGGGGCCATCCGCGTCGCGCCAAGCATGGCACCGTGGTTTTCAGGAAAGTAGACCTCGAAACCCATGGACCGAAGCAGTTCGGCAGGGCCGACGCTGGTACACCAGGCCGTTTTCTTGCCATTCTCCGACGCTTGGGAAAGTTCGGTGAAATACTTGAACATTACCGCTTTCATCTGTTTCGTCGCGGCAAAGTCTCTTCGTTCGGGAGCAGACGACATTACGAAACCTCTCTTGCTTCTTTGGCAACTGACTTTGCGAGAACCGCCGAGTCAAACACATTAACGCCGCCAGTTGCGACGGTCAAGTGGCGCAGCCCCGGTGAGGGGTGTCCTTGATCCAGCCTTCGATGTAGATTCATGGGTACACTTAGGACTCCCGAGGAGGTCAGACAACGATGTTTTTGCGAAATCGATTCGTTCAGAAGCTGGGCGGCGGCTTTCTGGAGCAGTTCGCAGTGCGCACATGGTCGCGACTGCTTTTCAGGGCCCTCGGCAGTCACAAGGAGAAAGACGTAGTCAAGCTCCTGCGCAAGATCCAGAGAGAACGCAAGTCCCTGCTGACCGCGTTCGAGGCTTATTTGGTCTACTCCGTGGCACGGGCCCAGACGAAAAGGCCGGGCGACTTCGCCGAAGTCGGCGTCTACGCCGGAGCGTCCGCAAAAACGATTTGCGAAGTGAAAGGGGGCAAGACGCTGCACCTTTACGACACGTTCGAGGGTCTCCCGCCGACATCGGAGAAGGATGCCGGTGTGCATAGGACAGGCCAGTATGCGTGCAGCCTTGAATCGGTCAGAGAGTACCTCCAGGGCTACCCGGATGTTCACTTTCACAAAGGCCTTTTCCCCGAGTCGGCCGAAGGCGTCGAGGAGACGACCTACGCCTTTGCCCACTTTGACGTCGATCTGTACGAGAGCACGATGGCGTGTCTGGACTACTACTACTCGCGCATGAATCCCGGCGGAATCATGCTCTCCCACGATTACAGCTTGCTGGACGGCGTGAAGGCAGCGTTCCAGGAGTTCTTCGTCGACAAGACCGAAGAGATCATCGAACTGCCGACATCGCAGTGCATGATCGTGAAGCTGTGAAGAAACGTCTAGTGCTTTGTCAATTCTAAAACGTGGGGTAAGCATCCTGCTTGCCAAGGCCTCCACCTCGTTCATCGCAAGCTGGAAGCTCACGCCACGAGAACGCGAACCCTAAATCTAAGAATTGACAAAGCACTAGTCCACCATCTCCAACTCGTGCTGGAAATGCTCGATCGCTTCGAGGGGATTCAGATTGAAGATCGCACGGCCGTCGGTCAGCCACCGGCGTCCGTCGAAATGGAACACCGCGGTCGCGGCACGCTGCTTCGTAGAGCCGCGGTCGCCTTCCGCTTCACCCCCGTCGATGGGGCACAAATAGATCGTAACGGCCACAAACGCTCGCAACTGTCTGGTGTTTCTGTCGGTGGCGAAAGCCGCCTCGTCCTCGAAGTCGCAATCCGACCACTGAAGCCCATGCGGCTTGATCGCGCGCGATCCCACTGTGACAAAGTCCGCTTCCAGCCATTCCCTGCGAAGATGGAATAGCTTGCAGGCGTGCACGAGACGCCCTGTTTCTCGACGCCTCCGCCATCTGGGCCAAGCCAACAGGCCCAACACGCCGATGGCGACAAGTGTCCCGGCCACGATCCACCAGACTTCATACATCGGACCATGCTCCCCCGCTGCAACTACGCCCACGACCAGTTCATTCTACGCCTGCTGACCGATTCGAGCAAACAGTCTTTCTGCCGCGGTGTCCGTGCGGCCGTGCTGGTAGATGTCGCCATCCAGAAGCTCGAAGGTCGGTTCGTACAACGTGACGGCTTGCGACATGAGTTCGATGCCCGTACCGGCCAGCGGCGTGGGTGCATCGGCGCCGCCGACCAGCTTGTTCGCGATAAACACATGCACTTCGTCCACGGCGGCCGCGTCAAACAGGCTGCCCGCCAGTTGGCCGCCGCCTTCGATCAAGACATTGGTCATGCGGCGCCGCCCCAATTCATCCAGCAGGCCGAGCAAGCGTTCGGATGGGTCCCGCGCGTCGCTCACCCATACTTCGCACCCTGCATCCGCCAGTCGCCGCCGGTTTGTGTCGGGTGCCAGCGAACTGCATGCAACCAATACCGGCGCTTGGTCGATCGTGTCCACCAGTTGGCTGTCAGGAGCCAGCGAGGCTTGTGAGTCCACCACGACACGCGTTGCCGTTCGTGCGCCGGCGGGGCGCGCGGTCAGCAGCGGATCGTCGGCCAACGCCGTCCCGCGTCCGACCATGATCGCGTCCATCCGCCCCCGGATCTCATGGACCACCCGACGGGAGGATTCACCAGAAATCCACTGACTGTTGCCGGTGCGCGTAGCAGATTTGCCATCCAGCGTCATGGCCCACTTGGCGAGAATCCACGGACGGCCCGTTTCGACCAATTTCAGATACGGCGCGTTCAGCCAAGCGGCCTCTCGTTCGTTCAGTCCGACGTCGACCTCCAGGCAAGCTTGCGTCAGCCGCGCAATGCCGCCGCCGTCAACTTCGCGAAAGGGATCTCGCCCGCCAACGACAACGCGGCGGACGCCGGACTCGATCACAGCGTCAGTACAGGGCGGCGTTTTTCCCTGATGGCAACAGGGTTCGAGCGTCACGTACATGGTCGCCCCGGCCGCCGCGTCGCCAGCCGCTCGAATCGCCTCGACTTCCGCATGCGGGCCACCGTATCGCCCGTGCCAGCCTTCGCCCACAACGCGTTCGTCATCGGCGATCACGCAGCCGACCATTGGATTCGGCTCCACATGGCCGCCACCGCGAGCCGCCAGTTGAAGGGCTCGGGCCATGTGTCGTCGATCTACTTCCGAGATGGACATTGTCGTTTGCGTCCGCCGGCTGGAATCTCCCGGCTACTCTCCCGGCAGCACGATGCGCCGTTCTTCCCCGCCATCGTCCCTGGGCTGTGGGCTGCCCGGCATCACGATCCCTCCACCGGTCGGGCCGGGCTCCTCGCCCATGACGACGTTTGGTGCCTCCGTTTGCGTCTGTTGAGCCGCCTCGGTTAGCTGCCCATCCGGAGTGATCATGCCCATTTGCACCAAGAGCTTCTGAAGCGATTCGGCCACGCCCGGTTCGTTGATATGGTTTCTTTCGAGCGTGGTGATCAATCGAGCGAACTCCTCGGCCTCGCCTCGCATCACCCGCAGATCCAATTCGCGGAACAACCATCGGGCGGGAGATTGGCCGGCGGACACCGCCGCTTCACGCGCTTTGTCGTTGAAGTCCAATGCCTCGTCGGTGTCGGTCGACGTGAGGCTCAACGCCTCGTATGCCCCGGATTGTTCAATGTCGTCCTTAAGACTCGCGCGATCGACGACCGCGAATGCCGTGCGCCGCAAAGCACGTTTTGCGCCGTGCACGAACGCGCGTCCATAAGCTTTCGCCAGATCTTCATCATTCAGTTTCTCCGGCGGCACCAAGTGCAGACGCACGAGAGGGATTTCGCCGATGTCCACGCCGTTCGGCTCAATATCCACTCGCTCCGGCAATCCCAGTTTGGCCCGCAACTCGTTGTAGTCGATTTGCGTCATGCTTTGCTCGCTGGCCAACTCCAGCAGCAGGATCTCTGCGAGCAGCCGGACTCGATAGACCGGATCGCCGGCGACCTCCGACGGGCGTTTTCCCTCCAGTTCCGCGAGCGGCGTTTCCGGCCAGACGTTCAAATTGACCCGGCGGCGCTGTTCAGCGATCAGAGCGGATCGCTGTTCCAAGGAAACGTCATCAGGCATTCGCCATTGCCACGACAAGGCAACCGACGCGGCCGGAATCTCGTCAACGGGTTCCTCTTTTTCGAGCGTTCCGCCGAGTTCACCCAACAGGTCTTTCAATGCTTGTGTTTTGGCCTCGAAATCGGCCGTCTTGACAGTCAGGAATTCAATACGCGCTTCGCGGTTGGTTTCTCGGCCGTATAAGTACATTTCGCCCAGAACCGTCGGTATGTCCTCGCACTTAAGGTTTTCAGCAGTGGGCGGCACAGCGTGATCGAGCAGGAAGAAGGCTCCTTTGGGCGGAGGCGAGTCATCGGAGGCCATGCCCATAAGGTCGATATTCATTTGGTCGACGTGCTTTTCCGATAGCAGTCGTTCCATCATGCGATCGGTGTCCGAGATTGGATAGGTCTGGGCAACTCGATCGACGGTCTCTTCATCTCGGTCCGACAGCAACTGCCCCGTGGCGTGGGATTCGACCGCGTCGTCCAAATCGAGGCCCTCCATTGCGGCGCAGGTGCGCCAGGCCTCGCCCGCCTCGTCGTTCCGGAGCCAAGTCTGCAGAATGGCAATGTTCTTGGAGATGGTTGATTCCGCCGGGTGAGCCTCGGCCAAAGCCGAAAACGCGTTAAGCGCTTCGACCCACGCTCCAGCTCCGGCGGAAGCCAAGGCGGCTCCGCCCTCGTTCCACCAGGGCGCTCCCTCGGGCGGAGGCTCCAATCGCAGGTCCTGTTTCAACAGCAGAGGCACATTGGGCGAAGCGTGCACTTGATACAGCATGTCGAGCGCCCGCCTGTCACCCTCCGGCGCCACGGATGCCTGCAACATCAAGTGGCCCCGGGCAGCCACAACGTTGCCTTCGCGCAATAGCCGTTGGGCCACGATACCAATGGCTTCGTAGGTGATCTCGTGCATGCCTGCGCCCGTCAACTCCAACGCCCGCTGCAACTGGTCGATGGCCGTGTCGCTTTCTCCGCCTGCTGCGGCGAGTATCGCCGAAAACGCGAATGCCACGGGATTTTGCGGGTGGGCCTCCAAGAAAGCCTCGGTCGTTTCCGTCAGGCCCTCGAAATTCTCCATCTGCAATTGAGCAGCACCCTTCATCGCCAGAAGACACGCTCGCTTGCCCTTCGTTTCGATCAAACGGTTCAATTGGCTGATTGCCGAAGCGCGCTGGCCGGCATTCAGGGCGTCCGCCGCGTCGCCCAGGTCGCCAACGATGCCCTTTCCGCAGCAGAACTTGATCTTCTTATCCTCACCGCCGGGGCAATGCTCGAATACGTCAAACGCCATGACTTGTACTTCCAATGAATGTTCAGGAAACTGAGCAAGCACGAGCGCCGTGCAAGATTCACAGAATAGCAGACTCCGTCCGGCTTGACGAGCGGCAGACGAACCATGGCCTCCCCGGTGACCAAGTCTCGAACATCACGCAGGGCCGCGGGGGCGTATTTCACGCCCGACCCGGTGGTGCGATACATCGTCCGCCACACGCTCGCCCCGCTGCTGCAGGACGCCAGCCCTGATCGTCCACCGCGTATTCTTGAGCCGGCCTGTGGCGAAGGCGTGTTTCTTGTCGAGGCCTACCGCTACCTGCTGGAGTGGCTCTTGGCACGCTATCAGAGAGAATCCGGGCACGGTCGGTGTCTGGAGAGAGGCAATTCGGGCGAATGGCGACTGACTTTCGAGGAGCGAAAGAGGATTCTGTTCGCCAGTCTTTTCGGAGTGGATCAGGACATAAGCTACGTGCAAGCCGCCAAATATGCGTTGGCCCAGGCCGCCGCGGACGGCGATCAGCAAAGAACGGATTCGTTGACAAGGCAACTGGATGCTAATATCCACTGTGGCGACGCCTTGATTGGTCCGGATTTCCAGGCGGAGCGTGGCCGGGTCGAGGCGACGAATCCCTTCTCGTGGGAAGACGCGTTTGGCCATTTTCTCAAACCACCAAACGAGGGCTTCGACGCCATCATCGGCAACCCACCCTACGTCAATGTTCGCATCTTGACCAAGTCGCGAGGGAAGGTGGTCAAAGACTACCTGAAATCTCGCTACCGGTGCGCCTACGGCTCGTACGATCTGTACGTCCTGTTTCTCGAAAAGGCGCACGAGCTGTTGCGCCCGGGCGGCATGTGTGGCCTGATTGTCCCGAACAAGATCGCCGCAATGGACTACGCCCGGCCGTGCAGGTCATTGTTGCTCGAAAGGACCATACTCACCCGCATCACGGACGTTTCTCAGTGCGGTGCATTCCGCAACGTGGGAGTCTACCCGTACGTCGTTATTTGGAAGAAGGGGCATCCGAATGGACGTCACCACATCGACGTGTTTCACGCTGGATCGACCGACGAATTGGCTGGCGATCGCACGACTCTGCGCGTGAGCCAAGCCGAATTGTCGGCCGAAGCCGGTCTGAGCATCCACGGTTCCCTGAATGTCGAATCGCGAGCAACGACTCGGCCACTGGGTGAGATCGCAGAATTGCACAGCGGTACGACCGGCTTTGCTGCCTCGAAAGTCGCCGCCGACTTGCGCGAAAGATCGGCTGATCAGGGCGAGGATTGTTTCGATTTCATCGTCAGCGGCAATATCGACCGTTATGTCATACAGTTGGGCGACGTGCGTTTCATGAAACGGGATTTCGCGAGACCTGTGCTGCCCAGACAGTCAAACTGTCTCAGTCTTCGCAAACGAGAGCTGTTTCGCGATCCCAAGATTGTCGTCGCCGGTATGACACGCCGGTTGGAAGCTGCCTACCATCCGGGCGGGCTCGCGCTCGGAGTACAGGTCTACGCCGTAGCCAAGCCGGCGGAAGATTCTGGTTACTTGCTGGCACTGTTGAACTCCAGGCTGCTCTCGTACCTGTTTCGCATCCGCTTTCAGGCGAAGCACCTCGCCGGCGATTACCTGGCGATCAACAAGGGACCACTTGGAAGACTGCCGATTCGAATTATCGATCCAGCGAACGAACGAGAGCGTCGTCGTCAACAGCGGCTTGTCGAGTTGGCCGAGGCGATGCAGGATCGGTCAGCAGGGCGATCGTTGCGCAAATCAGAGTTGATGGAACACGAGACCGCTTCCAAGCAACTGGAGTCGATGGATCGCGAAATCGACAGGATCGTTTATCAGTTGTATGGCCTGACGGATCACGAAATCCAGACGGTCGAATCGGATTTTGACTAACGCCAAGCATCCGCGCACAAGTTCTCTGGTAAACTCGAGCCACGTAGGATGGACATTCTTGTCCGTCATTCGCGAAGCGACGGACAGGAATGTCCATCCTACATTGTGGTCGAAAACTGGTGAGCGGGTGCTTAGTCCGACGCTTCGGAAACGGAAGCGATTGTCGGTTGTTCGATCGCCACATAGTCCGAGTACGCCATGCTGATCGAGATGGCGTGATCGCCGGCGTTGAAGTTGATTCGGGCCTGCTCGGCCAATCGATCGTCGCACCAAGTCGGCAAATCGAACAAACTGCCAAACGGCGGAATTGCCCCCGGCGCGAGCCCCGTCAAATCAAGTACTTCGTCGCGGCTGGCGAATCGCAGCTTGCGGGCACCCAACTGTTTACGAATCGCCTTGTTGGACAGTCGCCGGTCGGCAGGCAAGACGAACATGCCGAAGCGGTCTGCCACCTTGCATACCAACGCCTTCGCACCGCTTGCCAAAGGCGTTCCTCTCACGCGAGCGGCCTCTTCGCTGGTGTAAACCGGATCGTGACGCGTGACATCGAACGGCACATCATGATCGAGTAGATGCCGCCCCAGACGTTCAAACACCGTTTCGGACATCGTTGTCCCCAATACTGGCCAAAAGGTCATGTCAATGTAACGAGAGTATAGCGTTTATTCGGCTTTCGTTTCTCCGTTCCCCACCGTTTGGGGAGCGTCCGTGCTTGCAAATCGGCGAAGGCGGTATATCTTGAATGGTTGGACTTTTCCGCGTTCGCAGTTCAGAACCGCACGCCGACCGGACGGATGAGCGAGATCCTCTTTCACTACCACCGAGTCAATCCCACGACATGGGTCTACCTCGCGTCGCTGCTGATGATCGGCCTGTTTTTCAAGTTCGGTCGATTCTGGAGCGTGCGCAACTTGGATCTTGTACTGCTGATCCTGCTCGCCCCCGGTTTGTTGATGGCTCAGTATGGACGCGAGGCGGGCAACAAGGCCGACCAACTAGCGCGACTCGAAGCGCAGCAGACGCCCGATGCTGAGGAAACGGCCTCGTCTGACTCGCCGACTGAACCCTCCGATGACCCCGCCGCGAAGATCGATCTCATAGTGCACGAACCGGAAGCCGAACCGCCTTTTCCCGAGGCTGAAGATCCGACGACTGACCCAGCGGAAATGCCAATCGAGGAACCGGCCCCGGAGGAAGCTGAAAGCGAACAGGCTGACGAGCTGGCTGACGAGGCCGCCGATCAGGAGGGCGTGTCGACTCCCGCCCAGCAAGCTCGGGCCGTCGAGCGATTTGGCTTCATTTGGCTTTTTGCGATCAGCAGCTTGTTGCTCCTGCGGCTAGTGCTGGACCCGACAATGGTTCGACGACCGCTGCTGGAACCGAATCTGACGTCAGGCGGTTTGACGTTCAGCCTGTGTTCGTTGTTCGTGTTCCTGATGGCCAACGTGATCACCAGCGATCCGGCGAAGCTGACATCGGTCGAAGCGGCAACGATCGAGCAAATAGTGCCCGTCGATACGGCGGTCGAGGAAAGCGTGCCCGCTTTGCCCCCCGGGCCTGGGTATGCGATCTTGAAATACATCCCCAGTATTCCAACGTCGCCGCTGGTGCCGGAAGGTGTCCCGCGGACTCGATCCCAGCGGACTTACGTCCTGGCGGCGAAGACGATCGCCATCCTATGTCATCTGGCGGTTGTGTTGGGGATCGTCGCCATTGGGTACTGGCACTTTGGCAACACGAAAACGGGAGTTGGTGTAGCGACGCTTTATCTGTTGCTGCCCTACACAGCGCAAATGACGGGGCACATCGAACATGTGATTCCTGCAGCGTTGCTGGTTTGGGCCATTCTCTGCTACCGGCGTCCGCTGACGGCGGGCATGTTCATCGGCCTTGCCACCAGCCTAATGTACTATCCATTGTTCCTGCTGCCATTGTGGATCAGCTTCTATTGGCGACGGGGCCTGATGCGGTTTGTTGCAGGCGTCGCCGTGACGTTGCTGCTAATGGCCGTCTCGTTGGTATTCATGCCCGAGGCGTCGTATTGGGAGAACCTCAAGAACATGTTCGGCTTGTGGCCACCGCTCCAGGAAGGCTTGGAAGGTTTCTGGGGGCTGGTGCTCGATCCGCCATATCGAGTTCCCGTTCTGGCGGCGTTCGTGGCGCTCAGCGGCACTTTGGCGTTGTGGCCCGCACAGAAGAACCTGGGCACGCTGCTCAGTTGTTCGGCCGCGGTGATGGTCGCCACTCAGTTCTGGCATGGCTACGGCGGCGGGCTATATGTGGCGTGGTACCTGCCGCTGTTGCTACTGACCGTCTTCCGCCCCAACTTGGAGGACCGAGTGGCGTTAGCCGTCTTGGGAGAAGGTTGGGGCGCACGGCGCGCGATCCGCGCGGCAAGCGAGTTCAAGGCGGCTTAGCAGAATCGCCGAAGTAGAACTGCCGTGAGTTTCCAACGTGACTCTTGGATTGTTGGCACATTTAGAAACGTACCCCACGTCAGGCCACTACTGCGAACTGTCGTAGCCCGTCTGCTGGAACTCTTCTTCCTCTTGGATGATGATACGTGGCGTGACCATCATCATCAGACTTTGTGTATCGCGTCCGATACCGACGTTCTTGAACAGACGATTGATGTACGGCAGCTTGCTCAGCATAGGTATACCGCGTTCGTTACGTCCTTCACTTAGTCGCTTTATGCCCCCCATTAAGACTGTTCCGCCGTCGGGGACACTTACCGTCGTCATCACGGTTGTGAAGTTGAACGTCGGCAGTTGGACCGTGGTTCCCTCGGTGAAGTTTGTGGCATTGTTCGTTACGTTCTGCGCCTGGTTGGACGGGTCCGCTGCCTGGGTTCCAGAATCGGAGGAGGTGCGCCCGTGGAACGTGAACGTCGACACGTTCCCGATCGAACTGAAGAACGGAACCATCGTTAGACGCACGAAACGGCGGTCCGGCGAGACCACCGCCTGGACGCTCAGCGACGTACCTTCACTAAGCACCACCACCACTGGTTGGTGGGCGGCCGCGAAGTCGCCGACGACTGGAACCACGCTGGTCACAAACGGTCGCTGGGAAGTATCCGAGACGGTTCCCATCTGGCCGTTGAACAGCGTCACCTTTGGTGCCTGCAAAACGTTGGTGCGGTCATCGCCTTGGGCTGCTTGCAGCAAGAAGAAGACTTCGATGTCGCTCAAGATGGCAAAACCAAAATTGGCCGCCGTCGCCGCGTCGAAGCCGCCGAACTGTGGGACCGTCGACGTGAAGCTGTTTTGACTAAAGGTATAATCGAAGTCGAGGGTCGGCTCGCCGGTGGGGTCCAAGCCGAACGCCATGCTGGGGCCTGTGTCGTCGGGCAATATCGGATTTTGGCCGGCAATATGACCCGAGTTGTCATCGACTTCGAAGTCAAAATCAAGGCCGATACGTTCGAAGTAGCGGTCGTTCAGGGTGATGAATCGCACCTCGATGGTCACCTGCAAATCCTGCAGTCGACGCAACTGGTCGAGCAGATCGGCGATTTGTTCGTGCACGTCCTGCGTCTGGCTGACGACCAGACTCAAGTTGGTGGGGAAGCCTTCGACGGATCCAGGGCCGCCTACCGTATCCCAGCTTTGCGGCGCAATCGTCGTGGTGATCAGGTCGATCAGCGTGTCGAAGTCTGCCTGCGAGGCACCGCCCAAGCTACCGGGGATAAATCCAAGCTGTTGCCGGGCTCGCGGTGCGACACTCGGCAACATGCCGGACGAGCCCATTTGCGCCAGAACCGAGGCATTGGTCATTGCGGCGGAGGATCCATCGTGCGAGGCGAGCGTAAGCCCCCTGTCCTGTATGGTTCCCAGCGAACCGACCTTCCCCGTCGCATTGATCGCGTCGCGGATGGCGCCGGGCAGGCCAACATTGGAGTCCGGCAGGAAGTTCGGAATGGGAATGACCAGGTCGGCCACGTTGTAGACGCGCGAGTAGACATCCGTATCGCGAGTCTGTTCGCTGGTGATGCGGAGCACTTCGTTTTGGATGACGTAGCTCAAGCGAAGCGGCTCGAGGATCAAATTCAAGGCACTGCGCAGCGAGATTGGCTGGGTGAGATTGATCGAAACCAACTCGTCGGTGGTGACGCCTTCGGCAGTCAGTCCCTGCGGATCCAGATATACGTTCACACCGGCCATGCGCCCCAGCGCATCCGTGACCTCGGACAAAGGCTGGCTCTCGAAGCTCACTTCCACTTTGGTCCTGAGTGCGTCATGGATTTCCTGCTCAGTTGGCGTCATACGCGTGCCCTGTTCCCTGAGCCGCCTTAGGCGGGGTTCTGACAGTTCCATCCATTTCGTGGCTTCGTCAAAGACCAGGGGTTGTCGAGTATCAAAGGGGATCTTTGACGCCTCGACATCCTCCAATGCGTAGTAGAGGCCGCGTTCGGCATCAGCCCGGATGGTTTCCTGTGTGTCCACTCGCCGGCCTATTTCGCCACGGTGCAGCATCAGACGCACTACCTCGGACTCGGGCTCCAACTCGTGTGCCTGTCTGGCAATCACGTTTGCCTCGGCAAATCGTTCTTCGTCCATCAACTCGTTGAACTCCTCGACCAGTTCGGCGAGTTTGTCTTGCCGGTCAAGTTGGTCCAGTCGTCGGCGTTCGATGCTTTCGACAACCGTTTGGTTGCGTTCATTCAGTTCGATATCCGGGAGGTTATGCTGGATGTATCCCTCCGCTTCGCGGATGCCGCGTTCAACAAGTGTCAACATATGTCGACGCGAGGGCGGGTCCAGCATCTCCTGCTCGACCCGATCGCGCAACATGTGCAGCCTTTCGAGCGAACCGCGTGGATCGACTTCGCGCATCTTCTCGGCGGCCGTCATCTCTCGGCTGATATCGGCGAACAGTTTTTCGCGCAAGATCCTCTGCTCGGAATCGATTTCCTCCAGTACGCCACCTTGCGGCAAGGTCGAACGCGGCGGGGTCGCCACGCGAAGCAACGTCAATTTGTCCCGCAGCGATTGCCGGGTTACGGCATCCAGTTCCGCCTCGTAGTCCCAGGCTTGGTCAAACAACTGCAATGCTGCGTTGAGATCCTGGTTTTCCAGCGCCTTGATGCCCTTGTGATATAGCTCGACGCCCGGCGATGGTGTGGGGCCGGCCAGCACGGAGCCAGGATTCAGGCTGGGATAACTGGATCCGCTGGGACCGGGCATTGGCTCTGTCGCCTGGGCGGCAACGGTACGCGTGTTGTCTCTGGCCGGGTCGTAGACGCCTTGTCGGACCGGGTACGGTTCTCGCGACTGGTAGCCGGGGTCGTAGGCGTGCCTGACGCCAGCCCCCGTGTTCGCAGCAATTCCGCCCTGGCGACTCAACACGCTGCTGATTTCCATCAGAAGATGCCCCGGCCTCGGCTCGCCCGCGGCGAAAGCCTCGTCGGGGACCCGCAAGCTCTGCGCTTGTTCCACTAACGCCTTTGCGGTCCTGGAATTGCCTTGATCCAGTGCGGCTCGCGCGGTCGCAAGTAGACGCAACACTTCGGCTTTCTGCGAACTGACTTCGGGGCTAAGCGGCGGCAACCGTCGAGGTTCGACTCCGCCTGGGGCCGCTCGGTCGCCTGCGGCGACTTCGTAGGGGTTGGTCACCAGCGAGCCCCGAAAACCGCTGGTTCGAGTATCCATCGCGCGGCTTGGCAAAGGCAGTGACGATCGACGACCCGAGTCGTCGGCAAAATCATCAGGCGTCAATTGATCTTTCTCCAGGTACGACCTCGCGTTGTTTCTCGCACCGCTGGTCAGCATGTCCAACGTTTGTTGTTCGTCACGCGGGCGGTTGGCGAATTGCTCTGTCGAGGGTTGCTGCCTCGCAGACGGGCCAACGGACAGCGGCGAGAAACGATCGCTCGGCCGCGTCGGCGCCCCAGTTCGCGGGTTGAGCAACTCCTGCATCGCGCGGCGGGCCTTGTTCGGGGTGTCTCTGAACCTTTCGAACAACGGATCGTAGTGCACGTTGAGCCGCTCGGCCTGTTGAATGTAGCGTTCCGCAAGCTGGAAATCGCCGCGATTCATGGCTTGTCGCGATTCGCGTAATAGACGCTGCGCCTCGTCCTGCCTGGATCGCTGATCCTGGGCACCGATTTGCGAAACGGCCAGAACGCCGGCAGAAAACTCGGCCGTCATAGAAGGCGGCGCCGTCCATCCAATACTTGCCGGAACAGACAGCCAGAGGGCCAAGCAGCCAATAATTAGGTGCGCGGTCGATTTCAACGTGCTTCTCCTTTTCCGCGATGCCTTGTGACCTTCTATGTCACCGTAATCGCGCTTCGGTCGCGACGAATGACGGAAAGGTCATTAGCGCGTGCTTCGCTACGATGTGAGAACTCACGACAAGACGAAATGTGACTGGACACAGGCAGCCGACTCGCGAACAAGGACCACACGCGAACGCTAGCTGCCCGTCGTTGGGCCGAATGGTTTTTGACGAGAGGGCGTTAAATACTTGGGCGCGACGACGTGGTCAATAGCACTTCTTTCAAAACGCCGCAAAAACCGGAAAATCCAGGGATCGTCGCGGGGGCATGTAGCTGATTGTGAGTAGCAGTGCAATGATCGAAGTGGGTTTTCACATCACCTTGCATGGCTCGGGATAGTGCGTGTGGCAGCTTGCAAGCAAGCAGTGGCATACAAGCTTCATCTCCCCAGCCTTCGCAACGCCGTTTGGGACAAGTCGGCCGGTCCGCACCGGGCAGACGTGCTGGATCAGCTACCGTTGCTACGATTGCTGGCCTATTGAAAAACGGCGTTAGGTGCGCATCCGCTTCGGCCCACTGACAAACTCGTTGCCCTTGAAGAAGAACCGCAACGGCAGGTCGTGCGCCGAGGTAACGCCGATTCGCTCGGACCTACCTACTTCGAACTGCCCCACGTTGAAATCGCCGTCCCGCTCGATCCAGAATCTGACGCCACGCGTCAAATCCCAGCCGTCCAGCACGCGGTCGATGTCGAACGCCTCGCACAGTTTCGCCGGGCCATTGGCAATCTCCCGCAGACGATCCGGGACGCGCCGTTGCTTCATCAGGGATATCCCGTCCAAGGGCTCGACGGCTCGCACCAGAACCGCGCTGGCCACATCCTCCGGCTCGGTAACCACGTTGAAACAATAGCGAGCATGAATCGGATAGACGTACGCGCGGCCCGGCGGCCCGAACATCGAGGCGTTCTTCCGGTTCCGCCCTCGCGCCGCATGGCAAGCGGAATCGCCCTTCGCCAGATATGCCTCGGTTTCGACGATCCGCCCGGTGACCGTCCCCTCGACGGACTGATGAACGAGAATGTTGCCCAGCAGCCCCATCGCCACTTCGACAGGGTCGCGATCGTAGAACTCGCGACGCAGGGGATTTGTTGCCATGCGATTTGTCAACGCCTTCCGTAATCCGGTATAAATAAGCCTGCCGTACGCTTCCAGCCTAACATCGCAGGGGACCTTCGCCATGACAAGTAGACTGTTTCGCTCGCTTCTTCACTGTGCCGTACTGGTATGCCTTACAGTTCTCGTGTTCATCGGATCGCTCGAAGCCGCCGGACCACGTGTTCTGCCGGATGGTCAGGTGCCGGACGATCGGCGGCTCCAACTGCCAAAGGACCTGAACGGTTACTTTCCCTTTATCGTGCCCAAAACGAAAGATGCTTGGGAGAAGCGACGTGAAGAATTGCGGCATCGTGTACTCGTGGCCACGGGGCTCTGGCCCATGCCGGAGAAGACGCCGCTGAACCCGCAGATCTACGGCCGCGTCGATCGCGAGGGATTCACGGTCGATAAAGTCTACTTCGAAAGTTGCCCCAATCACTACGTCACGGGCCTGCTGTTCCGTCCGAAAGGCAAAACCGGCCGCCTGCCCGCCGTGCTCTGCCCTCACGGACACGGTGGACGCTTGCAGGATTACGGCGAGAAGAACATTCGCAAGCTGCTCGTGCAGGGCGCCGAAAGATTCGAAGCATCGGGCCGGTACCCGAAGCTCGCGCGATGTGCTCAGCTTGCGCGCATGGGCTGCGTGACGTTCATCTTCGACATGCTCGGCTATGCCGACAGCGTCCAGCTTTCTCGACAATTGGCCCACGGCTTCTCGAAGCAGCGTCCGGAATTCGATACCAAGGAAAGCTGGGGCTTCTTCAGCACGCAAGCCGAACTGCGTATGCAGAGCATCATGGGATTGCAGACGTGGAACTCGATCCGCGGGCTGGACTTTCTGTGCAGCCTCTCGGATGTCGATCCGCAGCGAATCGGCGTCACCGGCGGCAGCGGCGGAGGCACTCAGACGATTCTACTGGGCGCGATCGACGAGCGTCCTATCGTTGCTTTTCCACAGGGTATGGTCTCGACGGCCATGCAAGGCGGCTGCACGTGCGAGAACTGCTGCCTGCTGCGAGTGGGCACGGGCAACGTGGAGCTGGCGGCTCTGTTTGCTCCGAGACCGCAGGGAATGACCGCCGCCAACGACTGGACCAAGGATATGATGACGAAGGGTTTTCCCGAGTTGCAGCAGGTCTACCAGTTGATCGGTGCAAAGAACAACGTGACGTGCAAGTCGATGTTGCATTTCCCGCACAACTACAACTACGTGACACGCGCGATGATGTACAGTTGGTTCAACAAGCATCTGAAGCTGCGTTTGCCCGAGCCGGTTGTCGAAAACGATTTTCCACCGCTGACGCCGGAAGAATACACGATTTGGGATGAAAAACACCCTCAACCCCAGGGCGGCGACGAATACGAGCGATCACTGATCAAGTGGATGGCCGAACAATCCGACCAGCAAATCACCGCACTGGCGCCGAAAGACGCAGAATCGCTGGCCAAGTACCGCGAAGTGGTCGGAGAGGCTTTCGATACAATCATAGGCAGATCTCTGTGGGGCGTGGGCGAGCTTGGCCAGCAGAAAGACGGGCTGGAAGACCGTGGCGACTTCGTAGAGTACAAGTGTCTGCTTGAAGCCAAAGACCACGGCGAATCGCTTCCCATCGTGATGCTACAACCCAAGAAACCGAAGCCGAAAGGCACTGTGGTGATCTGGGTCGACGGCGACGGCAAACGCGGTCTGTTTGGCGACGATGGCCGGCCGAGGCCCGAAGTCCGCCGGCTGATTGCTGCCGGAATCGTCGTGTTGGGCGCGGACCTTTTGTACCAAGGTGAATTCCTGCCCGATGGCAAACCGTTGGCTGAAACACCGGTTGTGAAGAACCCAAGGCAGTATGCCGGGTATACCTTCGGCTACAACCACACGGTGTTCGCGAGTCGCATACACGACATTCTGACACTCACGGCGTTCGCCTACGAGCAGAAACCACGGCCGAAGCAGGTCGCGTTGGTCGGGCTGAACGGAGCCGGACCGTTGGCGGCTGCGGCTGCCGCACAGGCCGGCTCGGCCGTCGAACGTGTCGCGGTGGACACGGGCGGATTCCGATTTGTCAACCTGACCAGTTACCGCGACCCGGATTTCGTCCCTGGGCCCGTGAAATACGGGGATCTTCCGGCTCTGTTGGCCCTTTGTTCGCCGCAAGAGCTGTGGCTGGCAGGAGAAAAGAAGGTTCCCGAAATCGTGGCCGCTGCCTACGATGTCGATGGCAAAGACGATTCCGTCACTTTGTTCAGCGGCAGTTCGCAGCAGACGCCCCAAGCCGCCGTGGACTGGCTGCTGGCGGAGTGATTTCTCCATGCGTTCGAGAGGTCACCGCATGAAACGATCTCGCCCGATTGGCGGCGTTATCCATACGTATCAGAAGTACGACCCGAAGAACTTCCCCAGCCCGACGCAACCGCCGCCGGACATGGTTACACCGGCATTCGAGCACATGCTGATGTTCGGTGGAATGCACCAATTGACCGACGAGGAACTGGCGCGGGCCGTCCGCATCGATCCCAGCCAGATCGCGGGCCTCGGCCCGAGCCTGGACGCACTGATCGCGATTCTCCTGGAACGCAAACGCAAAATCCTGGCGAAATACGAGACCGATACGGTCCAAGGCACGGCTGGCCGCGACTACCGTGAGCTGGCCATAAGCTTGGACCCGCCACACCGACTGCGGCAACGATTCGTGCGGGCCGTACGCGAGGAACAGATCTACGATTTCGAGCGTCTGTGGTATTCGCTCGACGACGAACGTTCGCCCTTCGCCCGTCAGTTGCTCCATTTGATGGAGACGCTGGGCGACAAGTACCAGGTGGACGAATTGGCGGCGAAATACGAGTTCACCGGTCGAACACCAATGACGGTACCGCAGGCGTTGGAGATCAAGGAGGAACTGGAGAGAATCGACGAACTGTTGAAACAGCTTGAGCAAGCTCGCGAAACGGCTCAGATCGCCGTGATCGACATGGACGCGTTGGCCGAGTTCACTGAACCGGGCGACATGGAACGGCTGGAAGAACTGCAGCAGATGGTCGAGGACTACATGCGCGAGATGGCGGAACGCCAAGGCTTGACGAACGAGAATGGCGCGTTTCGTCTCACGCCCCAAGCCTACAAGCTGTTTCAGAGCAAACTGCTAGAGCGGATCTTCAGCAACCTCGAACCATCGCGTAGCGGTCGGCATCAGGGGCCGGTTGTTGGCGAAGGCGCCGTCGAATTGCAGCAAACGAAACCGTACGAATTCGGCGATTCGATCACGCACATGGACATTCCGCAGTCGATGATCAACGCCATGCTTCGCGGCGGGGTCCAGCTTCCCATTCGTCTGAAGTCGGAAGACATCGAAGTCCACCGCACTCGCAACACGCCGAAGTGTGCGACGGTAGTGATCATGGACATGAGCGGTTCCATGCGCTACGACGGGCAATACGTCCACGTCAAACGAATGGCATTGGCCCTCAGCGGACTGATCCGCAGCGAGTATCCCGGCGACTACCTGAACTTCGTCGAGATGTATACGTTTGCCAAACCGCGACATGGCGGAGAGATCATCGACCTGTTGCCCAAACCCGTGACCATCTACGATCCGGTCGTTCGATTCCGCGTGGACATGAGCCGCGACGATATCAGCGAGCTACAGATCCCGCCGCACTTCACCAACATCCAGCGATCGCTGCAAATGGCGCGGCAGTCCCTGGCCGCTCAAGACACGCCCAATCGCCAGATCATCCTGATCACCGACGGACTTCCCACCGCCCACTTCGACGGCCCGTGGCTGTATCTGCTTTATCCGCCCGATGCGTTGACCGAAGCGGCCACGATGCGAGAAGGCATGTTGTGCCAGCGCGAGGGAATCACGATCAACATGTTCCTCGTGCCAAGCTGGTCACAATCCGAGGAGGACATCCGATTCGCCTACCGGTTGGCCGAATCCACCAAAGGCCGCGTCTTCTTCACGGCCGGGAACGACTTGGACCGGTACGTCGTCTGGGACTACGTCAATCGCAAACGAGAGATCGTGGCGTAGAAGGTAGTACTGCTCGCGTCTCTGGATCCGCTTCTACCGTACGGGTAGCCAGACGGTCATCTGCGAGATGCCGCGATTGGCCCAGGCGTAGTAGGGGATCAGTTTCAGCGACACGGGCCGGGGCTCGGTCGGATCGAATTCCTTGTACAGTACGGGCGAGACGTACGGCTCGTGCGACCAGTCGGGATCCGTAACCGCCACCGCATTGCCATTCAACACGACAACGCCGCCCCGGCGGCCAGGAGGAAGTTCGTCCAATGCGAGTTCCCTTCGCCGTTCATGTAAGTCCACATCTGGGGGATGGTCACGTCCTTGACCACATCGAACTTCTGCTTCCAGAACCCCTCCGTCCAGCGAACATCCGTCAACGAGACGCTTTGTAATTTGACGTGGGGACTAAGGTTGTCCTGTGATTCGCCCGCCTGACATGCCCCAACTCGCCAGATACAGAATACCGCCGCCAGCGTTGTTACTGCTGCCCATGTCCTCCCCGATTCGGTTTTGGATCTCATTCTCGTCTCTCCTACCTCTGCATCGTTCGATATTGTTTAACCGCAAGCCGGAGGCGTGCGCGTTGGGCGAACGTCACCGGACGCGCACGCCTCCGGCTTGCGGTTAAACTAGGGAACCGCGTCATGCGCGATCTTATGGCTTATCTCGAGGCGGCTCGGTACTATTCCCATCCGGCGTCCCAGTCAATATAGTCTGCCATAGAGAGTAATAGTAGCGCCGAGTTCTGTGCAAGGAGATGATCATGTCCAAGTCCGCCAGAATCGTTGTTCTTTCCTCTGTAGCGTTTTTGGCTGTCGGCTCCCTCCCAGTGTCGCCAGCCACGATGGCGGCTGATTCGACTGCCGAGCCGACTCAGCCCAAGACGCGGCTGGAAATCAACCGCACTCGTTTCACGATTAACGGAGAACCGACATTTCTGCACGGCATCAGCTACTACGGGGCGTTGGGAGCGTCACAGCAGTTCATACGCCGCGACTTGGACGACATGCAGCGGTGCGGCATCAACTGGATTCGAGTGTGGGCCACGTGGAGTGCATTCGACAACGATGTGTCGGCCGTCGACAACGAAGGACGCGTGCGTGAATCCTACATGGACAAGTTGAAATGGCTCGTGGCCGAATGCGACCGGCGCAGCATGATTGTCGACGTAACGCTCACCCGAGGCGAAGGCCGCTTGGGCAACGCCCATGTCTCGGCTCTCGACAAGCACGCCAAGGCGCTCGAAACGCTGACTACTGAGCTGAGAGCATGGCGAAACTGGTATCTGGATATGGCCAACGAGCACAACATCCGCAGCCGAACCGTCTCGACCAAGTACGTGTCGATGGAAGATGCACGCACGCTTCGCGATAGCATCAAGAAGGTAGATGAAAGGCGGCTGGTCACAATCTCCTTCGTGCGCGACATATCGAAAGAAGACGTTCGTCGCTATCTGCTCGACGTCAAGGTTGATTTCCTCAGCCCCCACCGGCCACGAAATCCTCGTTCGGCAGGTGAGACGGCCCGGACGACCAGCGAGTACCTGACTTGGATGCGCGGGTTCGAGCGCGTAATCCCGGTTCACTACCAGGAACCGTTTCGACGCGATTTCAGCAAAGGCTGGCAGCCGAAGGTAGAGGACTTCGCAACCGATCTCCGCGGCGCGATCAAGGGCGGCGCCGCCGGCTGGTGCTTCCACAACGGCGATAACCGGTGGGGCCCCGATGCCCAACCTCGCCGATCTTTCGACATGCGCGAGAAGAGGCTCTTCGAGCAGTTGGATCCCGTGGAACGGCAGACGCTGAAGAAGCTCGCAGACGTGGTTGGTCAAACGAGGTAGGGTGGGCCAAGCGGACAACCGGTTCGACGCGAATGCTGAGGACAGGTGGCGCGGGCGAAGATGGTTGCGAGCGAGAAGACGGAGCGCGGGCCCACCGGAATGCGGTTTCAATTGCCGAGATGCGCGCATTTCACGATGGAACGCGTATTCTGGTGGGCCTGCACTGGCGTTACGATGCGCTGAAACGATTCGACATGGCGGACATCGTTGCCATGGCCAGCGCGGTTTGCGTTGGTCCGTTTGGCCCACCCTACACTTCACGGCACGACGATTTCGCACCAGATGCTTCGCGCGGCCGCGGGATTCAGTCGTAGCGTCCCGGAGTCGATGGTGGCTTCGAGGCGGTCGCCGCGTTTGCCGGTCGCGTCCAGCGCGTAAACGGTCGCCGGACCTGGGACCCTGAGGCGAACTTCTGCCTGGACCGGTTCGACGATCACAGGCAGCCGCCCTTCGCCCGGCAGCATCCAGGACATGGATCCCCAGGAACGTTGTTTCGCCGTCGGCGGCCAGAAACCTTGCGCGGTGTTCTCCGCGCGGCCGACCGAGGTCAACAGTATGTGACGCGACTGGCCGATCGGGGCTCCATCCAGCGACGTAGCCGTCACGGTGGCGAACTCTGTCTGGCAATCAATACGCAATCCGTCCAGGTCGATCGCGTCCGCCTTGGCGAGATAACCGATGGCCGATTTGGTGCATGGCGTATTGATCGTCAATACGCCTTCCCCGTAGTCCAAAGACAGTTCGCCGGTATCGCTGTCCATTCGCTTTGTTTCGGCATCCATGCCGTCGTAGCCCGCCAATCGCAGTTCGCGAGCCGCTTCGACAAACTTCGGATACAGCCACTGTTCCCATGGTCGTTCGGCAAGCCGTACCACTTTCGCATTGCCTTCAATCTCGGCTTCCGCCGAGGGTCCGCAAGCCAACACTACGTCAGCAGCCCCGCGGTAGGCGTCTTCGATGAACACGTTTCGCACTTTCGATGTGAACGTGAGGAATCGGTAGTTCGTGTACTTGGCGTTCCGGGTATGCGGACGTGGCGTGTAGGTGTCCTCCGGCGTGTGGACAACGTGCACTTCGTTCCGGGCCGCGGCCACGTCGTTGCGGTGGAACATCATTGCGGCTGCGGGGAATTCACCCCAGCGGGCCGGGTCGGACTGGCTGCGGAACATCGACAATCGTTTGTCCTTCAGTTCGTAGGAGAACAGCAAGAAGATGTCCCAGTCCTGCAGGCACGAGTAGGCAGCCGACATCAATAGCCCTTCGCTGCGATACTCGTTTGGCCAGGGGAAGTTGAACTCGGCTACTGCTTGCGGTTTTCCGGCCACAGTGGTACGTGCAATCACCGACAGCGGATTGCGCTCGGTCGGAATGTCGACGTGAACCAGCGCGTCGTTGGCGAACTTGTAGAACGGCTTCGCGCTACGATGGGGATGACGCCAGTACTGATTGCGCGACATGAAATCGTTCATGGAATCGACCTCGGTGTCGACTACGACGAACTGCTGGTTCGTGCCCGCGACCGGCACTCGGACGCCGAGTTGCTTCAGGTGTACTCGCATCGTGTCGTAGTAGTGCCGCTGAATCTCGACGAAGAAACGCAGCAAGTCACTCACGCGCGGCGGGCTGAGCAAAGGGTCGACCGGTTTGCCCTCGACAGTCGGCCGGAAACGGCTGAGCATGCCGAAGGACAGTGCCACATTTCCCTTTGCCGGTACCTCGTCCGGCAGCAGTGCGCAGCGGCCTTCGTCGTCCGTCCACGCGCTCGCCAACTTCTCTCGGCTGTCGTATCGCGACGCCAACCACTGGTTCCAGCGTTGTTGTAGCTGGTCGCGATAATATGGCAGCGACAATCCTGACATATTGAAAAAGTAGAAGATCGAGTTTTCGTTCGTCGTTTCGACCACCGCGACGGCGGGCTCGTCCACGTACCGCAGCCCCGTGTACGGGTTGCGGTGCGTAAGCAGCTTTGTGGCATAGTCCTTTTGCAGCTCGATCATACGCTCGTCGAAAATGGACGCGCCCTTCATCGAGCCTTGCCAGTTGTGAGTGAATTCGTCGCCATGCTTGACGCCGTCGGCCGTGCGGAATTGCCGGTAGTCGAGCAAGTCGAGGTAGACATAGATGCCTCGCTTTTTGAGTTCAGCAATGAAGTAGTCGATCCGATCGAGGGCATCGGCATCAAACTGCTGAGATGTGCCGTCGCGGTAGTCGATCAGCGGGCCCCAGCGGCCGTCCATCGAATGCAGCCGAAGCATGTTGACGCCGTACTTGGCTAGTCGAGCGGCAACGACACGGGCCAAGTCTTTGTCGGGAGCGCAGTCTCGGCCACCCACGTTTGTGCCGAAGAATCGCGCCCGCGTGCCATCCTCGAAATAGAAATGCCCGTCGGGCCGCACGGTGACAAACCCACGCTTTCCCGCGGGGGCGTCCAGCAGGCCGGTCAGGTCAATACTATCCAGATTCGTATCGTCCAGCGGAAATTCGAACGGAAACCAGTCCTTGGTATCCTTGAATACGTATTCCACCGTGGGGAGTTCGTCGCTTTTGCCTGAGACCTTCACGTCGTCGAACCAAGCCGATCCTTTGCTGCGTGCCAGGTTCAACGAGACGATCAATGCGTCCGCCTCCGCCGGAGCAACGGCCAAGACGGTCAGCTTCTGCCAGTCTTCTGTGCCCGAAACGCGTTCGGTCGCGGTTTCGTTCAACCATCTCGAACCACGTTGCCAAGCCAAATGTGCATAGGCCTGTCCGGTGACGCCTTCGGTCTTGACCCACACCTCCAGCTTGTATTCGCTCCCCGCCTCGATCGGCCGTGCCGCGGCAACCCAGCGTCCCGTGCAGCGTTGCCAGTCGCGTTGGTCGCCCGAGCGGAAGGAGTCGCTGATCTTGAAGCTACGTTTGCCCGTTCGTGAGGCGGTGTCATCCCATTCCAATCCGGCCGGCGAATCGAATGCATAAGGGCGCCAACCATCGGGGAGTGTATCCCGATCCCGGTCCTCTTCAAATGACGGGTTGTTGACGAAGTTCTCCTGATAAGAAAGATCGCTCGCCAGCAGGCACAAAACGAAAACCGTGTGTAGTGTCATCAGTAGCAATCTCCCAATCTGACGAAACGCGGCCCGTCAGGCGTCGCTCAGTGCGGTGCCGATTCCTGTCCCGCCGTAGCCGTTTCCGCAGTAGAACAACCTCTGCCGATCTCCCTCTTGGATCACCGAGGGGTATTCGACCATTTGCTTCTCCCAGCCATCGCCTTGCGGTGTCAGTTGCAGGTTGTCGCCGTAGTGTTCTCCTCGCCGCCAGTGGATTCCGTCATCGGATTCCGCGTAGCAGATGCTGTAGTAGCCCCAACGCGTTCCGATGGCCGAGTACCACATGCGGTAACTGCCATCGGCGTTCTGATGTACGACCGGCGTGGCCGCAGCGATGTTCTCGTAATCACGATCCGGGTCGCGCAGCATCACGGCCCCGCGTTTTGTCCAATGGATGCCGTCTTGTGAAACTGCTAAGCATACCGTCTTGTTCTGATCCAGAAAGACCGTGTTGCCAATCGTCGGGGCCCCCGTGTAATAGAATCGCCACTCGGAACCGCCGCCGGGCAATCGGGCCTGCAACACCGAACCGCCGCCCATGCCGACGGCATCGGGATCGCCGTCCTTGCCGCTGGGCGCAAGCACCGGATTGTCTTTGTACTTGCCCCAGGACTTCCCATCGCGGCTGATGGCCATTCCCATGCCGGGAAATGCACTCAGCCCCTTGCCGCGGCCGCAATTGCCTGTGTAGTACAGATGCCAACGATCCGGTGCCATTCGAATAACGTGCGGCAGCACACACCAGCGCGCATCGAACGCACCGTTCGGGCCAATATCGAATAAGGGTCCGTGCCGCTGCCACACGCCGAGATCGTCGACCGAGGCGGTGGCAAGACAAATACGCTGGCGGCCCTGGTCGTCGCCGCCCGAGTAGTACAAATGGTATTCGCCGCCCACGCGACGCACCCACGGATTCATGCACCGCGTTGAATCGAACGAGCCAGCCTGGCCGGGCGGTAGAATCGGATTTCGCGGATCACGCCGCCAAGTTATCGGTCGCTTCAGCGTCTGCTGCCTCGGCGACGGCTTCTCATCAGCACGGGCAGCACTCGGTATCAGAGTCCCGCTGAAGGACGCTACCGAATACCACAGCATTTCTCGCCGAGTGATGCGTTGGCGATGCATTACGAATGCTCCAGAATCTAATAGAATTTGCGACAGGGCATCTCGCCCTCCCGCTTTCCGAAAAAGCCTGGCCGGACGGTTCTTTGAGATCGCCTGCTAATATCGGACCACTTCCGGCCGAGCGGTCTGGCCCTGCATCTTAACCGGTAGACGCCATACGTGCATGCCCTCACGATCCGTGAAGTACAGTCGGCTGAGCGATGGCTCGCGGCCGTGACCGTCAGCCCAGAGGGCGTAAAAGTCAGAGGCTGCGTTGTCAGGGCGGCGGCAATACGTGTGGTTGTATTGGCTGTTGTGGGTCAACTGTTTCATCATTTTCCAGGAGTTGCCCTGATCGATGCTGATCCAGATGGCCACTTCGCCGCCGGCATTGTATCGCTGCGGTCCCGGCTGAGTTGGCGCGATCAGGCGCCACATGGAGTCGCTTTCCACGTACAGCGAACCCGTGTCGTAGTTGTTGTCGGAAACCAGGACATCTCGCCTTTCCCATTCCTTTCCGGTCCAGCGTGCGGTACGCCAGGTACGTGGATCGTTGTGTGGGCCGGATTCGTTGCCGAGGCTGCTAAGGTACAGAACGATCGGTTGATTCTTTGAATCGAAGACTATGTCTTTCACGTAAACGTCCAGCACTTCTTTCTCGTAGTCATGGACGAGGGCAGCATTCTGTGGTTCGTCCAGCGGTATCTGAAGAGTCTCACCGGCCGCATTCTGCCACGTGGCGCCAAAGTCGTCAGTCTGCATGTAATACAGATTAGTTCGCCAATGGCTGCCGTCGCGCGGGTGGGCCCGATGGTAGTTGAACGCGGTTCCGATTCTGCCCGTGCGTCGGCCGCTCACCTGGTAGTGCCCCCACTCGATGGCGGCCAGTAGTTTCGGTTCTGACCAGGTGCGTCCTTCCACGCTGGCGGACTGGTACAACAACCGTTGATCGCCGCTGTAGCGAGTGTGAAGCAATAGGAAGCCTTCGTCGGACGAGTAGTACGGTTGCGGATAGGAGTAATTCGTCCTCAGCACGTACTCGAATTCCTCGATGTCGTAAGGCTTCTTGCTGACCGAAATGAACGCCGGGCGCGCGGTGCCATGGGCGCTGGAGAAGATCCAAATGTGTCCTGCGGCGTCAATCGAGATCACCGGATTGTCGTGGGCATCGGTCGTGTGTTTGTCCAACAGGATCGTCGGCCGTGGGACGGTGTCGGTCGCGTGATCGTAGTACGACACCATGTGCAGAAGCGTGCGGTTGTCCGCGTCGGTGCCGCCGTAACAGAAGAACGTCTTGTTCACTTCTTCGACGTAGATAGCAAACGGACGATGTTTTGCGCAGTAGGTGCCCAGCCCACCGCTGTATTTGTACTTGTATTCTCCCCCTTGCTCTCCGCACTGGTACCAAATACCTCGATACCCGTCGGCTGTTCGGACTTCGAATGAGAAATCGCGAAAATACTTGGCGGTCAATCGTGCACCTGCTTCGCTTGGCCAACTTGATCCGTTTAGATGCTCAGTGGTCCATCGACCCACCAATTCGTCACGTCGCGTGGTGCCTTCGTCGCCCTCGGCAACCGTGGCGATCTCCTGGTCGGTGAGCGCGCGCCGCCACACACGGATATCTTCGAGTTGGCCGAGCAAAAAACGTTGCCCTGGGGACAAGGCCCCAATGAAGAGCGGCGCGTCCGCCTGCGGTATCCTCCCAGGAGCCGAAACGGTCGCCTGCAGTCGGCCGTTGACGTACAGCTTGATCTGTTCGCCGTCGTAGGAACCGGCAAGATGAGTCCAAACGTCTTTTGGCGGGACAGGACAATTGGCGTGGGTGTACTTCCCCGGCTGGAATTCCACCAACATCCGGACTCGGCTCTCGTGGAAGTAAAACGTGAACAAACGCCCGGCATCGCCGCGGCCAAGAAGCACTTGCGATGCATGCTGCTCGCCGGGCTTGACCCAAACGGCCAGGGTGAGGGCTTCCAAGTCAAGAACATCCGTCTCGTCGACTTTTGCGTAGGAGGTCACACCGTTGAACGCAACACCTCGCGAGGGCCTGTCCGGGGCCGCCTTGGCGGCAATCGCCCCAAAGACGGCCAGTGACGCAACGAGAACAAAGCGATTGGGATTCATAGGTCTACTGGAACTCTTCAGATAGGTCATACTCGGGCCACGCCGTTACTTCGTCTGCGGCTTGGTGGACAAGGCTGTCGATAGCACCTCCGAGATGCGACGTTTGAGGACTCATGCGGGCGTTCATTAGCACCACCCAGTTTCGGCCATCGTGGCGTCGTACCAGGAGAGTTGCGGTGCCCGGCAGTGATCCGGTATGCCAGCGGTTCAGCTTGCCGTCGCCCTCGACTCGGTTGAGCCAGCCGCATGAATAATACACTGGCTTGGGCTTTCCATCTTCGTCATGTCCCGCCAGTCCTGGTGGCCTGACAAACATCTCCTGGATGCTGTCTGGACTGAGGATCTTGCACTTTGTCGGATCGTCAAAAGCGCGGGCAAACCGGGCCAGATCCACGGCCGACGCGAGCCATCCGCCGTGTGCATCCATCGCTTCCAGATGCCATGCACCGTACGGTTGGGGCACCAGCTCGTTCAGGTCCGCGGCAAACACCGATGGACCTTTGCGCGGATCGTAGTAGCGGACCTCGCTTTCGCTTCGTCCGTCAAGCCGCGTCTTCCCTACTCGCATGGTGTGGATGCCAAGCGGGGCAAGGACTTGCGTCTTGACGTAGTCTTCGTTCGTAACGGCTTCGATCACTCGCCCCAGCAGGCAGTATCCGTAGTTCGAGTAGGCGTAACGCTCGCCGGGTTCAAAGTCGAGTGGCTGACCGAGCATGAAGCGAATCACTTCGTCCGTTCCGGCAGGTGGTTGGGTGCCCAAAGCCTCGGCAAATCTGACCGATTGAAACATCGCGTCAAACGACTTGCCCCGGTCCCAACCGCCCCGGTGTTGGAGAAGATGCCGGATCGTAATTGCCTGCAGACGTTCGTCCCGCTTGGCGTCCTTTTCCAAATGAGGCTCGTGTTTCAATATGTCGAACACCTTGTCATCCAGGCTCAACCGATTTCGCTCGACCAACTGCAAGATGGCGACGGCCGTGATCGGTTTTGAAATGCTGGCAATTCGAAAAAGACTGGTCGGCGTGACCTTCTCCTTTGTCGCGACATCGGCGTAGCCGTGACCGCGTGCGTACACCAGACGCCCTCTGTCGGTCACGGCCAAAGCGAGACCTGGGACGTGATGCTTTTCCATGAATTCGCAGACCATACGGTCGAAGCTCGCGGTGCGAGCGTCCGCCTTACCTGTGCTGACGGCTGATGGCGCAGTGTCGCGATCGTAGCCGGGACCTCGGAGTACGCGGCCCGAGCGTTTGCCCGTGAGCTTTCCGTCCTCCAGCACGATCTGTCCATTCACCACGACGTACTTCATTCCCTCGGACAGCCGATGCGGTTCGGCGAATGTCGCGCGATCGGCGAGCTTCTCGTAGTCGAACACGACGATGTCGGCTGCCAGTCCCTCGGCGATCCGGCCGCGGTCGTAAGCCATCACGTCGTTGGTCGCCACCGCGCTGGCTTGCGCCACGGCGCGTTCCAGCGTGGTAGCCCCCAGATCACGCACATAACGCGAGAGCATTCGCGGAAACGCGCCGTAGCCGCGAGGATGGGACGAAACGCGCGACCCGCCGACCGGTCCCACGTCGGTACAAAATGAAATGAACGGCTCGCGCATCAGCCGGATCTTGTTTGCATCGGTCATAGTCTGGGGCAACGCGAACGCGCCGCTTCGCACGAGATTGAAAAACGTGTCCCAGGGATCTTCGTTTTGTGACTCGGCCATGGCGGCAAGGCTTTGGCCTGACAGTTTCGCATAGCGTTCGTCGCCCGTGCGACCCACAATCACCTTGCTCCAATCGTTCCCCACGTGTCGATACCAGTTCTCCCAGCCGCCTTGGTTTTCCATCTCGTCGCGAATCTCCGCCCGCAGTTTTGGATCGTCCAGTCGTTCCAGCAGGTGGCCGCGGCCTTCGGCGAAATGTCGCGGGTGAATCAGCGACTGGATGCCAAGTCCGTTGTTGATGTAGGGATAGATGTCGGCCGTCACTTGCTGGCCCGCCGCCCGCGCCGCCTTGATCTTGGCGATGGCTTGTTCGATCTTGGGCCAATTGCTGCGCCCGGCGGCTTTCAGATGAAAGATGTGTACCGGCACTCCGGCCGAGCGACCGATCTCCAAGGCTTCGTCGATTGCCTCCAACAACTGGTCGCCTTCGTTGCGGATGTGTGTGTAGTAGCGTCCACTGTATTCGCCAGCGACCTTGGCCAGCTCGGCAATCTCCTCCGTGCTGGCGTAGACCGCCGGAGGATAGATCAGGGCTGTCGAGACGCCGATCGCCCCGGCCTCCATGGCCTCGCGCACCAGATCCTTCATCCGTTCCATTTCCTCGTCGTCCGGCTGCCGGTCCACTTCGCCCAAGACAATTCGCCGCACCTGGGTGTGACCCACGGTTTGAACCACGTTCATGGGAAGTCCCTTGGTGTCGAGCAATTGAAAATACTCGGCCATCGTGTGCCAACCGGCAGATCGATCAGCTTCCGGAGCCAGCGGTGCAGCCGACGCCCCTTCGCCCGCGTTGATCGTAGTGATGCCCTGCGTAAGCGAGTTGAGCGCCGATTTGGGATCTTCCAGCATGGGCGACGCCGTCTGGCCCATCATGTCGACGAAACCGGGCGCGACGACCAATCCGGAGACATCGATGGATCGTTCCGCGTCTTTCCCGTCGATGCGTCCAATCTTGACGATCCTTCCGCTGCTTATCGCCACGTCTGCCACGTACCAGGGCGATCCGGTTCCGTCGACGATCCGTCCGCCTTTCAAGACGAGTTCGAACCGTTCGGCCGGACGCCCCGCCTGTGACATTAGCATTGCCGTGAAGAACACGAAAATCCCAGCCGTACGAAGCATTGAGCGTTCTCCTGTTGGCCCGAACGGTTCGTTCGCGATCAAGGCAATTTCCTCGTTTAACCGCAAGCCGGAGGCGTGCGCGAGGGGGACGCGCACGCCTCCGGCTTGCGGTTAAACGATGTCGAATGCTGCCGTAATCGGGACGGTACCCTAATGGCGATCCTAATGCCGCCAAAATTACGGATGAAGCGACAAAGTTGATGATTGCCCGACTGCCACTGAACCGATATGATCCAAGTGGCGTGATGAAGTCTCCATCACACCCGTGCAGACGATGTCCCTATCTTAATAGCGGAAGCAGACGAATGAAACGATTCGCACTCTCGATCGTGTTGTTGGCCGCCCTCATCATGCTGCCCGGTTGTTCCTGACCAGACGCGAACTCTGGGCTCGGGTCGGGCCCTCAAGCCAACGCCTCTGGCGAAGTTGCCCCCTTGCCGAAATCGGCATCCTGCGAGCAGCCACAATCCCCCGACATTTCGCCGACGCCTACTTAAGCCGGATCCGCGCGTAGCTGATTCTATTAGGCGTACTTATAGCGTGTTGCGGATACTTGCCCAGCGTTCGATCTGCGTCGGGCCTGTAGACGCGGTAGCCTAGCAGGTCCAAGGTCGTCGATGTCGGGGAGCCTCCGCGCGCTGTCGCGGTGAAGAACCCGAGAAACCCGCCGAGTGGATATTTCAGAGGAACGGGAATGGGCTCGCCGAGTGTCCCGTCAGAGTGCACTTCCATCAGGCGGTTTTCGCGGATTGTTTCGCCCACCGAATCAGTGCCGTCGACGTAGTAGAAGACCACCAGTCTGTCCGTCGGCGTCACGTGAAACCGGCCGCATCGGGGCAGCACGCCCGAAAGCCCTTCTCCGCCTTCGAGCAAAGTACGCCGACCGACGACTTGGCCGTTCTCCACAACCGCGTATTTCATGGAAGTGATGCGAGGGATATCAGGAAAATACTCGTCGCGTAGCTTCTCGCTGATAGGAAACTCCATCCACAGCAGATGGACGCGGCCGTCAGGGGCCAGCCACATGTCGGCGGGGAAGAGCCAGCCTCCGGTCTTGTCTGTGCTGGCAATCTCGACCCAGGGATTGAACGTGCCGGTCGCAATGTCCGGCGTCCAGGTGTAATACAGCCGACGCCAACGATTGCTCCATTGGCGGCCCATCAATTTCGGATCGTCTTGCACGCGTTCCCACTTGTTGAAAGCCGAAGCACCACAGAGATGGACGGCCCGATCTTCGAGCACGACATTGGGATAGTTGACTCGTGCGCGAGTTGAGTTGTACGGTGCATGTTTGGGATCGGCTCGTTTGGGCCAGACCAGCTTTCCTGTCGCCGACCAATTCCCGTCGCGATCGAGAAACGCCCACTGCGAGTGACTATAGCCGACGTTCTGAAACAGAATCAGTTCGCCGCGCTGGCCATCGCCCGCGAAGCTGCGATAGGAATGTTCGGTGAAGCTGGGTTCTTCCTTCCAGTCGGGAACGAGCGTCTTGAACGGAGTTTTCGTATTCGCAGCCGAAAACGACAACACCTCCGGCCGTGCCGGCCCGGTACGTGCATCGGGATCTTGCGACAGGGTTGGATTGACCGACATGAAAAGCCGTCCGTCGGCAAAACCCACGATGGGGCAAGGCTCGCGCGTACGATCTTTCGGGTCTGCTTGTTGAAGCTCCCAGCCATTGGGGCCTCGTTTCCACAACGTCCAACGAACGTTGTTCAGAGGCTTCGCATCCTTCAGCGTCTCCAATCCACTGGCAAATACGTCCTCGCCGACGCGCACCAAACATGTCGAGCCGTAGCACCACATCGGACTGGCACCGTTTTCTGCAAACTCGATCGCGAAGACATCCTCTTCGACCTCCACCACCGGTCGTAGCGGAGCCGGCGTTTTCGGCTCGGCCTGACCTAGTTCGGCGAAGTGGACAACCAGCAGCATGGACAGAAAGACCAAGGAGGTGCGCATTCGTTGTCTCCTATCTCAGGTCAGTCTCGGCGATGCCAAGGCGAGCGGACAAGGAGCGATTACCAGCTACTGTTACATTGTTGCCATCTATGGATAGAAGGCCGGGCGGCGTAGTCCGATGGTCTCGTCGAGGCCGAACATGACGTTCATGTTTTGCAGCGCTGATCCGGCCTGGCCTTTCATCAGATTGTCGATGTGCGAGACGACGATCATTCGGCCCGTGCGCGGGTCGACGTTGACCGACAGGACGCAGAGGTTCGAGCCGCGCACGTCGTTGTTGGACGTGGGCGTTCCTTGCGGCTCGACTCGCACAAAAGCCGAACCGTCGTAGAAGGCAGCATATGCCTCGTACAGCTCTTGAGCCGTCGTCGACGGATTGGCCAATTGTCCGTAGACCGTGGTCATGATTCCGCGGCACAGGGGGACAACTTGGGTCGTAAGCGTGACACGCAGTTCGGCGCCCGCCAGCAACGACAGCTCCCTTTCGATCTCGAAGTTGTGTTGATGGGCGGCGATCTTGTACGCGTTCATGTTTTCGTAGCGCAGCGGGTAGTGGAACGTCTGCGCCGGTTTGATCCCTGCGCCCGAGACGCCTGTCTTGGCGTCGCAGATGATCGTGCTGGTGTCGATCAGACCGTCGCGCACCGCCGGGCCCGCGCCCAGGATGGCCGAGACGGCGAAACAGCCGGGGTTGCCGACCATTGCAGCATCGGCGATTTCCGCTCGATGCAGTTCGGCGATCCCATAGACGGATCGCGGCAGCAGGTCGACAGCCGCATGGGTCGGATCACGCCCAATGCGTTCGGCGTAACCGGCGTACGCCTCGGCGCTGTTGAAGCGAAAGTCGCCGCTGTAGTCGATCATTCGCGCGCCGGCTTTCATGCAGTCGTTGGCCACGGTCATTCCTACGCCGTCGGGCGTGGCCGTGAAGACCACGTCGATCGAATCGTCCCAGGTCGCGTCGTCCGGGGCCGAGACAGGCAAATCGCAGATGCCCTTCAGGTGAGTGTGTTTTGCGCTGATGGGCTGCCCAACACCATCCACGTCGACCAACGAGACAATCTCGGCCTCGGGATGTGCGGTCAGCAGTTCAATGATGTTGGCGCCGCCGAAGCCGCCAGCCCCGACAATTCGCGATCGTATCACGGTCGACCTCCGTTCTTGCGATCTTATTGTTTAACCCGAAGCCGGAGGAGGCTGCTGACATGCTAGCAAAATCGGACGTGGGGTAGGCTTCCAGCCTGCCAATCTTCTGTATGTTCAATTCCCGCGTCTTCCCAAACCATGTATTTGACAGGCTGGAAGCCTATCCCACGACTTCTTCAGCAGTCTCCTCCGGCTTCGGGTTAAACGAGGGTTGTATCTGGACACGGTCCCACGGTTAGTCACAACACCCCGGCTGCTATGAGCAACCGGGGTGCTTTGTGAAAACCACAGCTTTATCGCTGCAAAGCGTCTGGCCTGCTCAGTACGCCTTGTATTCACCCGGTTTCGGAATCGGGTAATTCCCCGCCGCGTCCTTCTGGACCGGAGCCGGTGCGTTCCACGCCAACTGTTCCGGGAATTCGCTGGTACCCTTCTCGACCGCGTCGTCCCATTTGACGACATTGCCCGAGTAGGTGGCCATGCGTCCCAGGACGGCGGTCATGCTGCTGGTTGCACCGTACGGGCCTTCGTTGTATCGCTCCCCGGCACGTAACGCCGCGAGCAAGTCGGTCTGCTCCTGCTGGTGGCCGCCGCCGCCGCCGGTGGTTTTCCAGATTTCCTCACCATTGGTGTCGAAAATCCTGCCACTGGGATTGGACGAGCCTTTGGTGCCGTGGGCGGCTTCGGAAACCTGTCTCCAACAGCCCGCCATGTGACGGCACTGGCTGTACATCTTCGCGCCGTTCTCGTAGGTGAATTCGACAAAGTGGTGATCAAAGATCTGCCCAGTACCCGCCGTACCGCCTTCGTAGCGGCGTTCGCATCCGCCCATGCCGTTGGCCTCGATCGGATGGGCATTCTGCACCCAGTTCCCGACGTCCAGGTTGTGGATGTGCTGCTCGCAAATGTTGTCGCCGCTGACCCAGCAGAAGTGGTACCAGTTGAACACCTGGTACTCCATCTCGGTCATTCCTTCTTTGCGCCCGCGATTCCAGATTCCGTTGCCGTTCCAGTAGACGCGCGTGAACATGACGTCGCCGATGGCGCCGTCATGAAGTCGCTGGACGGTCTCCATGTAACGGCCCTCGTGACGGCGTTGCAGTCCGACGCCGACCATCAAGTTCTTCTCGTCCGCCAGCTTATTGGCCTCTTGCAGAATTCGATAACCAGCAGCATCGATGCAGCACGGTTTCTCCATGAAAATCTGCTTGCCTGCTTCCACAGCGGCCTTGTATTGACTCGGCCGAAAACCGGGTGGAGTCGCAAGGATGACCAAATCAGCGTCGGTGGCGAGGGCCTTCTTGTACGCATCCAAACCAACGAAGATCTGGTCGGACGGCACGTCCACCTGATCACCGTACTTCTTCAGTTTGTTCAGCACGCCGTTCGCGTTTTGCTCAAACGCGTCGGCCACGGCGATCAGTTTGACGCCCTTGTCTGCGTTCATCTGCTGGGCGATGGCACCGCTGCCACGTCCACCGCATCCGATCAAGGCCACCTTGATCACTTCGCTGCCAGCCGCGTGGGCGCTGCGAGTGAGGCTCAAACCACCCAGCACGCTTGCCCCGGCGATCGCACCCGCCGATGCTTTCACAAATTCGCGGCGCGAAGGTTTCTTCGCGTTCTTGTCGCTCATTCTCTCGATCTCCTTTCACGCAAAACGGAGAAAAAACTGCTATTACCCAAACCTGTTACGGAATATGGTCTGAGATTGATGCTTCCGATTGTCGTTGCTTGGGGGTGCGTCCGCAAGGACACGGGTGGGGGATTTGGGGGCCGTTTCGTGGGGATTCCGCGTGGCGCGGCCTCCCTCCGACGGTAGACCAGTCATTGAGCCCCGAGCCAAAACCGCGGACGAACTGACAGTGCAGGACCTTCTTGCGCGCACCGCGGATTGCGTCCGCGGCGCGGTCAGCCCCCTACGCACGGTCTCACTCCACGTCTTCGTCCGTTGGCAGCGGTTTGCCCTTTGTTTCCGGAGCCCA
>JADHUC010000046.1 GCA_016784735.1 Pirellulaceae bacterium | reverse complement strand
AAACGAGCCCTCAATGCGTGGACTCACTTCGAGGAATTCGTTGCGGAGTGGAACTAGCCGCGGTGATGCCCCATGACCCATCAAGAAAAGCCAAATTGCCGAAACCCGTTGCAGGGCTATTGGGACGGGGCACTAGCCCGCCAATGGATCATTTGAGAACGGACCGGGGATGGTATATGTTGGGCTGTGGTCGGTCGAAGGAACAATGCGGGCAACCTTCAACAGGATTCGGGGTTTGACATGGGAAAAGTGAATCGACGGAAATTCTTGGAAGGTACGCTGGCGGCATCGGCCGGTTTTGGGGGAGTAGGCGCGGGTCCGTCGGCGACCGGGGCGGAGTCGGGCGCCAAAGCTGTTTCCGATTTGCCGAAGCGGAAACTAGGCAAGCATGATGTCGGCCGGTTGATAATCGGCGCCAACCAGTTCACCGGCCACCCCCACGCCGAACCGCTGAAATACGCCAAAGAACTGTTCGCGGCCTATTTCACGGAGGAGAAGATTGTCGAGACCTTGGCAATCGGCCACGACCACGGGATCGACACCCACATAACCCTGACCGATGAAACGTGCGTGAAGTATCTCAATCGGTTCGAGAAGGAAGCCGGCAAGCGACTGCAGTGGATAGCCCAATCCCACTGGTTCCGGCCGAAGCCGGAGGGCAGGAAAGACGCTCTGAAATACATCAAGCTGGCGGCCGACAACGGGGCGATCGCCTGTTTCCTGCATGGGGCGGCCTGTGACGGACTGGTCCGGGAGAAGAACGTCTCCGAGATGGAGTATTATTTCGATACGATCCGGAAGCAGGGGATGCTGGCCGGCCTGGCCGGACACCTGAACGAGACGATCGACGTCCCAATCAAAGCCGGCATAACTCCCGACTTCATCATGAAAACGATCAACACGGTGAATTACGCATCCAAGGACCGGGAGAAAACCACGGCGATGATGGCTGAGATAGAACTCCCATGGATCGCCTACAAGGTACTGGGCGCCGGCCGGGTGAAGCCGGAGGCCGGGTTCCGTTACGCAATCGAGGCCGGTGCAGATTTCCTGAACGTCGGCATGTTCGACTTCCAGGTAGCCGAGAACGCCGAACTGGTGCGGAAGTTGAGCTTGAATACGAACAGAATATGAGATGATTCCGGGGAGCCGATCCCCCGTCGTTTCCCCGATCAAGACTTGTCGTTTTCCTCCACCAGATCTGCGGCTCGACTGTGAAAACTCACGGTTAACCGTTCCGCGTCTCAAGCACAACCTACTTGCACCACGCGTTTTGACCCCGCCGTTTCCGAGCAGAATATCACGGGAGATCGTTCCATGAAGACGACACGCAGAGAATTCATCGCGAGCGTTGGAGCGACGGCCGGAGTTGCCTCTTCCTCGCTCTTGGCCCAAGCCGAGCCGAAGCGGGGCCAGAAGTCGGAGAAGTCGGCCGAGAAGCCGAACATCCTGGTGATTATGACCGACCAGCACAGCAAGAATTTCTTGGGCTGCTATGGCAATCGAATCGTCCGCACGCCACACCTGGATCGACTCGCGTCGGAAGGGATGCGGTTTACCAGCACCTATTGCCCGGCCCCGGTATGCGTTCCCAGCCGGATGAGCTTCATGACCGGCCGAATACCGAGCAGGAATCGAGTGTGGAGCAACCAGTGCATTCTCTCGTCCGGCATTCCCACCTGGGCTCACGTTTTGGGCGCGGCTGGCTACGAGACGAGTCTAATTGGACGGATGCACTTCAAGGGGCCGGACCAGCGGCACGGGTTCGAGAACCGGCCCATCGGCGAACCGGGGGCGTCGCAACCAGGCCACGTCTACCAATGTACCGATCCCAATCAACGCGCCCGGGCGCATTATCACGGAGGTTCAGGACAGAGTAGAGGTTGTGTGACCCAGGCGGGTCGCGGCAAGACGACCTACCAATACTTCGACGAGCAGCGAATCCTCAAAGCCTGCGAGTACCTCCGCCGTCACGCCAAATCCCCGGAACGGCCTTTCGCGGCGGTCGTCGGCTTGACGCTGCCCCACTGTCCGTTCATCGCCCCGAAGGAACTCTACAACTACTACGCCGAACATGTCGACGTACCCAAGATCGAACCCGAACAGCCGGCGACCATCCGGCGATTCCGCAAGCTCCGAGGTATTCTGGACCCGCCGCTGTCGGAGCACCAGATTCGGGTTGCCCGGGCCGCTTACTACGGCCTGTGTGAATACGTCGACTTGCTGATCGGTCAAATGCTGGATTGCCTGGACGAGACGGGTCTGGCCAAGAACACGCTGGTGGTCTACACAAGCGACCACGGCGAGATGGCCGGCACTCACGGCTGCTGGTGGAAAAGCAACTACTACGAAGGCAGCGTTGGTGTCCCCCTGATCGCTCGCCTGCCCGGCACAATCGCCCCGGGATCCGTGTCGGACGCCGTCTCGAATCTGATGGACCTGGGCCCAACGTTCGCCAAGGTAGCCAGCACACGCATGAGCAGTGTCGATGGCCGCTCGTTGTGGCCAACCATGCAGGGTCGACATCCAGACTCCTGGAAGAACGAGACGGTGAGTGAGCTGTACGAGGTTTCACGTATGGTCCGCTCGGGCAAGTGGAAGCTCTGGGTATACGTAGACTCGGACAATCTACCGCCCGCACTGTTCAATCTGGAAGACGATCCGGACGAGCTTCACGACCTCGGTCAAGACCCGATGTACGCCGACATTCGAGAGGAGTTGCTCCAGAGAGTCTATCAGGACTGGGACCCGGAGTTGGTGCGAAGCGGAAGGGCCCAGGCTCTGGAAGATTTTCGGACCATCAGCAGGTGGACCCGAGCAGTCAACCCGCCCGCGCCCGACAGCATGAAGATTCCACCCCCGTCGTACGAAGCAGACGTTGAACTCCTGTAACGGTGGCTATCCGCTCCCGACCCCTTCTTGTGCACCACGGCGTCGGCCGTCACCGTGCGGCCCGTCGCCCAGCACCTCACGCGCTGTTTGCCGCTGAAAAAAAACCTGCTATTACCAGACGTTTTGATGACTGTTGCGCCGACCGCCTGCCAGTAGCCCCGATACTCTGCGTGTCTGACTTCGCCTCCCGGTGCTCTCAATCCGCTGCTGGGCGATCAGAATACCTATCAGTGCCGACGTAAAGAGGCGTCCCTCAAAGCGAGTGGTCGTTTTTCAACTGACGGAGATCGCCTTCAAGCTTCTCCGCCATTTGCTTGGTGTAAATCCTCATGATGCGCCCGAGATTCTGCATTTCGACCAGTTTTCGCAAATCGTTCAGTCGCGCCTTCCAAGTAATGCCGTCCGTAACGAGCAGGAAGTCTGTATCATTTCGTTTTTCCTCAACGATACGATTAACATCCCCGATAATGTCGGTCTGTTTGCTTCCGGTTGCCCCATACGCCTTAACCTCGATTAGAATGCGTGGGTCTCCCTTCGATGGAATCGTAAAGTCCGTCTTCTCGGTAGCATCATCCTCGCTTCGGAGAAATGAGCGTCGACTCTGCCACTTGCGCGTTGAAACACATCAGTGACACTGTTGCAGCGGGAAGTGCCGACAGTCTGCCTGGAGTTTCACCCCGATCGCTGTGCCGCCAAAGACCGAGAGTCGCTATAATATCGGCACCGGTTGGCGGTCCACGACAGGCGTCAGACCGCTCGCTTGCTGCCGCGATGCCTTGAAGGGAGACAGGCGATGAAACGGCCAGATGAAGTATCGTACTCTGATCTTGTCGAGCTCGTCACGCTACTCCAAGTGGAGCTTTTTCGGGAACGAGACAAGCAGTCCAAGATGCGGTGGAATTATTCAAAAGTGCATGACTTGCAGGACTTGCTTCAGCATTTGGCGAATCTCATGGACCGATACCAGTTAGCGCCTGATCAAGTCGGAGTCAAATGCAGTTCTTTGCATGCCGATGAGGTGTAGCGTCAATGTCACAGTGGTCATGGAAACAGGCCGTGGCCGAGCAATCGGTCAACATTGTGAATTCGAACAAAAACGCCGAATTCGATCTTGAACAGATCTACGCGTTGGAGTCGGTTTTCCGCGAGAGATTTCCGAAGAATCGGCATGTCCGCGAGAAGATTCGCCAGACGCTACAGCGACTCAGAGACATTGGCTTCTTGGAATTCCTAAGAGGTGGAAGGTACCGCTTGAATCTGGCATTCACCGATCTCGAATTGGAGACCGCTCGCGCAGGCGAACCGGGTATTTCCGTGCCGGAAACACGAACCGTCGTCAGAAGTATCCGCATCCGCAACACGCTGCTCGCAACGGACATGAAACATAGGTACGAGAATGTCTGTCAAGTCTGCCAAGAGACGGTTCAACTTACCGACGCAACGTACGCTGAGTCCCACCATGTCAAACCTCTTGGATCGCCGCATTTCGGACCGGATACGGAAGGTAATATTCTTGTCGTCTGTCCGAATCATCATGTAATGTTCGACCGTGGTGCCTTGGCTGTTGATCCCACCGACCTCCTCGTGAGCCATATTTCGGGTGCGTTTGAACCGCGTTTTCTTTTCATATTACCCTGGCACAACCTCAACCGTCGTGCGCTTGAATATCACCAATCGCGAATCTACGGCAAGAAACATCTCAGTCGCAAGAGATAGGACACGCATCCGGATCCTGAGAAAGCATCCAACACCGTGTCGAATTCGAACTCGGTGAGCACGTCGTAGATCCACAGCAGCAAACGGAACTTGCTGCCCATGAAACGCAGTTGCGGGAAGCCCAGTACCCGCCGTGGCATTTCGCGAGTGAGCTGAAAAGTTCTCCCAATGGAGGTCATATCCCCGACTCTTGTAGGAAGGACAAACCAGGGCCCTGCAGTAGCATGTCTGCACAGATGTCCACATCTAGTTTGAAACAGCATGCCGAGGATCTTCGGCCGTGATAACCAGTATGAGCCTTCTTGGCGGAGACTCTGGGTGTCTGACTTCGCCCGGTGAGAAGCGAAAAGCGTGGGGCGACCCCGCAAGACGTACGGCCGATTCTCGGACGTTTGGGACTCCGCGGCGAATCCTGGATCGGCTGCGTTGAGAACTTCGGCCGCTCACTTCCATGGTGCGGCCGGCCGAGTCCCGTCGTCAGCACCTCTCTTCATCATCGAGCAGTGTTGGACCTGATCTGGTGCCTGATGTTCGTGTGCCGTCACGCTGGCCGGCACTTCTCGGCACCGGACGAGAACGGCCTACCAAGACATTGGCGACGAACTGATTATTCGACCGTTGCGATAATGGCAGCGTACTGCATAACTTCGGGGATGATGAATGTGTTGTCCCGCACCGCCAGTTCGCGGTCGTCTCTGCCCGGAGCCTCCAGCGTGAGTCTGGCCAAACGCCTGCCGTTTGGTGGGCGAAACTGCGCGTAGAGGTTGCGGACCGGGATTGTTCTGTCCGCTTTCTGCTGCTCCATTTCGGGCAGGTCGGCGTGGAACTCGGCGTTGTAGTTGATGAACTGGAGCAGAACGCCGCCCTCGACCTCGGCAACGTCGCAGTAGACGTAGCCGCTTCGTTCACCAGCCACAGTCAACATGCGTTCGTTGGGCAGCAGCGGCCGAATGGGCTTCATGACGGCTTCGGTTGTCTCCGGGTCCGGTCTGTGCATGTCGCCGACACGTACTACGTCGGTCCCGGTCGCCATCCTGACCGTGGGGCCTTCTCCTGCGATCTCCTCGACTTCAAATCCACCGCGATAGGTTTGGTGATGTCTCCCCTGGCGTCATGGAAGTGTTCGAGATCGCCCGCCTGGATGAAGTTCTCAAAATCTGCGCTACCGTAGGAGACGCGCTAGAAGACCTGGGATAACCTGTACTCTTCTGAGGAGAGACACAATGCACAGACGCCAATTCCTTACGGCCGCTTCTATATCATCTGTCTTGGGAACCTGGGCTCCGGCTGCTGGGCTGTCTTGTGGAGATGCGAGCCGTCCACCGGAGACATCCAACCTGCGTACGCCCTTGTGTTCCTATACGGCGGAAGACCACCGGCGGAGGTTGGAGAACATCGGCATCTGCACGAAGAATATCCGCAAGTGCATGCGGAAACACCTGATTACTAACTACCTGCCAGGCCAATGCATCTACAACCTAACCATTGGTGGAAGAGGGCACTTGGGCCCATCTGGAGATCAGCGATTCCGATATGTTTGCCCAGCCACTGCCGACAGATTGCGTGGCTTCCGCCTTCGCGAACCGCGACCTATACCTGGTCTTGGCCAACTACAACAACACTCCGGCGGAAGTCACCACTTCGGACGCCTACGCGCGGGTTTTGGAACCATCCGAACCGGGCAGAAGGGTGTGGACCCTCCCCGGGCGGTCGCTTCACATCCTGCGCCGCGAACGAGGATCGTAGCAGCCCGTTGAACTGAGCCCAATCGCAGGAGGCATGATGACGGATACCGTACTGAGTGGCGAAGAGATCCGCGACCGAATCGGGCGACTTCCGCGGCTTCGGCTGGCTGCGCTGCCCACGCCGCTGCAGCCTTGTCCGCGGCTGTCGGCGCAAGTGGGCGTCGACCTGTGGGTCAAACGCGAGGACCGTCTCGCAATCGACGGTCTACATTCCAACTTGGATATCGTCCACCTCTCGATGACGGCGTTTCTCTTTGAGCCTGGCGGGGACATGCGGCTCGAAGACATTACCATCGAGGACATCCGCATCCACGGCGAAGGACGGCGTGCTGGCGGTTGACAGGGCGAATCGCGGGAACTAGCTTGATTTCCGCGGTGCGTGGGCAACTCTCTAGCCTTAAGTGTCTACCTCACAATCAGAGGAGTCAATCATGAGTCGGCATACCAATCGTCGTGAGTTTCTCAAGAGTTCCGCTTTGACCGGGGCCGGTTTGTGGGTCGCCGGCTCATGCGCGGGGGCCCAGAGTCGCTCGCCCAACGAAAGACTCAACATGGGCATCATCGGGGTGCACAGTCGCGGGGCGGCCAACATGAAGGCGGTGGCCAGCGAGAATATCGTCGCGCTGTGCGACGTGGATCAGCGTTACCTGGCCGAGGCAGCCAAGAGGTATCCCAAGGCCAAGACCTACATCGACTGGCGCAAGATGCTCGAGCAGAACGACGTCGACGCGGTTACCGTCAGCACGACCGAGCACACCCATGCGCCGGCCAGCGTCATGGCCATGAAGCGAGGCAAGCATGTGTTTTGCGAGAAGCCGCTAGCCCATTCCGTGTATGAAGCGCGCGTCATGCGGGAAACCTCCAGGCAGACCAAAGTGGCCACCCAGATGGGCACGCAGATTCACGCCACGGAAAACTACCGCCGCGTGGTCGAACTGGTTCAATCCGGCGCCATCGGGCCCGTGCGCGAAGCGCACGTTTGGGTGCACCAGGGCATCGAAGGTCAGCGGAGCCGTCCGGAGGAATCGGAGCCCGTTCCCGATAACCTGGACTGGGATCTCTGGTTGGGGCCGGCGCCCCAGCGGCCCTATCACTCCTGCTACTTCAAACGCCGTTCCATATCCTGGCAGAACTGGTGGGATTTTGGCAATGGAGCGCTGGGGGACATGGGGAGCCACCTGATCGATCTGCCCTTTTGGGCGCTGAAGCTGCAGTCTCCTACGACGGTCGAAGCGGAGGGGCCGTTGCCGGTGCGTCCCGAAACGTATCCCGACTGTCTGACCGTGCGTTGGGAGCACCCGGCCCGCGGCGATCAGCCGCCAGTCAAGCTCGTCTGGTATGACGGCGATCAGCGCCCCGAGTCGCCCGAGGGCGTTGACCTGGGCAAGTGGCACAAGGGGATCATGTTCGTCGGCGACAAAGGGATTCTGCTGGCAGACTACGGTAAATGGATCTTGCTGCCGGAGGCCGACTTCAAGGATTTCGAGCCGCCGAAGCCCTGGATTCCATCATCGCCCGGCCATCACCAGGAATGGATCGACGCCTGCAAAACGGGCTCGCCGACTTTGTGCAACTTCGAGTATTCCGGCTCGCTGGTAGAGCACAATCTGCTGGGCACGGTCGCCTTCCGCGTCGGCAAGAAGCTCGAATGGGATCCGGAGAACTTGAAAGCCCGCAACTGCCCCGAGGCCGATCGGTTCATCCAACCGCCCTATCGTGAAGGCTGGTCGCTGTAGGGCTCAATCCGCTGCCGCAGGGTAAGACTTGGCACACCGCGAGGCATCCCTCGCACGCGGCCCGTGAGTATGACGGCCCAGGCACCCGACGACCAGGACTGGGGTCTGTTGGTGCAACAAAGGAGAATCTCATGAACACGACGCGACGTAATTTCCTCGCCACTTCGGCCGGTGCCCTGGCTGGTGCTGGTTTAGCAACAAGTCCCAATGCTTCTGATGTGGCATCTGCCGCGGATACGATCCCCGCGGTGTCAACAGAAAGCGCCCCTCGAACTCGAAATCGCGTGGGAGCCGTGGCCTACGGCTATCAGTACTCGATCGGGCTGTTTTCGTACAAGGACCGGCCGGGTGAGAAGTTCGATGCGGTGAGGTTCGTCGAGGCGAATCACAAGGCGGGCGGCGAGGTCGCTCAGTTGTTCTTCACCATGATCCGCGACCTGGACGAAGACGGCCTGAAACGATTACGCCGCCGCGCCGAGGAGTTAGACGTTCAGTTGGAAGTGCATGGCGGAGGCGCGCTGGGCAAGTGGTCCAAGTTCGAAGATACGATGCATCGAGCGGCCGCACTGGGCTCGAAGGTCGTCGGGTGTTCCTTTGGCATGCTGATGCGGCCGGACAAGATCGGCACACTCGACGCGTGGGACGAACATACAAACCAATGCGAGGCCCGGTTGCGTGAGCTGGCTCCGCTGGCCAAGTCACTGGGCGTGAAGATCGGCGTGGAGAACCACCTCGACTTCAGCGTCGAGGAGCTACGTGACCTGATCAAACGAGTCAACTCGCCCAACGTAGGCGTAATCTTCGACGTGGGCAACACGATCGGGACGCTGGATGATCCGATCGAAGCAGCGGACATTCTCGGTCCGTACACCGTGGCGACCCATTACAAGGACTTCGCCATTGAAGAGGTCGCCCGCGGTTTCCGCTTCTGTATGGTGCCGCTGGGTTGCGGCAGCCTGCGGCTTCGAGAAATCACCGAGCGGTTGTTGAAGCATGTCAATCCCGAGATGGGCATGTCCATCGAGATGATGAACGGCCAGCACTTCGAGGTCAACTGGCTGGAAGACCGCTTCTGGACCGCCTACCGCAACAAGACCGCGCGGCAGGTAGCTGCCACGCTGCGTCACATCCGCGGCAAGGCGATCAACATCGACGAATTCAAGCTGGTCGAGGAGGTCGACAAGCTGCCGCACGAAGAGCATATGAAGTTCGAGCAGGATCGGATGACCCGCTGCATCACGTACTTGAAGAGCATTCTGGTCGACATGCACTCGCAAGTACCGGAGAAGGCAAAGGCATGACACCGAAGCCATTTCGGGGTAGCTCCCCCAAAAGGTTACAGGTCGCAGAAAACCGACAAAAACAAGGGTCAAATGCGGTTTCTCGGAGTAGTCTCCGCCCCCTGTGGCACGTTGGAAACATGCCCCACAATCAACACGCGACGTCACCGGTTCGCCGACCCCAAGTCAGGTTCTACGGTACATGACGACGCGCGAGGAATTCATCGGGAGATTGAACTCGATGCCTACGGTGCTTAGCTCGGCACCCGAAGCGGTGAACGTATCGTCGGTGTAGGGGTCGGTGCACTGGTATTCGCTGTTTGCGTCGAGCCCTTTCAGGACGATCTTGTTGGTTTGATCGCCGGATTCGATTCTGAATGCCTGGACGAAGCCTTCGCCGGTCTGGGGATCGTGGAATTGCCAGGCGGCCCAGGTATCGAGAGTCTGAGATTGCGGGACGAGCAGATAAACGTCGTCGTCAAGGAAGCGACGGAGCTTCTTGTACACTGCGACGTGTTCTCGCGCTCGTCGCTTCATCTCTTCAGGCCAGAGATGCAGCTTTCCGGCGGTTCCAAAGGCTCCGGCGAAGCAACATTGACAGTCGATGTCGGGGAATACGAAGTCGGGCTTCGTAAACGTCTTCTGGTGCGGCGCAAAGGCGACCAACTGCCGCGAGCCGGGGATGAAGTGGTTGAGTCCCTCGAGATGAAAGCGGATGATGCTTGCACCGGCGGTGGCGTCGCTGATCCACGTGGTGTGGCGGTGCTGCAGGGTAGCGAGGTCGATCCGCCGGCCACCGCTGGCGCAACTTTCGAGAATGACATTTGGGTGCCGATCGCGGATGAACTGCTCGACGCGGCGGATTCCCTCGACGTGCCGGATCTCGCTGATCCCGCGTCGGTCCGGCGTGTCTTGTGTCGCCCAGTAGCGGTCGATCGCGTGAAGATTGCAGTCCCATCGAATGTAGGCGAGTTTCAGAGTCCTGATGTAGCGGTCGAGGATCTTGCAGAAGTAATCCTGAACTACGGGATCACCGAAGTCGGCCATCCCCCATCCTTTCTTGTATTTGATGACCCAGTCGGGATGCTCGTTGGCCAGTAGCGATTTGGGCCCCACCCGTTCCAGTTCGAACCAGAGGCCGAACTGCATGCCTTTCGAGCGGACGTATTCGGCCAGGTGTTCGAGGCCCGACGGAAAGCGTGAGCGTTCTTCGCCCAATTCCCAATTGCCTAGTGGATTGCTGATGGCCGGCCAAGTGTTCCTCATGTCCCAATAGGGAGAATAGGGCGTGCCCTTGTACCACCCGGCATCCACTTCGAAGATCTCCTGACCGATGTCGGCGGCCGCGTCGACCAGCGCATGGGCCATCTTCTCGTCGAGTTCCGCTCCGACGTGGAACCATGTGGTGTACATGATGGGCGCGATGAGCGATCGTCCGGCCACCGACGGCGTGTAGCGCTCGCGAATCAGTCGGCGCACGGCATTGACGCCGTTTTCCAGTGGCCCTTCGTAGCAGCCAACAAGAACTGTCGGTCCGCTGATCTCTTCACCCGGCCGCAATCTGATGTGCAGGTCGGGCATGCCGCCTTGTATGCTGAGGGTTGCGTCGGCGGGGTCTGCCTGGATGGTGGCGTGCCAGTTCCCTGTCCAACCAATGGCAACATAGATGCCGGCTCCGAGGGCCTGATTCTCGACAAAGAAGAAAGGCATCTTGTTGCTGGACGGGTATCCTTCGTCGCTGGATAGCGTGAGCCGCCCAGTGGACCCAAGCGAAGTTCGCGAAAGCGCGTAGTCTTTCGGAGGAAACTTGGAATCGGCGCCGCCTCCACCGCAAGACACCACGGAAACGTCCTCGCCGGGAAGGCCGCGGAAAGAAAGGTCAAGCGCCTTGACGCTTTCAAGAATGGGCAGTTCCACGGAGCTGTCGCTCTTGTTCTTGAATCGCAGAGTGTATTCGACGGCATCGAAGCGAGGAAATGATCGCGACCGGCGGATTACGACGAGGCCGGAGTCGTGACGAAACGCGGTTTCGCGAGCGTCATCTTCTTCCTTGATCGTTACGTCGATACCCGGCGGCGACGAAGGACCAATTGTTCTGCCATCGAACACAAATGAAAAGCCGATGCCCGGTTCGAGCGCATCGTGGAGCGTGGGCTGGGTATGCACGGACCAAAGAGACTTCAGAGTTTGGGGACTATCCGAAGCGCTCGCCGACGGGGTGGCTGTCTGCGCCGAACAAGCGAGTTCCATGGCGAAGGTTACCGCGAGGACGTACGCAATGTGCGACATCGCGTTACGGGCAGCGACGCGTTCCGAACAGAAAGCGAAAAAATGTGGTTTGCGTGTCATCGGCTTACTCACTGGCGATTGTCTGTGTTCCCACGTACAGTTTCGGCTGGGTCGCGTTTAACCCCGAGCCGGAGGCGACGGTCGTGGCAGATCCAGCCGCCCACAACGACCGTCGCCTCCGGCTCGGGGTTAAACAGTCTGGCCCGCATACTCCAAAAGAACCGCACCTCGCAACTGCCCACGCATGCGTAAAACATTGCGAAGCGCTCAGACTTGCCTGGTGTATTGGCGCCAGCTATTCTGGCGGCGTGAGTACAGACATGCAAGGATCTGCCGACCAGCGAAACCGAGGAACGACAAAAGGAAGCAGGCACATGAAACGTGAAACGACCGTTCGTCTCACAGCGGCCATTTGGGTGTTGACCGGCGTGGCAGGTATCGTCGTCGCTGCGGAACCGGCAGCCACTCGCTCCCGCACGGACGTGCGCCGACCTATGCCGTAATCCACCACCCCAATCCCGCTCCGCCCAAGGGCGCGAACATGGGGCACTCGGTAGTCGTACTCGATTGGAATGTCGACGACGAGCTGGATATCGCGGCCGGCGCACCGGGCGAAGACCGCACCATCTTAGTTGGCAGTCCACGTAAAGACGTACCCCCGGTCATCGACGCAGGTATGGGGTTCGTCTTCCGTCCAGACGAAACGGTCCGCAACTACTCGCCCAGGCCGGTCGAAAACGGCATCCTCGGCTATCGCGCTCGGCTGGTGGATCTGATCGGTGACCAGACGCCGGACGTCGCCTTCATGAGCCTGCCCGTGGGAACGTATCTCTGGGACGGCGCGCGACCGGACAGCGATCCGGTCTTCTTCAGGCGCCCACCGGGCGCGGCCAGCCACTGGTGCACCGGCGCGGCGGCGGCACAATTGTATCCCGGCGGTAAGGAAGAACTCGTGCTGGGCGGCCCACGCTGGAGTCCGCCGGGCAAGCCCAAATCGTGGAATTCGGGCAGGCTGCTCGTTCTGTCGATGGATGCCGACCGCGTCAGACGCTGAATCGGCACGAAGGCTGCAAGAGTCTTTGTAGGGTGGCGTCTTTACCCACTTTTTTCGTCTCGCCCCTGCCACCTTGCGTGGCAGGAACGCCAGTTTGACCGGCTAATAACAAAAGCCGTCGCCGTCCGCCCCCTTCCAGCTCGTCTGGCAGGAGCGCAAGTTCCGGGCGAGGGCTCGAAACTGATTCACCTGCCGCACGAGGCGGCAGGGGCCTGTGTAGGATATTCGTTCGATTTCTCTAGCTTTTCAAACTGGTCCACCTGCCTGACGAGCAGGCAGGGGCATATTGATCTGTGGGTAAAGACAAGCCTCCCAGGGCCATCGTACATTCTGTGCAACTTCCATGAACTGAAAGCCCCGGCAGGAGGCCAGCGGCGCTTGACTTTGCTGGGGGGTGGCGTAAGTGTTAAGGAAGGGCGATGTAGTACCACTAGGGAACATCTGATGCTCGCCAACGTTGGCTGCCCCATATTCTCGACGCGCCTGAGCCGGGACCTAACGGGTCAGCCGACTCGGCTCGCATGGGTCACAGCGGACCCCAGAAACACTGTCTGCGCCCCGAGAGTGCAGGTCAAAGCCCGTCCCCGCCGTGCATTCACACTGGTCGAGTTGTTGGTAGTAATCGGCATTATTGGCATCCTCGTGTCGCTGCTGCTTCCAGCGATTCAAGCGGCACGTGAAGCGGGCCGCCGGTCGTCTTGTCAAAACAACTTGAGGCAGATCGGCCTGGCACTGCACAATTTCGCGGACGTCAACGAAGCACTTCCGGCGTCTGGTTGGACACGGATCGGCCCCGGGAACCCCACCGGGAAATACGTCGGCTGGCGCCCGCTGACCTTGCCGTACATCGAACAGGAGAACGTCCGGAAGCTCTACGACTTCAACTTGAACTGGTGGGAAGGAACGAACCCGACCGTAGCCGCAGTGCCAGTAAAGATCTACCAGTGTCCGAGCGTGCCGACGCGAGCGGACGTGATGTCGGCGGTGGCGCATCCGCCGCGACCAGCGATGACCTTTGCCAATCCGATCGCGCCGGCCGACTACGAGGCCATCATGGGCGTGAGACCGACGTCCATCAATCCGCATTTGAGCACTCCGATTTATAACTACGGCAATCGGTTTTCCGTCATGCATCGGAACTCCCGGAACCGGATCTCGGATGTCATCGACGGCACGTCCTCGACCATCATGGTGGTCGAATGCGGCGCTCGGCCGCTGGTGTACCGGGAACGAAGGGCCGTTCCGAACGTGGCGAACGATCAAGGCATTGGTTGGGCGGACAGCGAAGGCCCGTTTAGCCTGGACGGTTCCCGAGCGGATGGAACGGCCGAGGGATGCGGTCCATCGGGCGGTTGCACCGCCGCGATGAACGCCAAGAACGACAACGAACCATACAGCTTCCATGTCGGGGGCGGCAACTTCCTGTATGTCGATGGGCACGTCCAATTCGTGCAGGAGACAATCGATATAGCGACCTTCGCCGCGCTTTGCACGAGGAACGCCGGCGAGGTTGTGGGCGACTATTGAGCCGGATCTCCTCCCACGCAAACCAGTCCGCGGCCGGCAACGCCCACGTAGATTCTGCCGCCGTGCAACACCAACGGCGTGTTGATTCTGTTCGCATCCAGAAGGCCCAGTTGTTCGATGGCAGCGACCGCCTCGCGGCGAAGAGGGACGCGCGACAACCCGGTCGTTCCGACGAACACGATTTCGTTTTGTCCGACAAGCGGATTCAGCCCGGCAACCGCCCCAACAGTACGAGTGAAAACCGATCCATCGTCCGGACTACCCGTTACGAGATGCCCGTTCGCGTTTACGTAAACGTATTTGTCCGAGTCAACGTAAAGGCTGCTGATTCTGTCATCAGCCATGTGCCACAGTCGATGTCCGTCGACCAGTGATCGTGATTCTAGGCCCGAGTCGGCGCCAAGAAAAATGCGATTATTGCGGACGGACGGCGCGGTGGTCGGTGCGGTGTCGAGGGCTACTCGCCATAGGAGTCGGCCGCTGGGGCGATCGATCGCTGCGAGCGAAGGCGGTGCGTCGACGGCGGCGACAAGAATGTTCGGCCCTGTATGAACGCAGCGAGTGACAACGCCCAACCGGATTGTCCAGAGATTCTCGTCTTCCACGGTGAATTGACTGAGCGCATCCAGACCGTCCTGCACAAAGATCCCGGCATGGTCAACGGTCAATACGCCAGACGCCAGCGGCTCGACCACTCGTCGCCATAAGACTCGACCTAATGACATGTCGATGCAGTGAAGGTTTCGGTTCGGACTGCCAACCTGTCCATCGACAAGAAACGCACGTTTGCCCACAATTGCCGGGGACTGCGTGATGGCGTTCGGTGTGTCGACAGACCATCGCACGTGCGGATTCTCTTTGACAGCTTCTGCCATATCGAGACATGCCATACCGAAGCGGCCACCATCCGCGACAGGAACCAGGACGCTGTTCGCAGTCGCCGCGACTGGCGCGGTGACTTCCACGGTGGATTCGCCGCCTGTCGGACTGCGAAGTTCCCATAGGACCCTGGCGTCCTGTGGCAATGACGATCCGTCGCGGCAGCCTGCCGCCCCCGGTCCGCCCAAATGACCGGGCCAGATGGCGGTGTCCACGTCCGCGGCAGGTTCTCCCACGCACAGCAGCCCGTCATGCTCCGTCCCAACGAAGACACGTCCCCGGGCGACCACCGGCGAACTGAGGTAGAGTCCGGGCTGACCCAAACTCACTTCCCACACAGGTTCCAGCCAGCGGCGATCAAGCGCATGCAGCATGCCGGCGCGATTGACCACGTACACAAACCGATCGGTCAAGGTGGGCGAGGCCAATAGGGGCGAATGACTGTCCCAACTGCGAACCTGCTTGCCTTGGTGGTCCAAGACGTACAGGCGACCGTCGCAGCAGCCAAAGACGAGTTGGTCGTCGTCCACGGCGATGGCTCCCAGCACGGCAGCCGGCGTATCGAAGGACCATTCCACCCCGAATGTGCCGAGGTCGACGCAGCAGACGCAGCCCGCCGATTCGTCTGTTGAATTGACGTAGTCGGCGTTTCCCATGCCCACGTAAAGCCTGCCTTGGTCGATCGCCGGCGGGCCAAACACGGGGTAAGGCATACTGAGCCTGCCAATCTCCTTTCCCGATTCTGCCTCCAGCACGCACAGGGCATTTCCGCCAACGCCCAGGCCCACGTATACCTTTCCTTCGTGAGCCACCAGCGACGTTTCTGCGTCGGGAAAACGATCGCCCGGCGCGTGCCAAACGGCACGGGATTCGTCGGGAATATCCGGATCGAGACGCAGGCAGTAAATTCCGTCGTCTCCGGCTCCGACGTACACCCGATCTCGATAGATGAAGGGAGTACACTCGACGTGGCTGTTCGTCTGGAAGGTCCAAAGCACGTGGCCTTCACTACCCGGCCGAACATCCAAACACACGACGCGTGCCAGCCGGGTATGGTGCAGGCCTTCTCCGCATACCAAGTAGTCTCCTGCCACGACGGGCGACGAGAAGGTGGCGCGATAGCCCGACGGTGCGCTGCTCCAAATCCGATCGCCTGTGTCGGCGTCCCAGCAGTAGATCCGCCCCGCGTCGTTGCGCGAGCCGACACAGAAGACACGGTTCCCGACCACTGCGGGCGAAGCGTAGAAGGCCTCGGCAGGACGCCCACCTGACCAAACGACGCCACCGCATGAGGGTCCTTTGTCGCCGGCCACCCAACCGTGTCGCTTGAGACTCCCACGATGCATCGGCCAGTCGGGGCCGGATCGTTGTGCGGGTGCGACCGAGCGTGTTAGCCGCGCCGAGACCCAGCCAAATGTCCGGACGGCTCCCAAAATCAGCCCGACAACGATCAACAGTTGCAGCTTCTGACGCCATACGAGACGCAGCACGCTGCGGGCGACATCGGGCTTGCGCAGCGAGGCGAGGGCCGTCAGGATGGACAGCAGTAGCACCGGCACGATCACCGCCAAAGAAGTCAGCGTCGGTAGAATCGGCACGACCGCAAACACGTCCATGGCTTTCTGTGGCAAGCTCCGCGAGAGAAGGGGCCGAATGCGGGAATAGGAGTCGACACTATTTGACAGTCTAGTTCCCCGCGTCCTATCATGAAAGAGCGTTGGTTCTGTGCGCCAGTCCCTCGTACGCAGGACGGTGTTGAACGATGAAACGGCGAAGTGCTTTCACGCTTGTCGAATTGCTTGTCGTAATCGCGATCGTGGCGATTCTCGCGGCGTTGATCGGCCCGGCAATTCAAGCAGCCCGCGAAGCAGCCCGAAAGACAGGCTGTCGCAACAATCTGAGGCAGCTTGGAACCGCGTTGCACACCTATCACAATACACATGGCAGCCTTCCGTCAGGCTACATCTATGACGACGCGCCGGCCAGTCCGAACGCGAACGCGAACATGGCCGCAATAATACCTCCGTCCCAGATGCTGCGTTTTGATGCACCGCCGCCGGTACTGGTGCTTCAACCCAACGGTCCCGGATGGGGTTGGGCAGCGTTATTGCTGCCTTTTGTCGAGCAGAGAGGCTTGAGCGACCGCATCAATTTCAACTTGCCGGTCGAGTCACCAAAGAATGCCGATATCCCTCCGATCCCCCTGTGGCATTTGAGGTGTTCCAGTGACACGGCAACCGGCGAATTCACGATCTTGGACGAACTGGACGCTCCCGTGGCAAAATCGGCGACCAATAGCTATGCGGCTTGCTTCGGGTCTTTCGGGTTGATGAACACGGACCCCGATCATGGAAACGGGCTCTTTCAGAGAAACAGTCGCATTCGGCATGAAGACATCATCGACGGGTTGACTCACACGATTGCGATCGGAGAACGTAGCGCCTTGTTCGCCCAATCGCCCTGGGCGGGGGTGACCACTGGCGGCACGGTCCGCACGACTCCCGGCGCGCCCGTCTACACGGCCATTGTGGAATTGGCGCCCGCGATGGTCCTGGCCCGAGTTGGAAATCGCTCTCTGAACAGCCCCTATAGTGAACCTTATGATTTCTTCTCGCCCCATGGGAGCCTTGTATTTTTTGCGTTCGCGGATGGGTCGATACGAGGACTGACGGACAGCACGGACAAGAAGGTGTTACGTGCGTTGGCGACACGAGCCGGGGGCGAAGTGGTTGACGTATCGTTTTAGGCGGAAAGCCGGGGCATGAACCGAGGTACAGGGCCGTTCATCGCATTTCTCGTTCTCGCAGTCGCGTTGGGTTGCGACTCCAGCCCCCGCGCGCCGGCATTGCGCGCATCGCCGGTCTACCAAAACGACGGCGAGGGCTTCCGCTTTTTGGTGCCCGACGGCTGGATCCAGACAGCCAGTACCATCTTGCCCCCCGGAGAACTCTCGGGCGAAAGCTTCCTGGTCCGCTATAGGATGCGAACGCCTGAGCAAGGGGCGACTCTGCAGATAGAATGTCTTCAAGAGTCGGAGACGCTGGATTTGGAGAAGCACCACGCAGGCCCGTCCTACCGCGTGGAACATTGGCAGACCGCTGAACCGAGCGAAGAGGTCGAAATCAACGGCGTCAAGGCCGGGCGGCTCGTCTACACGGCACGTATCGAAGGCCGCCCGATGACCAAGGAAGTGGTAATCTTCCTCCGAAACAGCCGCGTCTATTCGTTCGTCGGTCTGTTCTGGTCCAACGACGACAAGGCTCGCGAGCAAATCCGGCGAGCGATTCGGAGTACGATCTGGGAAGAGTGAACCCGTTTGGGATCGCCGAGGAGTTCGTGGCTTGAGGAAGAAAAGGGAGCGGAAGGAAGAGACTCCCGGCCTCCTTCTCTTCCAGCGGAGACGGATCGGACATGAAAAGCATACGAAGGCACATCACGCGTTGTCTTCTGGCCGGCGCGGTCGCAGTTCTGCCAATCGCCGGATTGATCATCACGGTCGGGTACGTTGAATCCCGAATATCGAGTTCCGGTCTTGCCAAGCTCCCGTACTATTTCCCGGGGTTTGGCTTGTTGGCGAGTGTTATCATCATCTACCTTATCGGGCTGGTTGTCAGCACGTTCATCGGCAGGTGGCTTTGGTCTCGGCTGGACAGCCTGCTGGACCGCGTACCAGCCCTTGGTGGCCTCTATCAGACGTTCAAACAGATCTTGGGTTACGGCGAGGGCGAAGATGCGATATTTCAGGAAGTCGTTTTGGTGCCAGGACGTGACAACCAATCCGAGGAACTGGGCCTGGTCACAAATAGAGTACTCGATCAAGATGGCAGCACAAAGCTGTTGATCTTCGTTCCCGCTTCCCCCGTTCCAACGACGGGTCGTTTGGTCGTCATGGACCCGGAAACTGTCAGGCCGTTAGAAATGCCCGTCAGCGAGACCTTGAAGGCTCTAGTAGCGATGGGGAAAACGGATGTCCGGCTGGACACCGTGGTAACTCGGCCTCTGGGATCGAACGGTGCCGAATGAACATACAAACTGTCTGTCGATGTGGAATGGCAATAGTCGTGCCGGCCCAATATGCCGGCCGGACTATTCAGTGTGGGAACTGCCGCCAACCGGTGGTCGTGCCCAGCCTAACCGCAGTTCATTCACCGCCTGTGGCATTCAACGCCGGCCATGCTTCACCCGAAGAGTCCAATCCCCTGGCAATGACCGGATTTGTCTTATCGCTGGTCAGTTTCTGCGCCATCGCGCTGGCACCGGTTGCACTGGTGATCAGCATCATGGGGTTGCGGAAACGTCACAATCATGGAGTGGCCGTCGCCGGAGTGATCATTGGTGCCTTTCAGACGTTTTCGTTGGTGATCGGGCTGATTTGGTTGTTCGCTTTTGGCGGATTTGCGATCTGGACTGGCAGCAAGGCCATCAATGTCGTGGAAGGCGTCGTCGACCATGCAAAGACGCTCGCCTACCGAGAGCAAACCAAAGTGATCATCACCACCGCCGCCACCACGATCGACGAACAGACGACCGCCACGGGTCGCTTGCCCGACGAAGTCGAAGGCATGGAACGCATCAAGCATCACGAGGACGCATGGGGGGCGCCTCTGCGGTACACGATCAATGCGACCGAGTCGGTAACCTACTCGATCGAAAGTGTCGGTCCGGACGGCGAGTTGGGCACGACCGACGACTTTGGGATGTCGTTCCCGACGCTGGCGCCGTCCGATGCCCCTGAGGCGCTTGCCCTGCTAACGGATGACAGCGAACATCGTCAACAAGCGGGCTTGCAGTGGCTTTCCGAGGCGGAGCCTTCCGAAGCGGACCGCGGTCGCGTTATCGACGCGATCATCCGCCTGCTACCGAGGGAATCGCTGAGCGCGATGAATCGCCGCGCGTTGGCACATTGGATGAACGAAAAAGAGCTACCGCGTCTGTTTGCCGCATTGGAGTCATCCGACAGCAAGGTCGAGCCAGCCGCCGCCATCGACGTTTTGATCGACCTGAAATCGGAAGAAGGCCTATTGCTGTTGTTGAACCACCCCGACACCAGGGTCCGCAATGAAACGAATCGCGCATTGGGCGAGCTTGGAATCGACGACGAGCGAATCGTGCGACGATGCCTGGCGGATTTGGAGTCATACGAGCGTCAACGCCAAGCCATTGCCCGCCTGAAAGGGATGTCGATCGACGGAGCACTCAAGAGCGAATCTGCCGAGCGTACGTTCCAGGCATTGCTGAACATGCGCATCTTGTCGGGGAATATCAAAGATGCCGTCCAATTTGCCGTCGAATGTGATGAGGCATCGGTGAATCGGCGTACGATCCACACGTTCGTCATGCTAATGGGACAACCAGGGGCGGACTCAGCACGCGCTCGCGACGTTCTAATCGCGCTTGGGACGATGGCGGAAGGTGACGTCTTGGTGGCGCTGAATAGTCCCGATCATTCGACGCGAATGCAGGCGTGTAGGGTACTGGAAGAAATCGGTACCGAGCGCAGCTTACCGGCGCTGCAGGAATTGACAGAGGACCGCTTCCTTGGACGTCCTGCGCAATCGGCAATCGAGTCGATCGAAGCGGCGAAACGCGAGGGCGTCTCGCCACCGCAAGAATGATCGTCGCGAGACAGACCGATTCCCAGCAAAGTGGGAATACCGGAGCACTGGAAGCCGTCGGGGCCAACGAACAAGGCTGGCGAGAAAGAGCGAATCAGATGCCGGACAAGCGTCCTTCTCCATGTGTGATTCTCTGGCTTGCTCTCGGTGTGCTTGCTGGAAGCGAACTGCGGGCGCAGCAATTGGAGGCTACTCGCGGTTTGGACCTTTCTTTCAACCCGGCACCCGCGCCGACGTGGCGGGCGCAATGGATCTGGTTGCCGGACAACGTGGAATCCGACATGCTTCTGGCTCGCAAGACCTTTGCGCTGCACGAGAATCCTGCGCGCGCCGTCTTGTCGATTACTTCAAGCTCACGATACCGGCTTCTGATCAACGGCAACTACATCTGCTGCGGCCCGGCCCGTTGCGCTCCTCACCATCAGTCCTTTGATACTCTGGATATCACGGACGCCTTGCGCAAAGGCAAAAATGTTCTCGCCGTCCGCGTGCACCACCAACGTGAAGGTGTGTCCTACTATGGCCTCTCTCGGGCCGGGCTACTGGCGCAGCTCGACTGCACGTCCGGCACACAAGGCTCCACGCTTCAGACAGATTCCAGTTGGCGGGTATCCCCGGACGAAAGCTGGCAAAACGCCTCGCCCAGGATGGCTCGGTTCCACCTCGAAGTCTGTGACCGGGTGGATCTGCGCCGCAAGATCGGTGGGTGGGCGGACCTTGATTTCGACGATAGCAAATGGTTGAAAGCCCGCGTTCTCAGGCGCGAGGCCGGTTGGCCATTGCCTCAGCCAAACGATCGCCCAACGCACCTGATACCGCCCTGGACCTCGTTGGTTCCTCGAGATATTCCCTTTCTGATCGAGACTGCCTCCGAGGCACAACGCCTCGTTCATTCCGGCAGCATCCCTGCCCCTGAAGGCGGGCAGGACTTCAGCGACGACAAGTGGATCGACGCGTTGACTATCGCCCGGATTCCGGTTTCGCGGAACGTGGGGCCTTCGCAAGGACGGCCAATTGTCATAGCGGCCAACGGACCGGGCGAGTGCCGGGTCGTTATCTATGACTTGGGGGAGGTGCAAAACGGCAGACCGTTTCTCGACATCGCGGCACCTGCCGGTACCGCGGTCGACATCATGTGTGCCCCCTATCTACTCGAAGAAAGCCTGCATTCGCCGATTGTCGCGTCCATCTACGTCGACCGTATCGTCCTGTCAGGCGAGCGCGAGCGTTGGGAATCGTTCTACATGAAACCGGCCCGTTGGCTGGCCGTGGTTTTCCGTCACCTGCCGCACAAGGCTCAACTGTTCAAGGCGGGCCTAATGCGGAGCGAGTACCCCTTCGAGCAGAAGGGGTATCTCCGGACGCCGGATTACCCCGAACTGCAAGCGCTCTGGGATGCAGCCGTCGAGACGGTCAAGGTATGCACCGCCGACGCCTACACCGATAATTACCGGGAGCGGCGGCAATACGCCCAGACCAGCTACTACGCATGTCTGGGAAACTACCCCGTCTTCGGCGACTACGCCCTGCAACGACGATACTTGAGGCAGATCGCCCAGGAGCAGTTGGCCAACGGCATTATGCCCGCCTACGCACCTCGTCACGGCGACGACTTCATGGTGATCCTCGATTCCAACTGCTTCTGGGTTCGGGGCCTGCACCAATATCTGCTCTACTCGGGCGACGACGCGACCGCGCGGGAACTGCTGCCCGCGGCCCGCAAACTGCTCGATCTCCTGCACAGCTTCACCAACTCGGACGGCCTGATCGACAGCCCGCCGTACCCTTACTGGCTGGACCATGCGCTGAATGATCGACGGGGCGCGAATTTCTGTTTCAACGGCCACTACCTGGGCGCGATCGAGGACTTCGCTCAGGTTCTTCAGTGGCTGGACGAACCGGGTGCCGACATGTTCCGGCGGAGGGCTGCACGGATACGCTCCGCGCTGCGAGAGCAATTCTGGGACCCAGAGAGAAAGCTCTTCGCCGATGCGTTCGTCGACGGAGAACGGTCGGATCGACTCAGTGAACCCGCCAATGCGATGGCCCTGGCACTGAAGATTGCAGGTCCGGAGCAAATGGAAGCCGTCGCCGCACAGTTGGGCAAGAACGAGAGCCACGATTTCATTCGCCGCGAATCCGGTATCGTGATGGTCACACCTGCCATGTCTTACTTCCTGCACGTGGGGCTCTGTGAAGCGGGCCGAGTGGACGCATCTTGGGATTTGCTCCAGGCTCGGTTCGCACACATGATAGCGCCCGGAACGAATGGAACGTTGTGGGAAGAGTGGTGGCTTGACGGCACCGGGCGCAACGGTCGTTTCCGGCAGATCGTCGATGGGCGAAGTGACGCACAAACCGAAAGTGCCTTTGTCCCGGCCCTTTTCACCCGCTACATCCTCGGCATCGAACCTACGCAGCCCGGATTGCGCGATGTCGTGCTTCGCTATTACCCCAGCAGTCGCCTTCCCCGACGCCATGGTGCGATCCCGACGCCGTCCGGCCTGCTGGAAGTCGCCTGGGACGTGAGCTCATCGGAGTTCAAGATCACATTGGGGATACCGCCCGGTACGACCGTACGATTGGACCTTGCCAGCCTGGCAGCGCCGGCCGAAGATCGCATCTCGATTGACGACCAGCCACCATCGGCGAATCAGTTGAAGGACGGCTTCCTCGTCATTTCATCCGGAGATCATACCCTACGGGTCAAGCGTTAACGCCGCAGCTCACGAGGATCGCTGGCGAGATGAAATAGCATTAGGCGAGCGGCAGTTGGTTCCATACCGTGGCGTAAGCTTCCAGCTTGCGAATTTACAGGAAAAGGCAAGCTGGAAGCTTACCCCACGGGGAAACTCTCATCCCCCTTACGGCTGTCGTTTCAGCCGTATATCCTTGAACTCGACTCGCATGCCCTTGTCGTGAATCTGCAGGCCGATCGCTCCTTGGTCCAATCGTCCGAGCTTTGCGTTGTCCGTGAACTCGGAAGCAAGCTTGCCGTTGACGAAGAATTGAAAGTGTCTTCCGCGGGCGATGATGCGGACGCCGTTCCATTGATGTCGACGAACGTCGTCTGCCGTGAGCGCGCCGTGGATCGTGCTGGATTCCGTATTGCCGTCTTCGTCGACAACCAGTCGCGTCCCGCGTTGGCAGGGATACTCCTGGCGCTTGGCAAAATGGAAATCCCACGCGCCAAGGATATGCGGACCGATACCGACATGGCCCAGGTCAGCATGGTATCCCTCAAAAGGCCGCTTGCCGGTGACGTCGGGCTGACTGCGAATCTCGACTCCCGTATTGCCTTTGCCTGGCAAACGATACTGAAGTTCGAGTTCAAAGTCCGTAAGATGCTCATCCTTCCACACGAGATAGGAGAGCCGGTCGGCACTTCCATGACCGACGATCACCCCATCGCGAACCGACCAGTCCGACGCGCTCCCTTTGGGCACCGCATGCCAACCGTCGAGTGTCTTGCCATCGAATAGGGAGACGAAACCGTCGTCATCCACCTGCCCGAGGTGTTCCGCTTGGTCCTCACTGTACAGCGTTTTTGCAGCCTGGCCGACCGTGCTCAGTACGACAAACAAGATGGCGACCAGCTTGTGGCGGGATTTCATCGCGAAATCCTCCTTGCCCTGAGTGTCTCGTTGGATTCAACGCGGTATCGGGGCACCATTATCACCGCAGACTGACAACGCGTCCAGAAGCTTCGCGTAAGGCGTTTCTCGGCCGGGCGGTAAAGATTACGTTTCAGTTGCATCTGCCGTTTGTCGAATAGCCGGCGTTGCTCTTCGGTAAGCGGTTCTCTGACCGGTTGGGACGATCATGGCATCCTCGGGTTTCTCGGAAGACGCTGTCGGACTGCGGCGACGGTTGACCATAGAAGGTCAGACAGCCATCAGTTACGCCCACCCCCAGATAATATAAGGAGAATTGCGATGAACGCTATCAGCCGAAAGACCTTGTTGGCGTTAGTCTTGTCGGTGGTTACGGTGGCCGTGGCTTCGACGGCCATAGCCCAGCCCCCACGTGCGCGGCTCCATCCCCATCCTCACTTCTGCCCCCCTGTCCCCCCTGTCCAGCCTCGGCTCGGACTCAACTACACGGTGATTCCAGGTCACGGTTACCGGGTGAATTACGTGGTGTGGGGCACGCCAGCTTCGCGGATGGGGCTGGAGCCGGGTGACGTCATACTGTCGATCAACGGTGTCCGCCTTACCTACAACGGTGCCCACACCTACGCCCTTTCCCGCGCCGTCCACACCGGCGGCTGGGTTACGCTGCGGATTCGTGATGTGCGGACCGGTTGGGTGGTCACACGCTCGGGCAACCTGTTCGCCAGCTATCCTGGCGGAGGTGGCACCTGCTTAAGGCGGTGAGCCACCGACCAGATGGCCGTACGGTTCAAGGCCGCCGGAGTGATCCGGCGGCCCTTTTTGGTTCTTCACGAAGAGTCATTCCAAAAGCTTCGTTGGGCTCACCACTGGCTTGCGACTACAGTACCAAGTATTGCCTCGATGCTCTGGCGCTCGACCGCGTCCATTTCCTGGCGGAGTTGAATTCGCTCGCGGGCGCGTTTCAGTTCGCCTTCGTTCCAGGCGTTTGCTTCGAAGTAGTCGCCGCAGAAGGGAATGACCAGGTCGATCCAAGCGCATAGTTTGTCCATTTCTTCCTTTGAGAAACGGACTTCGTAATGGTCGTGTTCCAGCATGGTGATCAGCTTGCTGCGCGTCGAACCGCCGTATTGCGGTGGGATCATGCAGGGCTCCGACGAGTTGCTGATCCAGTTGATCAACTCGTTCGCCTTGCCGCGACTCTCGCCGTCCTTGGTTTCCGTCAGAGTCATGTACGCCCGAGACCAGTAGCGTTTGGACTTCTGATCCAGCACGGGGTCCGCGGTAAGCAGGTAGTCCTTCGCCTCGCCCTTCTCGCTGTGGCAGCTCACACAGTGTTTGTCCAGGATGGGCTGAATCTCTTTGGCAAAGCTGAAGCCTCGCGGCGGACCGTAGAAGGGTTCGAGCCTTCCCGGGCCGGCCTTCATCGCGAGGCTGGTACCGATGCCTGCCACCGGTCCCTGGTTCTTGTGCTCGTGGCAGCCCACGCACGAAGCCTCTTCGCCGGGCATCAACGTGGCCCAGGAACGCATCGTCTGAATCATTTGGTTCTTTTCGTCCAGGGCCTGGAAATAGACGGGCGTCCGTGCAGGGACGCGGAACATGGCCGACCCGTCTTCGTGCACGGTGGCGTCGCCGAGGATGGCCTTCACGTCCCAGGCGCCGGTCCCCACAGCGATCGGTGTGACCACGGTGGCGCCGCCGCCTTTTCCGTTGCTGTGGTTCGCACCTATATTCATCTCGCGATACCGCAATTCGACCACGCGAAGCTTCTTGATGGTGCCGCGGGGAATACCCGCCAAACCGGGCCCCTGGTAGATGTCCTGCAGGTAGAAGACCCCCGTGGTCTGGCGATAGTCGACCTTCGACGGCTGTACCGTGGGCACCGTCCGGGCGATGACGGGGACAGGCTCGAGGGACGAGATCCGCGTGTCGGCCGAGAGCACCTCGCGCCGGCCGTCGAACGTGATGTAGTACAGATGGAACCGCATGAGGTTCTTGTTATCGAAGCGCCGGCCCGGAGCGCGGAGGTGATAGGCGATCGGGTCGTAGCTGACCAGCAACGACTGCTCGTCCAGCGGGAACGGGTAACAGTATTGATCGCCTGTCTGGGCATAGGCGTCCGCCCGCGGGTAGGTGGGCTTCTGGCCCGACGGCAGTTCGGTGACGCCGCCGAGGCCCTGTCGCGCCTGGGCCGTGTCGATGATGCCCAGCTTGCCGCATTGGGGATTGTGATGACCGCCCATGGCCGCCATGACCTTACTCGTGCCAGGGATGCCGCAGGGATGGAACAGCGTGGTCGGTTCCCAGGTGTTGTTGCCGTAGAATTCGGTCTGGCCGGTGCCGTCCGGATTCATCTGAAGCAGGCCCTGTGGATAGATCTGCGAGCGGTCGTTGTAATCCCACCGCATGTAGACGATCCGGCCGTCGTCCAGCACCGTGGGCCAGAGCGTGTGGACCTGGTCGAACCCGACACGTCGCACGCGGCCGCCGTCACGGTCGCAGATGAAGAAGTTGCTCACGTCCGGCCCGGCACAATCGACCGACTGCACAACCCGGCTGGAGACGAAGAGTATGTTGCCGTCGGGCAGATAACAGGGATCGTAGCTGGCGCCGTAAGTGTCTTCGCCCGTAATCAGCCGGGTCTCGCCCGTGGCCAGCTCCATTTCGTGGATCTTGTAGTATCGGTCGTGGGCGTCTTTTCGCCAAGCGAATAGCAGCCGCTCGGCGTCGTAAGAGAGTGCCGGATCGCGGATGACGCCGCCGGTGTCGGTGGGGATCAGCGTCGTGACGGTGGCAAACTTGCCGTCGGCGTGTCCTTCATTTTCGAGATCGAGCCGGCAGAGCCCGCCGTACTTGTTTCCGGCCCAGTTCGTGTATTCCGTGTAAGCGAAGAACCCGCCGCCCATGTTGTGGTGCTTCGCAAAGATCACCTGCCGCGTCTTTTCCAATAGCGGCCGCAGCCGAAGTTGCCGGCGCACGTGGCAAGCCTTGACGTAGAGGTCCAGCCAACGTCGGTCCTCGGGACCGGCCCCGCTTGCCGACAGCGCGAGCAATTCACTGGCAAGGTTGTCGCTCTCCGAATTGCACTCGGGCAAAACGCTTTCGATCAGGCTGCGCTCCAGCGAGGCGTCGCGGCCGGGTCTGAGGAAGTTGGTCAAGTCTCCTTTGCCATCGAGATACCCGGCGACCCAGTCCGTCATCTTGCCGGCGCTATCCTGCATCAGCCAATCGGTCTGGCATGGAAAATCCCGCCAGAACTCCCAGGCAAGCGCCGATCCGAGCGGCATGGCGACTTCGATATCCGCCGCACGAACGGCCGCCCGTACGGCGAGCATGGTTTCCTGCCAGGTGTCTTTTTTGGCGTACGTGGCCTCGACGATTGACGGCGGGACTTCCGCGATCGAGGGTGGCGGCCTGTCGTGGGGCGAACGGAACGGCTCGTTCTTATCGGTGAGTCCAACGTCGATGTACTGCCCGCCGGCCGTCTGGTGACAGTGGACGGCAATCACGTTCTTTCCCACCTTCAACGCTTTGCGAGCTTCGGGGGCAATAGGATAGAGTTTGTACTGCGTGATATAACCTTTGGCTTGGGCCGCCAAAACGCCGTTGATGAACACCTCGAAGTCTTCATCATGGCAGACATCCAACGACAATTGGTTGACGTCCTGATTCTTCTCCAAAACGTACTCGCCCCGCATCCAGATGTCCGGCGTATGCCACTCGGTGAATATGCGGCCGCCTGGCGTTCCCCTTCTGCCGAATCCGGCTTTACCGATCTTCCACTGCTGGCACTCTTCAGCGTCCGGTTGCTCCCAACCTTCTCCTGGGGCCTCGGTCGTGTATCGCCAAATGTCCTCAACCGCCGCCGACTGGCTGACCACACAAAGGCTCAGAAGTATCGAGACGGTAAAGAGTCGCCGTTGAGGGCGAAAAGTAGGTCCCGCTTGCCGAGCGGGACCTTGAATTCTGAGTTTGTCCGCAGTTCCAGGTCCCGCTCGGCAAGCGGGACCTACCTTGTCAGCAGCCATCTCCATCTCCGGACTTCACGAATACTCTCAAGCCAGAACTGGATAACACACGTTCATCTGGGTTGCTTGCGCGGCTGTTAATCAGGTGCTCCTGTTTTTGCTTCGCCCACGCGCCATTCGAGGATCCCGCCGGAACGGCCTTTTCGGAGTTGGACCTCGATGCGCAGGGCATTGGTCGTCACGGGGTTGAAGGTTACTCGGTTGTACTTGTCCACGTCTGCGGCGTACGGCGACGCGCCGGAGACCGGCTTGAAGGTCTCGCCGTCGCGGTAGAGCAGCCGCCAGGACTCGGGGACCAGGCAGCGGCCGGTGTTGCGGTCGTCGAACCAATAGACTTCGACGCAGTCGACCGTGGCCGGCTCGGCTAGATCATATTGTACCCATTCCTTCGTGCCCAGGTGGTTCCACCACGTGTGCCGTGGAATACTCAGGTCATGCGAGTTGGGCGGCTCGATCTGGTCGTTTAGTGCAGCCGGTTCGTCACTCCTGTTGCAGTGCGAGACTGATATTTTGGCCCGGCTTGCTATCGTAGGTCGCGGAACCCGTTGGGCCTGTTCGGGATCTTCGGCTAACCAGACTGCCATCGCGCCGCCCGCGCGGTTATCCCAGGCGTAGTAGGGAATCGCCAGCAGGTCGACCAGCAATCGCTCGTCCGAGTCAACCATGCGCACGGCCGCCTTGCCGCGGATAACTGTGACTCCGCCGAGCAGGTCCGGTTGATGCTGGGCCGTGAGTTCGGCGTCGGGCGGCAAGAACATCCGCCGCACGGCCGCTTCATGGTCCACCGCTTCGACGCAATAGACGATGGGGCCTCGCTGCAAGGCGACTCGACCGCGATCGGCCGCAACCTTGGGATGAGCACGGACCCGCTGGATCGTCATCGGCAGATCCAGCGCGACCGTGTCCCCGGCCTGCCATTTCCGCTTCAGTCGCAAGTAACCCCGCTCTAGCGCGGGAGCCTCGACCGTTTGTCCGTTGATGGCCACGGCCACGTCCGAGGCCTTGCCCGTGCGATAGAGTCCGCCGGGCGTCTCGGCATCGCGGCGCCAGCCGGGGATTCGCAAGTACAAGTCGAACGAGGCCGCTTGCTCCGGGTCGATCGTCAGGCGGACCTTGCCGTCCCACGGGTACTGGGTCTCTTGCATCAATGAGACGTCCGTACCGCCCACCTTCAACCGGGCCTTTCCCGCCGCGTACAGATTCACGTAAACCGACCGGCCGTCGAACGCATACACGAACCGGCCGATCTGTGGATAGATGCGCACCACGTTGCTTGGACAGCAGGCACAACTGTACCATGGCTGGCGGCGATAGTTGCCGTTCGAGGCCAACCGGTTCTGGTAGAAGAACTCTGTGCCTGACAGACTCAAGCCCGACAGGAATCCGTTGTACAGTACCCGCTCCATCACGTCGGCGTACTCGGCACGCGGTTCGATCAACAGCATCCTGTGGGCCCAAAGAACCAGCCCGATTTGTGCGCAGGTTTCCGAGTAGGCCGTGGCGTTGGGCAAGTCGTAGTCGGGCCCGAATGCCTCGCCGCGGGCCGTGGCTCCGACGCCGCCCGTGACGTACATCTTCCGATGCGTTGTACTCTGCCAAAGTCGCTGCAAAGCGGCCAGCAACTCCTCGTCGCCGTTTTCCAGGTACAGGTCGGCCATCCCAATGCAGTTGTACATAGCCCGAACCGCATGGCCCACGATCTCACTCTGCTGGCGAACCGGAGCATGATCCTGCGAATAGCTGCCGTACAGCTTATGGCCCTCGGCGTTGCCTCGCTGGTCGATGAAGAACTGGGCCAGCTTCAGGTACCGCGTCTGGCCCGTGACGCGATAGAGTTCGATTAGTGCCAGTTCGAGTTCTTGATGTTCGGGCACCATCATCTGCTTGCCGGGCCCAAACACCGAATCGATATGATCCGCCAGTTTCGATGCCACGTCCAACATGTTCCGCTTGCCGGTTATCCGGTGATGAACCGCCCCGGCTTCGATCATGTGCCCCATGCAGTAAAGCTCATGCCGCGCCTTGGGGTAGATGTTCTTGAATCGCTGGTCGGCGTTGTCGATCGTGAAGAAGCAATACAAATACCCATCGAGCTGTTGAGCGGCCGCGATCTTGGCGATCACGGCGTCGGTCAATTCGTCCAACTTCGGATCCGCCTTCACGCCCAATTCATGGGCAGCTCCCTGCAACACTTTGTAAACGTCCGAATCGTTAAACCAGATCCCCTCAAACGCCCCTTCCATCTGTCCAGATGCCTTGGCAAAATTGCGGATCCGGCCGGTTTGCTCGCAGACATCGAAGCAATAGGGCAGCGTCACTTCGCGACATGTTTTCATCCTGGGCGCCCAGAATTCGTCTTGAATTTGAACTTGGGCAAGCGGCACGGGTGCAAGCTTGCCTTCCCTATCTGCCGAGCCCGCCTCCGCGAAGACGCACACTCCGGCCAGCATGATTGCACCAATCACGAGTCTGTTCATTATGACCTCCGCGAACAGAAACCAGCCGTCCCTCCTTCGCAGCGCCGTGATACTTGCGAGTACCGCGCGGCAAATGCGGCCAATCTTATCCTTCAGATGTCGCGAGCCTTTTGTGGATGGTACAATGCGCCGCGGTGCCGTGCAAACTACACTGCGTGAAGACGTCATACCCTTTCAATTCCCACGGACGATCAAATGAAATCTCGAAACAGTCTTTGCTGGATTCTGCTACTCATCGTCGTGTCAGGTGCGGCTTTTGCGGACACGAAGATCACGAAGACAGGTGACACGGTGGTTGAGGGCAAAGCCCTAACGATCGACGGTGGCTTTGGGCGATGCATCAACGGGTTGTCATTTCAGCAGGATGCGCTGGTATCTCATGAAGACTACCAGTACGCGGCGTTTTACGATGCCGATCGGCAGGTGTGTTTGGCCAGACGCAAGCTGCCTGACGGGGACTGGGACGTTATCAGGTTTGCGGACTACCCGTTCAGAAGCAATGATGCGCACAACACGATCTCGCTGGGGATCTGTCCCAACGACGGAACCATCCACCTGGCTTTCGACCATCACGGACATCCACTGCACTACCGCGTCTCGCGAAAGGGTGCGGCCAAGAGTCCGGAAGACGTGATATGGGACGTTTCGCTTTTCGGGCCAATTACGTCCGAGTTGGAGAAGGGCAAGAGTATCCGCATCACGTATCCTCGTTTCTGGCAGACGCCCGATGGAGGTTTGCAGTTCTGCTACCGGCAAGGCGGGTCCGGAAACGGTGACCGTATGCTTGTCGACTATGACGCGGAAACCGGCGAGTGGGTCAACACGCGGCAGATCGACTCCCGACACGGGCTCTTCGAAGATGATATGGGCCAGAGCCAATCCCGATGCTCGTATCCCAACGGATACGCCTACGGCCCCGATGGCAGACTGCACGTCACCTGGGTCTGGCGAGAGAGCAGCCAAGGGGCAAACCACGATCTGATGTATGCTTACAGCGAGGATCGGGGAAAGACCTGGCTGAACAATCAAGGGGAAGCACTGAACGAACCGGCACACGTCAATTCGCCGGGGATCACAGTCGCAAATATCGGCCGCGACTATGGGTTGATGAACACCCATGGACAGGCCGTCGATTCTTTGGGCCGCATTCACGTAGTGATGTGGCACTCGACGGATCAGTCGCTTCGCGCAGCCGGCAGCAAGCCTGGTCAGCATCGCTGGGGAACGCCAGAAACTCGCCGCTACCATCACTACTGGCGTGACGCCGACGCGGTTTGGCATCACTTCGAGTTGCCCGTCGTCGCGGGAACGCGCCCCAAGCTGTTCATGGACAACGAGAGCAACGCCTACCTGATCTGCTCGGATGCATGGACCCGCAAGATCTTCTCCACAAAAGGCGATTTGATGATTCTGGGCGCCACATCCAGAGCCAACTGGAAGGACTGGAAGACGCTGCACGTAGAAAAAGGGCCGTTCATCAACGAGATGCTTGGCGACTACTATCGTTGGAAGCGAGACAAGACACTCTCGGTGATGGTACAGGAATCACCGAAAGAGGCCCACGAGGCAACACCACTGCGAATCTTGGATTTTGCGTTCGAGGAGCAATAGCGGGCATCGTCATCGCATGGCAAAAGCGAACGCCATCAAACCGAATACTACCAAGCCCACCACGAAAGACACTCCCAAGTACACCGCAATCGCTGTCGTGTTGGAGTTGCCCGTCTTTCCATTGTAGGCCGTGCCGCACTGATTGCAGCGGACATGATTGAACATGCGCGGCCCGATCAAGCCGCCCCACCATGTCCAGGAGATTTTCTTCGCGTTCCTGCTTCCGCAAGCGGGGCAACCTGAATGCGCGCCTGCTCCGCCGGCTGCACTGGGGCTCGCGTATTGCGCCAGTACCGCCTGATCGGAGCGCCCGGGATTTGCGAATTCGTCTGCCTGCGGCTGGGCGACAGGAGCTGCGCTCAAATCCTCGTCGGTCAGATCGTCGAAGATCGAACCAACGCCGCCGGCCGCGCTACTGGGTGCCGGAATTCGCAGCACGGTGCCGCACGAGCATTTTGCCGCCTTGCCCGCCATCGACGCGTCGGCGTTATGTTGCCTGCCACAACCGGAACAGCGGACCGGAATCGTGGGCGATCCAGCGCTCGGTGCGGGGGACGGCGCGGCTGGTGGCGAGGGCGAAGGAATCGACAGCGTGGTACCGCACTTGCACCGCGCTTTCGTACCCGCCATTTCATCTCGGACCTGATGGCGAGTCGCACATTGGGGACAGCGAAAAGAAATCGTCATCGTGGTGTCCAGCATCAACGAGGCGAAGGAAGCTCTCGGGAATACGAAGAAGAAAACAAGCTCAGTCTACCAACACGGCCGCCAGATCACCACCAAGCACGCTGTCAGCAGGTATCCGGTCTACACTCGACTGTCTCTAACTCGCATCATCTCATCGAATTCAGTCCGAGGATGCAAGCCTGCCAGGGGATGTGCCGGTCGCGATTGTGACCGCACGAGCGGATGGGTACCATGAACCGATGTTGACGTTCGATTATGGCTTTCCGGTGCTATGCGTGGGAGGGCGCAAGACGGAAGGTGCCAACGAAGACGACACCAGACGTGAAAGGGCTATGACGTGAAAGGCGGCGGACCAGTAGCGATTCGGGGCTTCCAGGTACAGACGTTGATCGCACTCTTGGAAGCGCTCGACGAAGAGCGGCCCTGGACCAGCGTGACGCTGGAGCCAGACATCGACTCGGAGAAGGTCGACATTCTCTGGCAGTATCCCGGCCGCACCGAAGCGGTTCAGGTCAAATCGTCAATAAACCCGTTCGGCAAGGCGGACGTCGAGCGATGGGCTGCGGAACTGGAGGCATGGCAGAAGGCAGACGAGTACCGGTTGGTGCTCGTAGGCACGGTTTCCCCGTCCGTGTCCAAAATCGGCCATGTGGGCAAAGTCGCCGTCCCGCCGCCGAAAAACCTTGATCTTTCAGGACTGAGGGAACAAGCGGCCCACCGGCTGCATCGCTTCCTGGAGTCGCACGGCCTGCCGATCGAAAGCGCGAATCGTCTGACTGACCTGGTGGGTCTCTTGGCGGATGATCTCTCGTCCCGTTCCGTGGTCGGTCAGACACTCTGGCGCGAAGGGTTGGCCGAACTGCTCAAAGGCTGGATTGCGCGAGCAGCGGGAAGCGTCCGCATCGTTCGCGTGTTTGTGTCTTCGCCCGATGACGTGGCTGCAGAACGTGCCCAATTGGACGAACTCGTTGCGAACATAAACGGTGTGGAGGGCGATGCGCACCAGGTTCGGCTGGAGCTGCGCGAATGGGAGAAGGACGTCGTCGATCCAGTCCAGCCTTTTGACATCTACCTGGGCATCGTATCTGCCACCTTGGGCGGCGGTGGCACCGAAACGCAGCTTCGCAAAGCGCTTCGTAGCTGGCAGCAGGCAGGTTCGCCATGGATCACGTTTTACTTCGATGCGAAACCCGAGCTATCGGCCGATCCGGAAGATGCACTGCGGTGGGTCGAAGTCTGCAAGTTCCGGAAAGAAGTCGAGCCGTTGGACATCGTCGCGACCTACGCAGGCGTTCGAGGCATCAAGGATGCCTTCTACGAGAGAGTATCCGAGCATCTACGGAAGACGATCCACTTGGTGGCTCCGCCGCGCCCCGGAGTCAAAACGCCACCGCGACCCGCCGATCCCACGCCCTATCTCCGAGACCTTCTGGAAAGGACGTCCCACATCGATATCCGCGGCTTGCAGGCGGGCACAGGGCGGGCCAACCGTTTCCCGATCGAACAATTATTCATTTCGCTGACCACCACCGGGGCATCGACGCGCCGTGACGCCCTCGTGAAAGCCCATCGCAGAAGACAGCCAGATTCCGATGAGAACGCGGAATTGGCAATGGTCCAGCAGCGGGCTGTCCCGCTACAAGAAGCACTGCGCAATGACCGTTTGGTCGTTGTGGGAGATCCGGGAGCCGGCAAGACGACCTTTCTTCGCCGTGTCGCCCATGCCCTGTGTCAGACGCAACTGGGCGAAGTCGCCGGGGCTGCCAAAGAGCGTCTGGGAGTCGAAGACCGAGTCTTTCCCATCTTCGTCCGCATCGGCGACTTGGCCCAACATCTTCTGCGTGAGTCGCACCAGACGGCGCCGCCGGCCGGAGACGACACGCCGGCCTGGCTGCCGCATTACTTGGGAGCCGCCGGCGAGGCCAACTCTTGGGGATTGGATGCCGGCTTTTTCCGGCAGCAGCTCGAAAGCGGCCAATGCACCGTGCTGCTGGACGGACTGGACGAAGCTCCCGATCGGTCGCTGCGCGAGCGTCTGTCCCGGCTGATCGAAAACGTAACTCGCACTTACAACGCCTGCCGCTTTGCCGTCAGCAGCCGCCCGGCGGCCTACACAGGCGAGGTCGTGTTGTCGGACTTTGCCCATGCTCGCATCGACCCCTTGTCCGACGATGCGGTCGCGACGTTTCTCTCGCGCTGGTGCGAATCCATTTACGCCGAAAGCGAGAAAACCGCGGCAGAACACGGCGACGAGTTGTTGGGCGCCGTCCAAGCGCGGGTCGACATTCGCCGCATGGCCCGCAATCCCGTGATGCTGACCGCTTTGGCCGTGGTGCACTGGAACGAACGCCGGCTGCCGGAACAGCGGGCCGATCTGTACAACTCGATCATCAGGTGGCTCTCCAGGTCCCGGGAGCAGCGGCCCGGGCGCGCGACCGCGGACCGCACGGTTGTTCTGCTGCAGGAATTGGCCCTCGCCATGCAGGACGATCCCGAAGGCCGCAAGACGCAGGTTCCCAAGCGTTGGGCGGCCGAGAGGTTGGCCGGAGAGTTCACCGACGACGAACCGACCAGGAAGACGGTCACACAAGCCGAGCGTTTCCTGGACGAAGAGGAGGTGGACAGCGGGATCATCGTCGGCCGGGGCGACGAGTTGACCTTCTGGCACCTGACCTTCCAGGAGTTCCTGGCGGCCAAGGCCACGGCCAGCCGGCTGGAGGCGGAACAGACGGAGGTCCTGTTCGCAGCCCCCGGAAAGATCTACCTGCCCGACTGGCGCGAAGTCGTGCTGCTGTTGGCCGGCGCGCTGCACCAGCAGGGACGGGCCAAGGTCGATTGGTTCATCGGGAAAGTGCTCGACCAGTTGGGCGATTCGCCTGATCTGGCCGCACAGGCTCGTTGCGCGGGCCTTGTCGGCAATATTCTACGGGACCTGGAACCGCTGAAGTACAAGGTTTCCGATGCACGGTATCACCCGTTGCTGGATGCGGTGATGGCTGTCTTTGATCGCCAGCGTTTTCAGGACGTTTCGGCAGAAGAACGGATCGCCGCTGCCGATGCCCTGGGGCAAGCCGGCGACCCGCGGATCGATTTCGCGCGTGACGACTACTGGGTGACGATTCCCGCCGGCAAATTCTTGATGGGGGCGCAGTCCGCGGATCCGCAGAAGCCGAACTACGACGCCGAAGCTGAAGACCGTGAGTCACCGGTTCACGAGGTGCGGTTGGGCTCATTCACGATCGCCCGCTATCCGCTGACGGTGGGCCAGTACGAACAGTTCGTCCAGGAGGGAGGTTACAAGGATGAACGATGGTGGCAGGATGGTGGCTTTGAGAAGTTTTCAGAACCGGACGGCTGGGAGCGGCAGGTCGAGTTCCCATCCCGCCCGGTGGTTGGCGTGAGTTGGTGGGAAGCAGCGGCCTACTGTCGCTGGTCTGGACACCGGCTACCAACGGAAGCCGAATGGGAACGGGTGGCACGCGGAACCGAAGGACGCAAGTATCCGTGGGGTAAAGAAAAGCCAAACGAGAATCGCACGAACTTTTCAAGCAACGTTGGCCATCCGACGCCGGTCGGCATTTTCCCATTGGACGTGACGCCGGAGGGTATTTTCGATATGGGCGGCAACGTGTGGGAGTGGTGCGCAGACTGGTACGGAGAGTACACTGGACAGTCGGTGTCCAATCCTCGCGGTCCAGAACAGGCCACGCTCCGGGTGATCCGGAGCGGAAGGCGGAGCGCCGGGCAGTGTACAGGCGCGCAGGAACTAGTGAACAAACGACCACCGACCCTGGAATCATGGCATTCAAGATCTTCACCATTCCGATTCAGAACAGCGAGGCGGCAGAGGCCGAGCTGAATACCTTCCTGCGCAGCCACAGCGTGCTGTGCGTCGACCGTCGCTGGGTCGACCAGGGATCCTCGTCTTTCTGGGCTTTCTGCGTGGACTATCTGGATCCGTCCGCGATCGGCGGTGCGGGCTCCAGACGCTCGGGCCAACGACCCACTCAGCGGGACAGGACAACGCAGAGGAGCGGGAACGCAAAGAAGAAAGACTCTGCACTGCAAACAATCGAACTACGCGCACCCTGCGCGCAATTCTTGAACAGGAGACAACCGAGAGAACAGAGAATGGTGTCAGCCTCTGTTGACTCTGTTTCCTCCTGTTCAGACTCCGGATGTTTTGGGTTGCGGCCCAAGGCCGCGCCGAGTTCTTCGTTCCTCTGCGTTGCAGAATCATCTTGACTACAGGAGTTCGCGAATAATCCGGGCTAACCCGTTGCTGTCGACGCGACTTGTTTCACAGGGGTCCTGACGATGGATAATCTTCCCGCACTGACCGAGAGAATTGCCAAAGGCGCCGAGGGAGGCCATGAGTTCGAGCGTCTGATGAACCAACTGCTCCTTTGCCACGCCGACAAGAATCACTTCGAGTACGAACCGGCCGGCGGTGCGGGCGGCGACAGCGGTATCGACGGTTTGGCGCGTCATGGCGGCGTGCCGGGCATGGACGGACGGGTCGCCTTTCAATTCAAGTGGCTTTGGGACGACATTCACAAAGGCAGCAAAGCAAGACAAGTCAAGACATCCCTGGAACGTGCCGCGCGGGACGAGGATATCCGGCATTGGATCCTTGTCACGCCCCACGGTCTGAAGCCTTCCGAAATAGAGTGGTTTCACGACCTGTCACCGCGTGACACTCTGACGCTGCACCATTGGGGGCAAACGAAGGTCGAAAGCGTCCTGCGCGACTGCCCCGCGCTTTTCGCACGCTATTTCCCTCACGAGGCTCAGCCCGGCTTGCCCGGCTATGACGGGCACGATTTCAAGGTTTTCGCAGCGGAGTATCGCAAGAAGGTGGCCATTGACAACGAGCGGCTTCGCACGATCGGCCTGCCGCCCGAGACCCTGCGCGAACGGGATGCGCGGATCGAGATTCCGCTGGAAAAGGTATTCGTCCCGCAGACGTTCCGGCCCGAAGACGATGACCAGCGTTCCGTCCCGCTCGCCGAGTTGCTGAGCGTGGGAGGCAACTGTGTGTTGCTCGGCGACCCGGGCACGGGAAAGACGACGGCGCTTTCCTTTGTGGCCCTGCTGTTTTGCGGCGAGGCGGAACTGGCAGACTTCAGCTCGCCTGACGGCATCGTGCCATTGCTGATTCCGCTGCGCGATTTTCTGAAGCTGAAAGAATCGAAGCATGACCTGGAGTTTGTCGAATACCTGGCGTGCCGCGCGCGAAGCGATTTGAGCCTCCCGCATGCTCACCGGGCTTTTTTCGAGGCGGCTTTGCGCATGGGCGAGGCCGTCGTGCTGGTGGACGGACTGGATGAAGCCGGCGGCGACGCGGGCCGACATCGCACCTCCATCACCATCCGGACGTTCCAGAAGGAGTTCTCTGCATGCCCGTTCTGGGTCACCTCCCGCGTTTACGGCTACACCCACGATGTGCGCCTGCCGAGCGATGGTTTCTCGCACTATCGAGTTGGCCGTTTGCAGCCCGAGCAGATCGACGACTTTGTGGCACGGTGGTACGCAATCCAGTATCCGGACAACGCCCGGCAGCGGGACGATCAGACAAGTTCCCTGCAAAAGGCCCTCGGGCGAACCCCAGGCATTCAGCGTCTGGCGGGCAATCCCCTGCTGCTGACCTTGATGGCCTTTATCCATCACGGCCTGCGCGCACTGCCGAAGGACCGCGGCGATTTATACGAACAGTGCATCCAGATGCTGCTGAAGAGCTGGTTGGATGCGAAACGCGAAGATGGCTCGGCAATCGGACAAGCGGCGCCCGCCGCGTTCGACAATGTCGGCCTGCAGAAGGACTACCTGGCCCATCTTGCCATGCACGTGCAACAGCAGAACCAGGGCGCCGAAGAAGACGAAACTCGCGGACTGATCCATCGCAACGATGCTCTTGACTGTCTGACGAAACGGCACCTGGAACGGTCCGGGCGCGATCGTCCGGGCCTGACGTTTGCCGAAGCACGCGAAGAAATGGTGCAATTCCTGGACTACATCAGCGACCGCACCGGACTATTGATTGACAAGGGCGGTGGACAGTTGGCGTTCATTCACTTGTCCTTCCAGGAGTACCTGGCGGCGTGGCTGTATACGTGCCAGATGCCGGGCGAGGCCGAACAACGCGAATTTTTCGAGTCTCATCTTGGACGAGCGGCCTGGGAGGAAGTCTTGCTGTTGCGTTTCTACGTTATTCTTCACGAACCGGGCGGGCGCGGCGAGTCTGTCTTTGATGCGGTGGTCAGCAGTTTGCTGCGCAAGTTGGAGGACCTCGACGACACGGCCCCTTGGCTGACGCTGTCGAGGGCCGTACGAGACAATCTGAAGTTCAGGGACGGGGATAGGAGAATGATTCTCCAGCAATCGCGAGATTTCTGGCTCGAGTCGCCACCCCGGTTCAGCGGCGAGTGGTTCGACGTCTTGGAAGAGATCGCCCTGTTCGCTCCGGACGCGAAAGACGAGTTCGGCGGACTCTTGGACGAAGTGTGGCAGCACGGCAAGGAGTTATCACGGGCCGTCGCCTGCCTGCAGCTTATGGAACAATTGAAGATGGCGGACGGCAAGTCCCGGATTGACGAGCGACCGGAACTTGCCGATCGAGCCGGCGATCTACTGCTCGAACTCGGGCCGGAGGAAGGCTGGCAGAGCACATTGTCGTTCGTCTTCGACTGCGCCACCTCGCGGTTCGGCTTCGGTTGTTTTGAGGAGGCGGCCAGCCGAATGGAGCCTTTCGTCGACGCGGCGGGGCAGACGGATCGCATTTGGAAAGTGGCGATCGCGCTGGGGAACTGCCTCCAGACCCTTTCAGCTCGCCAAACCGCGATCCCTGGGGACGTCACCGAATTCTTCCGGAGGTGTGTGTTCAAGGCAATCGACGGGGAGATTGCGGTCAAAGACCGGCATACGCTGACCGTGGCCTTGGGGCGGCTTGGCGATCCGCGTGCGACGGTGGACCTGCGTGTAACCACGCATCCGGACGACCATGCTGGCTATGTGAAGATCCCAAAGGGCAAGTACAAGATCGGGGACAACGACAAATCGAAATACCCGGAATGGGCACGACCTAAGGACGAAGAGACGATCGTGATCGCCAAATCATTCTGGCTGTCGAAGTATCCTGTAACGAACTCCCAGTATACCCTGTTCGTGAACGACGGCGGGTACTCGCGTCGGCAGTTCTGGTCGGACGAGGGCTGGCAGTGGATCCAGGGCGAGGGCATCGAAGCACCTGACTACTGGCACAATCCACGGTTCAATGCGCCGAACCAGCCGGTGGTCGGAGTGTCGTGGTGGGAAGCCGAAGCCTTCTGCAAATGGGCGAGTGTCCGGCTGCCCAAAGCCGACGAGGCGGAGGCGGCAGCGCGGGGACCGGATGGACTGGAGTACCCCTGGGGAAATGACTGGGAAGATGGTATCTGCAACAGCGATGCAGCCGGCCTTGGCAGCACGTCGGCTGTCGGCATCTTTCCGCGGGATCATTCACCATTTGGCGTCATGGACATGGCGGGAAACGTTTGGGAGTGGTGTAGCGAACTCTGGGCGAGCGACGATTCGCTCCGGGTGTTCCGGGGCGGGTGCTGGAGCGACCAGGCTGTGGGCTGCCGGTCGGCGGTCCGCGGCAGGGGCGAGCCGCGGCTGGAGCGGCCCGTCGGACCGGAGCTTCTACCTGGGCTTCCGTGTCGCCGCAGTTCCGTCGGGCAAGTCAAGCCAAGCACCAGCCAGCAAGAAAGCGGAGCCTGGAGCGTAGGCCGAGGCGTCGCGGGCGGTAGCCCGACGCCTCGTGCCGTAGCGGAAGGCAGAGCGTCGGGCAGCGTACAGGCGCGCAGAGAATTAGTGGGCAGATCATCATCTTCAACACCAGCGTTGCAGGGATCATTGTCCGACCAATGGGCTTACGGCAAGACGGCATTTCCGCCCCGAAGGGGCAGCAACATATCAGCCCAAGGGCAAGGCAACGCGAGTTCTACAAGCGTTGCCGCCGCCCTGGGTAAGGTGTCGATCAGATCCGCCAGCCCTGTAAGGGCGAAACAGGCGGTGAGGAGTGCCGGATCTTTCGTTGTTTCGCCCTTACAGGGCTTCGGTCCCTGACGCCATGCCCTACCCAGGGCGGCGCACCGCAGCTATCGCTACTCCGCTCTGCCCTGGGCTGATATGTTGCGGCCCTTTCGGGGCGATAGGAACCGATATCTGAACCACGGGACAGACTGCCAACCTGTCCTACGGGTAGACTATTTTCGTCCGCCTGCCCACACTGCCGGGCATTGCACGTTCAAGGCTCGTCACGACGATGACTTCACACCGTGACCGTCCGATATGCGGTGCGCACCCGGCTGGCCGCACCTTGGACCGTGTAGCGGTAGTATGGGAATTCACTACGCGACTTCGGAACGGGTTGCGTCGTGGCCGGCGCGCCTACGATCCGTACACCTGTGACCCGGCGGTCTTCCTTCATGTGAAGATGACCGTGCAATACCAAACGAACACGGTGCGCGACGCACAGTAGCAGCAGTCCGTGCCGCTGCTCGGTTGGGACCTGGTGAGCGAGACGTCCCAGAGGCCCCATCGGGTGCTGGCCTCGCCGTTCGGCCGTTTCGGCCTCCGGGATATTGGGACTGTGATGGAGTGCGACGATCTTGACCGGTACGTTCCGGTACTTGTACATCTTCCCCGCGAGCGCCTTGAGTTGAAAATAACCGATGCGTCCCATTGCGTTTGTCGCCCCGGTCATGTTTCCAAGATTGTTGGAATTGATGCCAAAGACGACGACCCGCGGGTCTGGCCGTTGCGCCCAAGGAAACTTGGTCGGTTGACGGCCCATCTTCAAACCGGCGACGGCTTTCTTTAAGTCCTCGTCTCGAAGCCCCTCGCGCGGCATTCTTGCGCCGAGACAACACACATCGTGGTTTCCCGGCAAGACCAGGATCCGGTCACTCAGGTGCGCAAGTACAAAAGCGTTCGATTTGGCCATCTAATGTCACCTAACATGCTCATCAACGATCATCTCATCGTATTCTCTGCGAAGATTCAAGTCCCACGGATGGCATGGCGGACCCTCGGATAGGAGAAATGTCTTCATCTGTGGGGCTGCCATGCCATCCGTGGGCTTTCTCGGGTAACAATCGTGGAGTCTTCCTCCGCAAGCCAGATGATTTGTGGGGCGACGGGAATGCGGAAACCTCGAATCCCCGGTCTTGTAGCGGCGGGCTGTTCGACGTAGATTAACGGCCGGGTGCAGCTATGCGGCTACACTCTGACAAGAGCCACCGACCGACCTTCTGTCCCTTGTCGAACTGTCGTCGATTTACCCTGCGGCAGATTCTTCCTAGGCGACCAGGGTTCTTCGGTTGCCTTCTGAGCGTGTTCCTCCCCTCCAACCGTCGGCGGGGATTATTGCGGGCGTTGCCCGTGCTACAAGTTTTCGATTTTGGAGTGTTGATCATGCCGCAGGGTAACATCAAGAAACTAGTTCACGACCGAGGATTCGGGTTCATCTCGGGCGACGGCACCGATGTCTTCTTTCACATGTCTTCGGTCGAAGGGGGCAGTTTCGAGGAACTTCAGGAAGGTCAACTCGTCGATTATGAAATCGACGACGAGGACCAACCCCGTCGCGGGAATCAAGGTCCTCGAGCGAAATCGGTGAAACCCGCTTAGTGCTACTCTCGAATAAGCACGGGCGTGCTCGTCAGCACGTCGATACGGCGCAGGGCTCAGCCGCGGGGCGAAGCGATGGATTCGTGCCCCGCAGTAGATATTCGATGACATCGCATGCGGTGTAGGACAGTGCGCCGTCCTTGATGAAACGTGCGACGTCCTCTACGTCGTTGCCGGACGTGACCAAAGGCATCTCTCGCTTGCCGTCTCGCTGAAGCTGCGCGAGGCCGACGTTTGCCATCAGTGCGTTACAGATGCACTTGCGGCCGCACGTCTCTTCCTCGTCGCCGCCCTTGCGCACGTAGTCTGCGACCGGCTCGGCCGGACACCGCCACCCCAACAGGCCGTCTTCTGTCTTGTAGGCATGGCGAAGATACCCGAGATCGCAGATACGCGTTCTTTGCTCGCACAACGCGTCATCTGAAAACGTGCCATCCAACTGTACGACCTTGAACGGAAACCCTGCAGGCGAGACAAGCGGGTCCGTGAATACGGTGGCCATCCCTTCGCGACTTGCCGCCAACACCTGGTCTTTTAAGCCGGGATCCAAGTCGGACTCTTCACAGTAAGCGAACGCCGTCCCCACTTGGACGCCCGTAGCACCTGCATCACGCGCTTCCTGGATCCGTTCCGGCTCCGCGCAAGATCCGGCCAGCCAAAACGGAAGCCCCAACGCTCGGATCGCCTTCAGATTGGGAAGGTCGCGGTCGCCGTAGATCGGCTCGCCTTCGTGACTGAGCTGCAACGGCCCACGAGGCGGCGCGTTGTGGCCGCCGGCAGTTGGTCCTTCGATGACGAAACCATCGACGTCGCCAGTCGATCGCCTGACCAGCATAGTCCCGAGCGTGGCCGAAGCGATGATAGCGATGAACTTGGGCCGCACGAGTGTAGGCGTCTGGCCCTGCAGAAACGCCTGTGGATCGAATCGCGCGAGGTGCTCCTCGCCTCGGTCCGCCCCCACCACGTTGATCTTCAATTCGACCGGTTGGCCATCAGCGAGGCATTCAAGGATTCCCGGGATCGTCCGGGGAATGCCCGCGCCCATTAAAACCCAGTCGACTCCCGCCAGCATTGCCCCGTACAACGACGGCAATGTCGGAAGCTGGATCTTCTCCAAGTAGTTGATTCCAACCGGCTCGTCGTGGTCCTCTTTCGCAAGAAACACTTCCACGAAGTTGCCCGCCACAAGCAACTCCTCCAGGTGCCGACTAGGCTGCACCACAGGAATCGGCTTAGATCTGAAGGACTGGTCTTCTGACTTGCCGCCGGGAATGTAATATCGATCGAGAATCCGCTGGGCAACGTCGGGAATAGGGAAGGATTCAAGCGCTCGCCGTACGTGCCCGCCCGGATCTCCGAGCTGAAGACGTCGCGTCAGGATCACGTCCAAGGCGGTTCCGGACACCACACCTAATTGGCCCGCCACGGAGACGGCACGTGCAAGACGCCAACCAGAAACGCCCGCACCCATTCCGCCTTGAATAATCGTCGGCAGTGAATCGTGGCTCATGAAGACTTCCTTGAAAGGAAATTAACTTGTGGCGTCGGACAAAATTTGAACGTGAAAAGAAGACTTAACGAAGTGGATTCTCAACAAGCTGTAGTTTGATCAGACAGGAGCATCGGTTCGATCGTCTGCTCCCGCCCTTTTTGCAGGTCATATAATAGGCGAACTCCATTGGCTTAACGAGCCCGATACAACGCGAATCCAACGAATTCACTCGTCCCAACGAATGATATCAAACACCTTGGTCGACCGCGACTCCATTCGAGGGGGCGACAAATAGTATCTAACCGGCACTCCCCGTGCCGTCCGTCTAGTCTACCGTTTCGGATTCATCGCATGCGAAAACGAGCACGCGTTACTGCCGCAAACGCTTTGCCTCCAACGCCCCGGCACTGGGCGTGCGAACGTTCCAGGCCAAGCCCAGCCGTTCCATCATGCGAATGATCATCCACGACAAATCGCATTGCCACCATCTGAGGCCATGGCGAGCTGACGTGGGAAACGCATGATGGTTGTTGTGCCATCCTTCGCCCTGTGCTAGCACGCCGAAAAGGAAATTGTTTCGCGAATGATCCCCGGTTTCGTACTCACGGCTACCGAACAAATGGCAGACCGAGTTGATGGACCACGTGACGTGATGAGAAATGAAGATTCGCACGAGACCTCCCCACACCAAGCCCAATATCGCTCCCATCCAGCTCATTGTTGCCAGGCCGCCAATCGCCGTCGGAATTCCCAGGCTGGCCAGCACCCACAGATAGTACATTTTGTCGCACGTCACGAGCCACCGATCGGAGAGCAAATCGGGGACGTATCGCTTCAGGTCAGGCCACGACCAATAGCCCGTAAATAGCCAGCCCGTATGGGAATACAAGAAACCACGCAGCGCGTTCCACCAGCCGTTTCCGTGCAGGTGAGGCGAGTGGGGATCGCCTTGTTGGTCACTGCGCTGGTGATGCCGACGGTGTACGGCGCACCACACCAGCGGCGAGCCTTCGACCGACAATGCACCCAGCATCATCCAGAGCACGCGCATCGGGCGCTGCGTTTCGAACGAACGGTGCGACAAGAGTCGGTGAAATCCGATCGTAATACCCAACTGAGTCAACAACCATCCGCCAAACAGCAGTCCCACATACAGCCATCCCATCCAGCCTACCTGCCAGAGTAGGGCGATTGCGGCCAGGCACCCCAACAAGGGCAATGTGACTGCTAGCAACATGGCCAGCTTGTCCTGCCAAAGCGCTTGGTCCGGGAGACTGATGTGTCCCGCCAGCGGTTCTTCGCGGGAAGCGTCCGGGATGCCGGCCGATATCGTTGAAGGCTCGGAAGCGCGGGGAGGCAATCCGGAGTTGCCAGCTTCTGGTAAGGTCTCAGGTACTGTCGCCATATACGCAATTCCACGTAGGATCGGTGTCATATGAACGAACATGGAATTGTACGCGATCGCCGAAGTGGTAAAGTTCACAGCGTGTTTTTGAAATGTAATAGTTACGTAAAAGTTCCGCAGGGCCCTTCAAAACACCGTTGAAAGCCACGTTTCGCCCTTGAACTTGCCCAGATGCTCTCATGTATAGCTGCGGCCCAGATGCCGGGCTCCTGGCTCGTGATGGCTGGCATCACTACCGCCGTTCCCCTCCGTTGCGACAACAGGCATGGATCGGATACCCTAATTACGGTGCCGCCGGCTGCGCGTGCCCTCGTTTAACCCGAAGCCGGAGGCGATGGCGGGCGCTTCGTTTGGACAATCCATCCCACTGCCCGCCATCGCCTCC
>JADHUC010000438.1 GCA_016784735.1 Pirellulaceae bacterium | reverse complement strand
TGGCACCTCTGGACGGCGAGGAAGATACACCGCCGGCCTCGACGCCGGTCCAGGAAGACGCTCAGGAGGAGCAGGACGAGGTCGTCATGCTGGAGGACGCCAGCGAGGGTGCGCCGGCCGATCCGGGACTCGCGCCGTTAGACGAACCTAAACCGAAATCTACCAAACCGCAGGCAACTCCCGGCCTAGAGCCGATTTCCGGCGTCAGTGGTCTTGAACCCGTCGGCGGAACACCCGGCCTGGAACCGGTGGGCGGAACGCCCGGCTTGGAGCCGATCGCCGGAACGCCGGGTTTGGAGCCTGTTGCACCGGCTGGCGGGCTGGAGCCATTGGATCGGGCGGCTGGGCTTGAGCCGATCGGTGGCGGAGGGCTGGAACCGTTGGACGCGACTGCCGGTTTGGAGCCTATGGGAGGCACTCCAGGCCTAACGCCGACGGGCCAAGCCGGCCTGCAGCCGCCCAAGAGGCGAATCAAGAAAAACGTCTGGGATTCGAAGCTATTGCTGGTCGGTGGTGGCGCCTTGATTTTGCTCCTCCTCATGGTGTGGGTTATTTGGGTCATAGTCAATCGCGACACGGCGGCCGAGATGCTGGCGGCTGCCGACGAAGACTACCGCTCGGAAGCGTATGCGCAGGCAATAAACAAGTATGAGAAGTATCTCAAGAGGTTCCCCGAAGATCCCAACGTCAGTATGGCACGCGTGCGGATCGGCACGGCCCAGCTTTGGCAACAGGTAGGAAACCCCCGAGACAAGCAACCGGCTCTGGAGGCGGCAGGCACGATCCTGCCCCAGATTCAAGACGAAGCCGCGTTTGGCGACGCTCGCGCCGAACTGGCCTCCATTCTGCCGGATATCGCCGAAGGGTTTTCTTCCCAAGCGAAGGCCCAAGCAGAAATCGAGAAGGCACAAGAACTTGTGGATCTGGCTAAGAAAGCCATGGAGTTTGTCGACAACCCCAGCTACATACCAACGTCGCAGCGGAAGACGATCGAGAACAGGCTCCGTGCGATCGACGAAGACATTCAGTTAGCCGAGCGGAACATCAACCGAACCAAACGTCTGGATGAGGCGGTCGCCGCGATCCGAGCCGCGGCCAATGCCGGCAACACGGTGGAAGCCTATCAGAAACGCCGCGATCTGTTGGGCGAATATCCAGAACTGGGGCAGGATCCGAAACTGCTCGAGGCGGTGAAGGTTATCACGGAAAGAGAACGCGCGTTGGTGAAGGCTGTCGAAGAGCCCATCGAGTCGTCCACTGAAGACCATCCGGCGCCGTCTAATTATCAAGTTGCCTTGGCCAGCCGCAAGGGCGAGGGTGCTGCGGGCAGCGACAAGCAAGTGATGTTCTTCTTGGCTCGCGGCGCGGTGTATGGCTTGCAGGCCACAACGGGCAAGGTGCTCTGGCGCCGCTTCGTGGGGCACGAAACGCTGACTGCCCCGCAACCGCTCTCGGGACAGATCGGGGCACACGTGATTGCCGTGGATAGCCGTCGCAACGAATTGCTCCGCCTGAACGATCAATCGGGCGAGTTGGTGTGGCGTCTGCCGATTGGCGAGCCTTTCTCGGATCCGGTGATCCACGGCAAGAACGTCCTGCTAGCTACCAAGTCCGGCCATGTGATCAGCGTGGACTCGGAGTCGGGCCAGACGCTGAAACACATCGCCATTCCTCAAGAACTGCGAGTGTCCCCAGGGACCAGCAAGCTGCGCCATTTGTATCAGCCGGGCGATCATTCCAACCTGTATGTGCTGGATGAAGAAAGTCTGGAGTGCAAAGATGTCTACTACTTGGGACACAAACCGGGCACCATCGAAACGCCGCCGGTGATGGCGCTGGGGCACTTGTTCGTGGCCGTCAATAGCGGAATGGACTACTGCGATCTCAACATTCTGGCGGTGGACGAAAATGGTCTGTCACCGGAACCGGCGCAGGAATACCGCGTGAAAGGTCATGTCACGGTAACGCCCATTGTGACCGGCGGCCGCGTAGTGGTCGTCACAGACCTGGGAGCGATCCACGTGCTGGAGGTCAACACGGCCAATCCCGAGAAGCCTGTCCAGCCTGCGGTTGATGAGCTGATTGGTTCGTTTATGACGCCTTTGACCGGCTATCCGGTGCTGGACGGCGGCAGGCTGTTTGTGGGCAACGACCAGTTCACGAAATACGAAATCCAAGCTTCGCGAAACAAACTACTCGGCCATTGGATCAAAAACAAGCGCGATATCTTCGTTGGCCCGCCGCAAGTCATAGGAGACACGGTATTTCACCTGCGACGCCGTGCTGATTCGCCTGCGTATACTGCAGCAGCGGTTCATGCCGACGACGGCAAAGTCCTGTGGGAAGTCGACCTGGCAACGCCAGCCTCGCTTCTGACAGTCGACTTGCAGAAGAAGATGATCCACTCGATTTCGGCGGGCGCCGAACTGTTCGAGGTCACAACCGATGACTTTCAAGTGGGGATTCTGGACCAGCCCGCCGCAGCGGCCATCGGCGCGGTGCGGACAGTTGCCTTTAGCGAGGCGATCCCCATGGCCGGAGTGCGTTGGGCATTCACCAGTGCCCAGGATCGCAAGAAGATGGTCGTCTACGATCCAAAGTCCGTCTCCGCAACGGGTCGCCTGCAGGCGCGGGCAATCAAGGCGGCGGGCGATGCGAATGCGACGGCACCACCGGTCTACTTTGATGGCGGCCTGCTGCTGCCGCTGGACAACGGGCAAGTGGTCCTGGTCGATCCGGAAACGGGCGACAGCCAGATTCTTCCTTTTCAAGCTCGCGTGGAAGGCGGCACCAAGGTCCAGTGGCATCGGCCCGCGGTCATCGGCAGCAACGGCAAGGAGTTCGTGATTGCGGACAACCGACAAAAGCTGTATCGCGTGGGAATCAAGGCCCAAGGCCAACCTCATCTTGCCGAGTTGGCTCAAGCCGCGTTGGAGGTCGAGATCGTCTCGGCGTTGGCGGCGGCGGGCGATACGGTGTACGGTGTGGTTCGCGGGTCCGGGGGCGATAGCGTTGTGTCGTTCGCCGCCGCTGACTTGTCGGTCGGCAGTGAGTGGGCTTTGGAGGGACGCATTGTATGGGGCCCGGAACCAATGGGCGACGTGGTGCTGATGGCGTCGGATCAAGAAGGCGTACTGTGCTTCGAGACGGGCCAGAAACAACGCTGGAAATCCCCGTTGGCTTACGGTGCGCTGGCCGGCCGACCTCTCAAGCAGGACGACGATTTCATTTTGACGTCCGTGGGCGGCGTTGTATGGCGAGTCTCCGGTGCGGACGGAACCGAACTTCAGAAGATGGAACTGGGCGAGCCACTGGGTGGCGGTGCGGTGCCGTTTGGCTCGCGGTTGTTGCTCTCCGGCAGCGACGGGACCCTGCATGTGGTGCCGGCTTTGTCGGGATCGTGATCCCGTCATTTTGGATTTGGCACGGCAACTAGATCCTTTGCCTGGTGGCGTAGATCTTCTCCATCAGCGGGCCGCGCATGCTTTGGTCTTTCACTTTGTCGGCTGCCTCTTCTGCCTGCGCGAGAATCTTCTGGGCCTCGCCTTTGAGGCTAGATTCGTTGAGCTTCTCGCCCAGATGTACAAAGGCGTGGGCTTGGCTTAGCGGATCTTCGATCTTTTCGGCCTCGGTCTGCGCCTCTTGGAATGCCGCCTTGGCCTCGTCCGCTTTCTTCATCTTGCTCAGGTACGCAGCCGCATTTGCGATCGAGTCAGTTCGCTTGCGCGTATCTTCTAATGCTCGAGCTGCCTCAAGCGACTGACCGATCAGGCCCTGCATTTTCTCCGCCTGCCCTAAGCCGTAGTAGGCATAGGCGACTTCCAACATCGCATCGACTTTGCCCTCCGGCCGGGAAACGGTGCTGGCGATTTCTTCGCAATCTTTCAAGTAGATTTCCGCAGTGTCTTGGCTCTCCAAATATTTCCCGTAGGTGTAAGCCATTCTGGTCAGCGCCGTCACTTTCGATGCGGGCTCCGCAATTTCTTCCGATGCCTTGCGAACGTCTTTCAGCAGATTCTTCGCCTCGGCCGGACGGCCCATGCGCGCCATAGCCGGTGCCACTCGATTCAAGGCGGCGGCACGTCCGTTGGCGTCTTTGATACCCTTCGCAGCGGCAGCCGCGGAATCAAGCGACTGTTCCGCGCCCATCAAATCGCCCGCATCCTCTTGCTTGCCCGCGACACTAAGCAACTGTGTCACACGTCCGGTCGGATCGGCAATCTGCATCGCGTTACGGTACTGGTCGGTCAAGGACGCGCCACCCGACTTGCCACCGCCGCCACCACAACCGGAAAGGAGCAAACAGAGCAGTAGTACGCGCGTTGCCTGAAAACTGCGTCTCAACATTTCTTTGCCGCCCTTTACTGAGTGTTGGGTGTCAGGTGTCTCCACACGGTTCAACTCTCGCGAAGCGCTCACGGTACAACAGTCAACGTTTCATCTGGGTCTTCGTCCGGAAAGAGAATCCGCTCCGCATTCCACGTATCCACTTGTCTCTTCCCCTCTTCCCTTCTTCCCCGACACCTGACACCCGACACCCGTCTCCCCCAGGCCCCTCGATCTCTCCGCAACTCTAGAACACCAGCTTGATCTGTTTCAGTCGCGATTCTGTCTCGGCCATCAGCGCGTCTTCGGCTGCCTCGTCCGCCGCTTCGTAGGTGACCGAGAAGCGCAAGAACGGCCCAGCATCGTCCCACGGTACGGTGATGATTGACTGTTCGGTGATCAGGTACTGACTGGCATCTTCCGCCAGGTCAAACGACGATCCGCCTTCGGCGCCTTTTGGTGCGGGCGTATACAGAAAATAGGAACCGCCAGCCATACGACACTCGAAACCGCATGCGGACAACGTATCGACGAGCTTCCGCATCCGGCGACGATACTTGTCTCGCGTGCGAACCGGAATCGAATCGTCATCCAAAGCCGCCGCCGCCGCTTTCTGCACGGCGATGAACTGGCCGGAATCGCAGTTGTCTTTCACGTCCGCAAATGCGCTGACAACCCGCTCATGCCCACACACCCAGCCGATGCGCCAACCGATCATGTCGAAGCCTTTCGACAGCGAATGAATCTCGACACCCACGTCCCTGGCACCGGGCACCGACAAGAAGCTGAGCGGTTCGCCTTCGAAGGTCAGCATGACGTGAGCCGCGTCCTGAATCACCACGATGTTGTTCGCTTTCGCAAACTCGATCACTTGCTCGTAGAAATCGGGCGTGGCGACTTTGCCCGTCGGGCTGTTCGGGTAGTTCAGCACCAACAGCTTCGCCTTCTGCGCCACGTCCCTCGGAATGGATCGCAAATCCGGCAGGAAGTCGTTCTGCGGCAGAAGCGGCAATTTGTAGACCGTACCGCCGTAGTATCCGGTATGCGTTCCTGCGACCGGGTAACCGGGTACTGTCATCAGCGTGATGTCGCCGGGATTGATGAAGCAGGCCGGCAGCATGGCAAGTGCAGTCTTCGAGCCGATGCAGTGATTGACTTCATTCTCCGGGTCCAATTCCACGTCGAAATTGCGCTTCATGAAGCTTGCCGCGGCGGTCTTGAACTCCGCGATGCCGTTATCGGCGTAACCGCGGTTCTCCGGCTTGTTGATTTCATCGGCCATGCACTGGCGAACCGATTGCGGTGCCAATTCGTCGTTTTCGCCAATCCCGAAATCCAGAAGCGACCGGTCGGGATAGTCCGCCAGGGCTTTGCGTTTAGCTCGCTTGATCTTCTCGAATTTGTAGATCTCGGTCCCTTTGCCGTAGTTGGGGCCGCCAATACGGTCTGCGAACAATTGCTGAACATACGAATCGTTCATGGTGGTCTCGCGTCTATGGTCTTGAACAACGCCAATGTGGGATCGCCCAAGGAGAAATATCCCGATTGGGCAACATCCGATGCCGTTTAACCCGAAGCCGGAGGCGATGGCGGACAGCGGAATGGACCGTCCAGACCTAACTCCCGCCATCGCCTCCGGCTTCGGGTTAAACGAACAGGTTGTCGGGTCTGCGATCCTATCGAACGGATTAGCGTAACGTAAGGGTTTCCGTCAGGGCAAGCCCTGACCTACAATTATCAAGTCTCGCAAGGCTGAGATTGTCCCCCCAAGCCAACAACAACCATGTGTTAGACGGCGACATGCAAGTGATGGATCCACATTCCAAGCGGCTGATCGCCGTTGATATTGGTAACCACCAACTCAAGTTCGGCTTGCTGCCGACCGAAAAGGCGATTCCATTGCCACAGCCGTCCAGCGTCCTGAAGGTGCCGACGCAAGGCGAGTTGTTCGATGAGTTGGCCCGGTGGCTACCGACAGGCCGTCTGAACTGGTGCGTGGCGACCGTGCACCGCCAAGCCGAACTGCGACTGTCCGAATGGGTCCGCAAACACCGACCGAACGATCAGTACGTTCTGCTGGGCAATGGTGACCTGCCGATCGACATCCGCGTGGATCACCCCGAGCAAGTGGGCGCCGATCGGCTGTTGGCAGCCGTGGCTGTCAATCAGCTCCGAGCGGCCGACCGTGCCGCGATCGTCGTCGACGCCGGGTCTGCCATCACCGTTGATCTGTTGTCGGCCGGCGGCGCATTCGAGGGCGGCGTGATTCTGCCCGGGCTTGACATGGTGGCCAAGGCCATGGCCAGGCAAACGGACCTGCTGCCGTTTGTGCAATATTCGATCGCGGACAAGCCACCCCCGATTGTCGGAAAATCGACTACGGGAGCGATCAGCAGCGGCCTGTTCTGGGGCAGCATCGGCGCCGTCCGAGAAGCGGTAAGCCGCATGTCGAGCGAGTTGGAGGCCGACTCACAACTGTTTCTCGCGGGGGGCGACGCGGGGAAACTGTCGCCTTTCCTTCCCCGTTCGGCACAGGTCGTCCCGGAACTCGTCTTAGCCGGGATCGCGGTGACCTATGCGCAGCTCAAAGAGCGTTCCACGGGATAGCCGGCTTCTCCAGGTGGACTCCCAATGATTCTCCCCGACAATCATCTTGCCCGAAGAAGATGAGGCAGAATCATGTTTGGGCAAAATCATTGTCCCTCTGTTGGGTTCTCCGGCTTCTCGGCGGACGCTTCTTCGGTCCCTTCTGCCGCGCCGTTGCCGTTTTCGCCCTCTTCCTCCTTTGGCAAACGTTTGGCAGCGGCAAGCGAGTCGCCTTCATCCAGGCCCATGATCCGCACGCCTTGCGTATTGCGACCGATCACACTGATCTCTCGGGCGGCAATGCGCTGGATTTTGCCCCTCGCGGTCATCATCAACAGTTCATCGTCGTCATCCACGCGAGTGACACCGATGACCTTACCGTTTCGAGCGGTCGTCTTGATGTCCCGCAGCCCCATTCCGCCTCGACGCTGGGTCCGGTATCGTGTGCCCGAAACCGTTTCTTCCTCGGTACTCTCTTCCTGGGCGCCGTCTCCCTGGACTCCGTCTTCCTGGACTCCGTTGTCAACGCCCACGGTATTGGGACCGAAGTTCGTGCGTTTTCCGTACCCGTTTTCGCAAGCCGTCAGCAGTGTGGCGTCCGGGTCCGCGACGACCATGCCCACCAGTTCGTCGTCGCCTTTCAGTCTGATGCCCTTGACCCCGGAAGTGTTCCGGCCCATGGACCGGGCATCCGCTTCGCTGAAACGGATCGCCATACCGTCGGCCGTCGCCAGAACAACTTCATCGCCCGGCTTGGTCACGACGACGTCGACCAGTTCATCATCCTCGCGCAGCTTGATCGCAATGATACCGCCCCGTTTCGGCCGGCTGTACGCCTCCAACGCCGTCTTCTTCACCAATCCCTTGCGGGTCGCCATCATCAGAAAATGACCGGGCAAATTGAAATCGCGCACTTGCCGGCAATCCGCAATCTTCTCGTCCTTTTCCAGATTCAGCAGGTTGACAATCGCTCGCCCTTTCCTTTCCCGAGCCATTTGCGGCAGGTCGTACACCTTCTGCCAATACACCTTCCCTCTACTGCTGAAGAACAACAGGAAAGCGTGCGTGCTGGCGACAAACAGGTGTTCGATTGGATCCTCTTCTTCGGTCTGGGCCCCTCGGATACCCTTTCCGCCCCGGCGCTGCGCGCGATACGCCGTGGCAGGCGTGCGCTTGATGTAGCCGCGGTGGCTGATCGACACGACCATCGTTTCTTCGGCGATCAGGTCTTCCAGATCGATATTGCCGATCTCTTCGCCGGTAATCTCCGTGCGTCGTTCGTCCCCGTACTTCTTGCGGATCTCCTTCAGATTGTCTTTGATGATGCTCAGGATGTTCTGTTCGTCCGAGAGAATCCGCAGCAACTCGATGATCTCTTCCAGTAGTTTCCTGTGTTCGTCGCCGAGACGCTCCTGCTCCAGATTGACCAACTGGCCCAGCGTCATCCTCAAAATCGCATCGGCCTGGACCGCGGTCAGCGCGTAGGCGTCGGCGACGCCACGTTCCTGCTGGAATTGCTGGAAGCCATCGCCGCCCAAAGCCTGTGCCATCATCGCCGCGGGACATTCGACGCCCATCAAACCGACTTTGGCTTCGGCCTGCGTCTGAGAATTGCGTATGATCCGGATGATTTCGTCGATGTTGGCCAAGGCCAGCAGCAGACCTTCGACCGTGTGCTTTCGTCTGCGTGCTTTTGCTAGAAGAAACTGCGTTCGACGGCGAATTACGGTGACGCGATGCCGGATGTATTCTTCCATGAACTGCTTGATCGAACACAACCGAGGTTTGCCATCGACCAGCGCCAACAGGATGATGGAAAAGGTGTCTTGCAGTGGCGAAAACTGGTACAGTTGGTTCAGCACCACTTCGGGGTCGGAGTCGCGTTTGACGTCCACCACGATTCGCACGGGTTCATTCAAGTCACTCAAATCCGTGACGCCCGTGATGCCCTTAATCCGCTCGCCGTTCACCAGAGCGCCGATTTTTTCCACGATCCGATCGCGGAACTGTTGGAACGGAATTTCGGTGATGACGATCCGGTGGCGGCCCCTGGATCTCTCTTCGATCTTCGCTCGCCCTCGGACAACTACGTTGCTGCGACCGGTGTGGTAGCCTTGGCGAATCCCGGCGCGGCCGCATATCATGCCGCCCGTCGGGAAGTCCGGTCCTTGGATGATCTCTAACAGTTCATCGATCGAAATGTCCGGATCGTCGATCACGCGGATCAAAGCGTCGCAGACTTCGCGCAAGTTGTGCGGTGGAATCGACGTGGCCATGCCCACCGCGATGCCGGTCGAGCCGTTGACCAGCAGGTTCGGAAACAACCCCGGCAAAACCGAAGGCTCCGTATATTTCTCGTCGTAATTGGGCACGAAATCAACCGTGTCCATCTTGTAGTCCTGCAGCATCAATACCGAGATCGGCGAAAGCCGCGCCTCGGTGTACCGCATCTGAGCAGGAGGCAGGCCAGCGATGGAACCAAAGTTACCTTGCTTGCCGACCAGCAAGTATCGCGTATTCCATTCCTGAGCCAGACGCACGAGCGTCGGATAGATGGCCGCATCACTGTGCGGGTGATAACGCTTCATGGTCTCGCCGACGATTCCGGCACACTTGGACGTGGATCCGCTAGGCGCAAGATTCAAGTCGTCCATGGCGACCAGAATCCGGCGTTGCGATGGCTTCAGCCCATCCCGCACATCGGGCAGCGCCCGGCTGACGATCACGCTCATCGCGTACGTCAGGTAGCTCTCTTTCAACTCGTCTTCGATTGGATGATCGATCACGCTTGTGCCGTCACCATCGCCATTGATCTCCGGTTCTTGCGGGGCGCTGGGGTCGGCGGGCAGGTCAGAGTCGTTCGACAACGGACGAGTCCTTTCAGTCAAGCTCGGTTGAGCCGGTAGGAATATTCTGAATGCTCCGGGAATTCCAAATTCTACCACTTTTCTGGCCGAATCACAACGGCCGTATAGCTCTGAACATCACTCCTAACCTTTTTTCTACATTGGACTTGCGGCGATTCTCCGAATTGGTGCCGTGCTCGCGCGAAACTCGCTATAATCGACCAACAGCGATTCGCGCATCCGTGTCACACCGGCCTCGCGAGAATCCCCTCTGTGGAGCTGGTCGAGTGCGATTCTTGGGCTTCTGGTACTGGCCATGCGTGATAGCTCCAACGACGATGCACACTCGCTTCGTCCGAGATCAGCGCCCGAGCAGAATGCGAGCACTGTTTCTCTTCCAAAGCCCTTAAGACTCTTGACAACCGCGCCATAAAGCGAATTCCATGACCACCGACCTGATTCTCGGCACAGCCGGACACATCGACCACGGTAAGACGTCGCTGATTCATGCCTTGACCGGCGTCGATTGCGATCGCTTGCCGGAAGAAGTAGAACGCGGCATCACCATCGAACTCGGCTTTGCCCAACTGATGCTTGGAGACTATCGACTGGGAATCGTCGATGTGCCCG
>JADHUC010000437.1 GCA_016784735.1 Pirellulaceae bacterium | reverse complement strand
GTGCGGGCGCTGACTTGCCGCGCGGGCGGAAACGACTTTCCAGTTTGCGGCGTTTGGAGAATTTTGATTTCGTATTCGCCACGCCGGATTCCGTGATCTCACCGGAATCGACGTTCAGCAGAAATCGTTTCGAGCCGAGACCCACATAACCGTCATAGACGATGTGCGAATCGTCTTCCCAGCAATCGGCGTGCGTCCGGGAATTCGGGTTTCCGACAGCTCGATAATCGGCGTCGGGAGCATGGAAGTCGAAGACCAGTCGCGACGTCGGCTGCTTTCCCGTCATCACGAGGCCGAAGCTATAGATATCGAAATGCGGGCCACGATGACGGGGCGACGTCAGATAAATCAGCCGTGAACCGTCCGGCGAGTATCGCGGAAAGAACTCCGGGCCCGGCCCAGCGGTGAGCTGCCGAATGGCGTGCGTGGTGACGTCGATTTCCCAGATGTCGAGGTTCTGGTTGAAGCTGTAGCGGATCGACTCCCGCTCGGCCGTGCGATTGGCATGGACGGCGATCTTCTTTTCGTCGGGCGACCATTGCGGCTGTCCATACCAGAACTCGTCGTCGGTCAGTCGGATGATTCGATCTGCCGCATGGTCGTCCGGATGCTCCGCCAGTTCGGCTACCCAGACATCACCCGGTCCAAACCCCTCGTAACCTTCCCCCTGATCTTCGCGAACGACCGTAACGTTGGCCGCGATCTCTGAAGCGGATCGAGGATCATCGCCATCGTCCGCGATGAACACGAGCTTGCGTCCATCGGGCGAAAACGCCACGCGTCCGTAGTTCTGATCGGGATAGACGCGACCGTCCGGTTTCTCCGGACCGGCGAGTGGAATCGCCGTTTCACCATCCACGGAAATCAGCCAGATATCTACGGTCGGTTCTGAGTACACCGGTGCCGGCGGCGTCTGTTTCCATCCCTTGGGCCGCGGTCGAGTTGAAAGAAACGCGATCCACTTCCCATCTGGCGAAATCAACGGCGCGCGAGCGTCTGGTTCACCCACTTCCATCGGCCGAGATCGCAGCGGATCACCGGCAGAAAACCACAGTGAATGCCGTTGTAACTTCGTCTCCGCGTCGATCCAGTTACGAACCGCAACACCGAATGTTTTGTCCGGCGCAACCGCCACCGAACCGAAACTCGCATCCCGATAAAGATCGTCGATTTCCCAACGCCGCGCTTCGTCCGCAACGGTTGAGTGCTGGCCCAACAGGAAGACGAAAGCAAGAACTGAACAAATCCAGAGCCGCGTCGCTCGAAACATGTCATTGCGAGACAGGAACATTGGGGACAGGAAGATGCGTGGTTTGTCTTTCATAAATTTCTGTCCTCAGTTTTCCTGTCTGTTTGTGTTGAATACGGAAGATCGAACACTCATTTCATTCCGCTGCGTACTGCGGGCATCCTGTCAGCGAATCCGGCACCGGTGCGTTTGAGTTCGACCACCGCTGCGGCCCTGAAGTCACTCACCGTCTTACGAAACTCCGGATCGGTTGCGAGATTCTTCAGCTCTTCAGGTTCGGCCTTCAGGTCATACAATTCTTCCAGCTCGCCTTTGACTAATGGCCGGACGTATTTGTATTTGCCTTTACGAAGCATCACGTACCACGGGATCGGTCCGTGAAAGATCTCTTCACCGGTCGGTAGCACATCAGTGTCGGAGCCGTACTTGCGACCAGTTGCCGCCAGCAGCACGGGATGCGGCCATTCAGCCTGAGGGTTCTTCAAGAGAGGTGTCAGGTCGTGGCCGTGCATTTCCCACGGTTGCTCAATCCCGGCAAAGCTGAAGATCGTGGGAACAAGATCGACGCCGCCCACCGGATTGGGACAGACGCGTCCCTGCGGGACTCGCCCCGGCATGCTGATTATCAACGGTGACCGGATGTTGGCATCGTATGCGGCGACTTTATGCCGGAAGCCATGCTGTCCCCAGGCGAAGCCCTGATCCGACGTAAAAATCACAAGCGTGTTTTCGAGTTGTCCCGTTTCTTCGAGCGTCGTCATCAGACGTGCCACACCCTCATCGATCGCTTTGACCGCCTGATGGTACTGCTGGACCCACGAAGTAAGCGTTCGTTTCCTCGACATCGGAACGCCGTCAGGGCCTTTCGTCCAGAAGTCGATCTTCTGCATCCAGTCCGGTTTGCCAGGCCGAGGTGGAAATACATCCGCCGGTGTCGGGACGTTGCTGCCCGCGTATTCCTTCAAATGCCGATCGGCTGGCGTGTAAGGACTGTGTACGGCTCCGTAGCAAAGCCACAGATACCAGGGCTTCTTCTGATCGCGTCCTTCGCCTTTCATGAAGTCGATGGCCCAGTCCGTGTATTGGTCCGTCGAGTAACGCTTCAGAACCTCCGTCTTCCCGCCGTGGTAAGTGATCGGCTGATCGTAGTAGTAGTTCTGGTGATTGGTCGTGTGTTTGGGACGATTCCAGACGATCTGGTAATCCCAATCGCGACCAAAGCCTGTATCGACGCCCGTATGCCACTTTCCGATCTGAGCCGTGAAGTAACCATTCTCCCGGAACACCTTCGGCCAGAACGGACACTTTTCCGGATCGTATGCGCTGCCCGGGTACGGTCCTTCCATCCGCATCGACGCGACACCGAACTGATGATGTCCGGTAAGCAGCGTTGCCCGTGAGGGCATGCACCACGTTCCAATATACGCGGACTCGAAACGTACGCCCTGAGAAGCGAGCCGGTCGATGTTCGGAGTCTTCGCCCACGGATACGCCTCGGGATAGCAACTGATCGTCCGGTGCGAGTGGTCGTCGGTGTAAATGAATAAGACGTTGGGATGCTCTGCGGCAGACGCGATCTGCGCTGAGATGACTAAAAGAATTGTCGTCGCGAGTTTCATGGTTGTGGTCCCATCTCTCGAACAAGTCGGTCGAGTGTTTCGAAGACTCGCTCTTCAATAGTGTCAGTGAATGGCCCCGGAAACTTCGTGTAGATCATGTGGCCGCCGCCTTCGTAGCCGCCTTCTTGCAGGACTCGAAGTGTCGGTAAATAGCCGAACACATCATTCGAGTAACCCGCGACCCAGACTGCTGGGCCGCCGTTGCGTGCGTACCGTAGTTTGGTTCGCACGGAATAATCCACGACGCACTCTCCGCCGATCGCAACCATCATCAAGTCATCGCCAAACGCGACAGCTTGTATCGGCAAGCCGTACTGGCGAGAAATCCGTCGGCCGGCGTCCAATTCGCTCAGGACGAAGTTTGCCTTCCAACGCTCGTATTGGTTCGACGACTTGGTCTGCTCTTGCAGTGTCCCGAGATCGGCATGAGGCTGAAACTCCAGCGGCGCCTCAGCCAGCGCCGCGCGGAGCGAGCCAGACACTTCGCGGCCCGGCGCGTCCAAAGCAGTTTCTACGGCGTCAGCCAAAGCTCGGCCATACTGATGCAAATATTCAACCTTGCGGCGAGGCTCCGGGTTTTGGTCGCCACCCGCGCCCATCACGAACATGGCGACGGCCTGCGGATGTTTTTCTTCGATGTATTGCTGGGCAAAGCCGGCGTAGTCTCCAGACGTCTGGTAGAACGACATGATCGTGTTGTGACAAGCGTAGCCAAATAGAATCGCCACCACCTGGCCCTCGGCGTCCGTCACTTTCAACACCGGAACCGAGTGATCGACCGGGCCGATCAGCTTGCCTTCTTTTCGCAGTCGCGGCACGTCGGCCGCGCGGTTATTGCGGCGGTTTACGGCGAACGCGGCCTGGCTCTCGGCGTAACTCAGGCGAGCAGACTTCTGATTGGCGATCGCATCGCCGACGAGCTTGACCAGCTTATCTTCCAACTGCTTGACGTACGCATGCATTTTTCTAGCGAGATCCGTCGGAATATTGTGCAGCGACCCTCGATACAAACGAATCTCCGGGCCGCAATGGGTGTGCGAACAATTCAGCAAAACACGTGAAGGCGGCAGCTTGTACTTTTCGGCGGCGCGCCGTTTGACGGCTTCGCCTAGATCGCGAGTGATCACCAGCAGATCCGTGGTGACGATCACAACTCGCGAGCCGCTCGCATCGTCGATGGCGATCGCCTTGGCATACAAATCTTGGAGAGTCCCCTCGGATGGCCGCTTGCGACTTGCGTAGCCGCCCATCCAATAGGAGCCATCGGGAGTGATCTTCGTCCGAGCCACACCAGCCCGCCAAGATCGTTCCGCGGCCCTGCCGCTTGAAGCGAATGCAACATGCAGAGACAGGACGATCGCTGCAACTGCAATGAAGTAGCGTCGGCATTCAAATTGGAAATTCGGAACTGGCTTCTTTCTTAGCGTCGCCAGATTAGTGAGCGTTCGGATAGTCTGAAGTTTCATTGATTCAGATGCCTCTGTTGCACAGTGTGTCAGCGATTCTATACTCGAACGTTGTCTCCCTCGCGGTCGTTCGTCTGTTCAGAAAAAGACTGCCAGCAGACCGTCATTATTGTAAAGGTTTGTCATGGCATTGTCTGACCATCCGTAGCGAATCACAACGGCGTTGGTGACGGCGTTAAGCATCTGGAGCGCTTGGCTACTATAACGCACTCGCAATGTAAGGTGACGATCTTATGACAACGTCGTTTATTGCGTGCAAGCTCGCCATCGTGCTGTTGCTGGTGGCAAGCGCTGACTTGCTCGCACAGAGCGGGGACTCCGCGTCTTCCATCCCAGTCGAGGTTCAGACGCTCCAGCGTGAAGGGTGTGGAGCCACGAGCAAAGGTGGTGATGGCGGCCGCGTGGTCTGGGTCACCAACCTGAAGGATTCCGGTCCGGGTTCACTGCGTGAGGCATCGGCGATCGAAGAACCGCGTATCGTCAAGTTCAAAGTCGGCGGCGTGATCGAACTGGAGAGGCCCATTGTCGTCAAGTTCGGCCGCGTCACGATCGACGGCCTTTCAGCAGCGACGAATGGCGGTATCACGGTGCAGGGCGGGTTTCATATTCGCGGTTGCGAAGATGTCATCGTGCGGCACATCCGCAGCCGCGGCGGTTACGACACGTTGCTGATCCTGCAAAGCCGTCGCGTTCTGATCGACCACGTCTCCACGGCGTGGGCGCTGGATGAGAACATCGACGTGTGGGATAGTCGCGACGTCACGCTGGCGTGGTGCATCGCTGCCGAAGGGGCGGTCGAAGGGCATCACGAAGGAGTTCACTCCATGGGAAGCCTGCAATCCGGTGGCACCGCCCGCGTGACAACTCACCATTGCCTCTTCACCGGCAACCTTGATCGCAATCCCATTATCACCGGCCCGAAGGAAGAACCGAAGTATCCGCTGGACGACTATCGTTACGATGTCATCAACAATGTGATCTACAACTATTGGAACGCATCGAAGTTTGCGGGCTACGGGCGGATCAACTTTGTCGGCAACTACTTCCGACCCGGTCCAGATTCCAGTCTCGGTAAGTGGGAAGTCAACATTCTTCCCAGGCACAAACGCTGGAAAGATGTGAGCATGGAGCCGCAGGTGTTCTGTTCGGGCAATCTGGGGCCGCACGGCCCGTCCGATGATCTCGACGAACTGTCCATGGTGATGATCTACGGCAAAGAGAACCGGAAGTCGAAGACGGGAATCTATGGGCCTGAAGCCGAGCAGTTCATCGCCCGCGAACCGTTCGGCGGCCCAGAGGGTACGATGCTCAAAGCGCAACCGGCCGAGCAAGCATACCGACAGGTACTGGATCAGGTCGGAGCGTGGCCGCGGGATAACATTGATCAGCGACTGATTCGCGAAGTGCGGGAGAAGCAAGGCAAGATCGGCCGCGTAGGCCCGCGCTGGCGTCGAATCTACGAAGAGTTTCAGAAACGACAGAAAGCAAAACAGCAGCGTTGATGTTTGCGTAGACCAAAGGAGTGAGCCGCGGGCCGTAAGGCGGCGAGCCCGGCCGCTAATTTATCGACGATTGTCGTCATTCAAACTTTGCACCAACGGTCATTTGCCAATGCTTCAACTTGCCGAGCAGGCTCGCGGCCAACTTCGGCTGCTGCTTGCTTAGGTCCGTGTGTTCCCCGATGTCGGTTTCGAGGTCGTATAACTCGACACGGTCACCCTTGAAGCGGTGTACGAGTTTGTAGCGTCCCTCGCGGACAGCGGCCTCGTGGCGGTTGTGTGGGTAGTGCCAGTAGAGCGCATCGCGGTCGACCGAGTCGCGTTCGCCGAGCAGCACGTCATTGAAGCTGACACCATCTGCGTGTTGTTTCTTTCTCAACGGACAACCAGTCAACGCCAGCAGCGTCGGATAAAAGTCGGTGCTGATCAGCGGCGTCGAATTTCGGCTACCCGACGCGATCCGGCCCGGCCAGCGGATGATCGTCGGTACGCGAATGCCACCCTCGTACAGATTGTGCTTCATTCCTCGCAGGGGTAGGTTTGACGTCACCGAACCTTTGCCGCCGTTGTCTGATGTCCAGACGACGATTGTGTTGTCGCTCAACTTCAATTCATCGAGTCGCTGCAGCAGACGTCCGACATTCTCATCCATGTGCTCGACCATGCCTGCGTAGGCCGCGTTGTTTTGAAAAGCCTTTTCGCGACGGTCTTCTTCTTGCTTGCTGTTCAGTCCGAGTGCGGCAATCTTCTTCTTGTACTTCTCGATCTTCTCCGCTTTCGGCTGGAGCGGAGTATGTACGGTGTGGAATGAGAGGAACGCGAAGAACGGTTCTGATCTGCTGTCTCTTGAAGCAGAGTGCTGCTCGATGAACGCGATCGTCTCATCAGTTATTCGCTCGGTGAGGTATTCGCCGTCGGGACCGTTTTCGAGATGTGTCATGTGATAAGGACTGAAGAATCGCGTGTGCTTCTCCGGCAGCGGCGATTCGCGATCCGGCCACGCCAGCTTCCATGCGTGCGGAGAATCAATCCCGCCCTTCGCCGTCTCGAACCCCTGATGCGCGGCCCAGTGTTTGCGTTTGTAGCCCAGATGCCATTTGCCGAAGTAGCCGGTCGCGTAGCCGGAGTCGCTGAACGCTTCAGCAATCGTGAATTCTTCCAAAGGCAAGTGATGCGTAACAAACGGCGGATCTTTCTCTGGCGTGTAGAGCCACGTCGTCAACCCAAGCCGAGCCGGAGCCTTGCCCGTCAGGATGGAAGCCCGCGTTGGCGAACAGACAGGCCCCGCGGAATAGAAATCGGTCAGCACCATTCCCTGCCTAGCTAGCCGATCGACATGCGGCGTCTCATACACTCGGCTGCCGTTGTAGCTCACATCGCTCCACCCCAGATCATCCACAAGAATGAACAGCACATTCGGCCGACTCTCAGCAGCGGCAGGCACTGCGAGTAGCAGGAGCAGATAACTCAAACCCAAGACTGTGGAGATGTATTTCATGGACGTTGTCAACTCACTTCTTCTTTGGCTCGTCAAACGAATCCAACGCAATCCGCGCGATCGTGACATCCTCTTTGTTTACCGAGTACGCGACGAAGAGCGAGTCCTTCCAGACCAGCGAACTTGGATACTGCCAACCGTCGCGTTTTCCTTTGCCTTTGAATCGCTGCGTCGTTGGTTCTCCGCGGATGATCCATGCGCGATCGAAGACGATGCCATCGCCGCTCAACGCGATCGTCAATAAGCTGCGATTCATTCGGCCGGGGCCGGGGTTGTTAATCACGTAGATCCTACCGTCCGGCAATCGGCCCGTGTTGAAACGAGCCATCGAGTCGGGGAAGTTCGTCTGTTCTGGAACACTCCATGTTTTCCCATTGTCGCGACTGACACTTGCGTAGAGGAATCCGCTTTGGTTTCGGAACGGGCAGACGACCGTTCCGTCCTTGCGGATGAACGGACAGGGCTCGGTGTAGCCGAACAACTTGAGGCCGTTTGGTTCTGCTGCGGTCGGGTCGATCGCAGCCTGCTTCCAACCGTCGGTTCCGTTGGCCGAGTCGCTATACAACAGCCGCATTCTTGCCTGATACGATTTCCAGATTTCTCCCGTATGTTCGCCGCCGAGAAACAATCGGCCGTTCGACAGCAGTCGCGGGGCTTCAATGTAGAAACCGGCTGCAACCATTGTCGGCTGACTCCAGTTTGCGCCGTCTCGCGAAGTGATTGCCCACACGGCGTTCTTCTCGTTGTGGAGATTGTGAGTCGGATATTCGTGCGTCAGCGTGAAGTAGCCAACCAGCGTGTCATCGTGCACGTGAACTCCCGCAGCGACACAACTGCCGTAAACGCCTTCTGCCGGTTGGGCAAGAATGCGCGACGCCGACCATGTCTTGCCGTCGGAACTCGACGAATACAGCACACGCTGATCCGGCCAGTCCTCATGCGCGCGTCCATTCGACCACGAGCAATAAAGCCGATCCTTAAACACGATCAATCCCGGATGATGAGCGAACCGGAATCCGCTCTCTTCAGTCGCGTGATGAATCTCTTTGTGTTCACCGGCAATCGCCGTCAGTCCCGACGATTTCGAGTTCGAGAGATCGAACAAGCCCTCGGCCGCGCGAAACGGCGGCGCGGCGCTGGCGATCGCAGGTAACGAAAGGATTAGTATGCCCGCACGTAGATTCATCGAAGCCTCAAAGTTCATCGTTGTTGGCTCTTCTCATTAGTACTGCGAATTTGTCTATGCAATTTCCACGGCAGGCACGCCAAGGCGCAGGTGCCGATGATACAATCAGCCGGAACGCGTTAGCGTCCCGTTCCTCGAAACCGTGGGCTAGTGCCCAGCGGCTAATCGGTTTTGAACGTTTCCATAACAACTTGCCAAATGGCCATCTATCAAACATTGATTTTTCGAGCGCTGTTGCCTTCATCGTTTTACTAGTTCGCGATTTGTTGTCTTCTTGCGCGCATTTTGTAGGCCAGACCAAGCGAAGCGCAGTTCCGACAGACACGACACGCCGGAACTGCGCTTCGCTTGGTCCGGCCTACGTTTGGTTGCGGCTCTGCCGCGCCGTTAAATAACTACCGCGCCATCGTCTTGAAGAGGAGGCCAACCATGATCAAAACTTTGCCGTCGAGCCTCGTATTAATGCTTCTCACTTTTTGCAGCATCGCAGTTGGCGACGAAGCGGAAACGCCGGTGGATTGGAAAATCGGCGTGGTGTCGGTCAAGATCACGCCTGAGCGGCGGTTGCACATGGCGGGCTATGCCGGCCGCAAGGAACCCGCCGAAGGAACCGAGCAAGATCTGCTCGGCAAGGCGCTGGCCGTCGAGGACCGTGATGGAAACCGAGTCGTGATGGTGACGTTGGATCTGATCGGAGTGGTCGAGCAACTCCGCACGGATGTGGCCAAGCAAGTCGAAGAGAAGTACAAGTTGCCACCTCACGCCTTGTTGATGAATGCATCGCACACACATTGCGGACCGGCGTACGGACGTGACGACGCCAAGGACTATTTTGCCACGTTGACAACGAAGCTGGTCGCCTTGGTCGGCGATGCGCTGGAGCAACGTCAGCCCGCGCATCTATCGTATAGTTTCGCCCGTTGCAGCGTGGCGATGAATCGACGCACTCCTTCGGACGATGGATTCCTCAATCATCCAAATCCAAACGGGCCCGTCGATCATGTGGTTCCCGTGCTGAGCGTCCGTAACCCCGACGACGACGCGTTGCGCGCGGTTGTATTCGGCTACGCATGTCACAACACCACGATGGGCTTTCGCCGCTGGCTAGGCGATTACGCTGGGTACGCCCAAGAGTTTGTCGAAAAAGATCATCCCGGCGTTACGGCGCTGTTCATGATGGGTTGCGGCGGCGACCAAAACCCGTACCCGCGCAGCGAACTGAAATACGCGCAGATGCACGGCCGATCTCTGGCGACCGCCGTCGCAGCGGCCTTGGAAGTGAACCAGCGAACGCGACGGCATCAACGTCCCGTGCGCGGCAAGCTGAGCAGCGTGTTGGAAACGGTTGACCTCGAGTTCGCCACGCCGGATCGTCCTGATTTCGCTTATCCGGTACAAGTCATTCGTTTCGGCAATGACTTGATGCTCGTGGCCTTGGGTAACGAGGTCGTCGTTGATTACGCGCTGCGGCTGAAACGCGAGCTGACAAAACCCGACGGTCCAGCCGTTTGGGTTGCGGGATATTCGAACGTGTACTCCGGATACATCCCCAGCAAGCGAGTCCTGTTGGAAGGCGGCTACGAAGCACGCAGCCGGCCTTGGAAACCAAAGCTCGAAGAACGAATCGTTGGCAAGGTACATGAACTTATCAAGTAGCTTACTCCGACTGACTGAACTGGCTTGCGTTGGTTGTTCATTTTGCTTCCTTCTTCACAAATTGGAACGAATACAAGTCCGCGTCCTTTAACTCGAAACGCATTCGCACCGCCTTCCCCGATAGCTGGCTGACATCGGTACCTGATTTCCACGACACGACACGGTCGAGTTCATCACCGAATTGCTCGTGGCTGTCATCCAGCGTGAAATCGGGAATGGGTTTG
>JADHUC010000436.1 GCA_016784735.1 Pirellulaceae bacterium | reverse complement strand
CTTGGTGCCTGAGGAGAGGCTCTTCCAGATTGTCGTGCGTCAGCGAGTTCCCTCATCGCACGAGCTCGCGAACCGGCTGTTTCCCATCATCTATCGAGGAATGCGGAGAGAGTGACTTTGGTGTATGGCTGTAGCTGCGCAAGCGAGTGCATCGGCCGTACCGCGTACTACCGTCCCGCCACGGCGGATTTCCAACTAGCGACGATGGCTACAAATCGGCGAATTGCTCGACCCCAAATGGCGACAAACGTATGCTTGAAAAATCTTTCGTATATCACGTCCTCGTCGTCGAAGACGATGCACCGCTGGCTTCGATGGTGGCCGACTTCCTTGCACCGCACGGATTCGATGTTTCGATCGCAAGTCGCGGTGACACGGCCGTGATACGGATCCAAGAAGACAACCCAGACGCGGTTGTGCTTGACGTCAATCTGCCCGGACTGGACGGCTTCGCCGTCTGCAAGGCCGTCAGGGCGCACTATCGCGGTCCAATCATCATGCTGACCGCGCGCGGCGAAGAGATCGACGAGGTACTGGGACTGGAAGCCGGCGCGGATGACTATATGGCCAAACCCGTCCGCCCGCGGGCACTGCTGGCCCGATTGCAAATGCATCTGCGCCGTGCGACTCCCGAAGAACAGGCCAGCCAACCTATTGCCGTTGGTTCGCTGGTGGTCGATGTCGGGCGAAGAATGGTCGAGGTGGAAGGTACGGCTGTCGACCTGACGACGGCCGAGTTCGAATTGCTGCATCTCCTGGCCAAGCACGCGGGACAAACTCTCAGCCGCAACGATATCTGTCTGCAGATCCACGGGTTGAAGTATGACGGATTAGACCGATCGATCGACCTTCGCATATCCCGCCTGCGAAAGAAACTGGGCGACGATCCCGCCCACCCACAACGAATCAAATCTGTGAGAGGCGTCGGCTACATGCTGTCGTTGGAACCATGACCTGGCTGTTTATCCGCTTCTATCTCTGTGTCTTGGTCGTGCTGGCTCTGGCTTGGTACATCCACAGCTCCGTACTGAAGAGCCGAGCGGACGCGGAATGGGAACGGGTCATCGTAGCAGCGCACGCCGGCGGCGCGCGGCTTGCGGCGAGTGAACTGACTGCTTCGCCGCCAGAAACTCGAGAACAGACATTGTCGCGTCTACGAGAGCAGTTTGACTACCCAATCGACGCAGTTTCTCTGGCGGAGCTACCAGCAGCCGTTCGGCGACAGATCTTTGCCGGGGATGATGTGGCCTGTTATCGCGTTGACGAAAGGTATTGCGTAGTGGCCGCATTGTCGGAGGATGACCAAGTGGTTCGCCTCGGACCTTTCCCCAGGTATGACCTGCGGGAGATCGAAGAGGCGATCGGCGGTTGGATGCGACTCGTCGCAGATAAGCTGAATGCCGCTGCAATCGACAAGCGTCAAGCCCTGCTTGACGAAGTCAACGCGAGGTTCAACTTGCCGGTCGATATCGCACGTCGCGACGAACTGCCGGACTGGCCAAGAGGCCGAATCGCCCGGGGTGAGGATATCGTGTTCTACTCTCCGGACGCTCAACTCGATGACCAATGGTTCGCGGCCGCGCCGCTGTCAGATGAAGCTGAACTGGTCCGCTTCGGACCTTTCCCGAACTTTGAACGCGTTGAACAGAAGGCCGCCACGACGACGTTGGCTCTGGTGTTGCTGCCGACCGCGCTGGCTATCGCACTTCTACTGCGTCCGGTCGCCGGCCAGCTACGACATGTCGAACGGGCCGCAAAAGAAATCGCATCAGGGAACCTGGGCGCGCGTGTCGACGAACGACGCGTTCGTTCTGCAAAGCCACTCGCGCAATCGTTCAACCACATGGCCAGTCGGACTGAAGCTCTCATTCGCACGCAACGCGAACTGCTGCAGGCAGTGTCTCACGAGTTACGGACTCCCCTGTCGCGGATGCGGTTTGCCATCGAGTTGATCGAGACCGCGAAAGACGACGGCCAGCGTAAGCGTAGACTGGAGGAACTTGACGCCGCCACAGAGGACCTCGACGAGTTAGTCGGTGAATTGCTGACTTACGTGCGGATGGAAACACTCCAGCCGCAACTGAACATGGAACTCATTTCATTGCGGGATATGTTCGATGTGCTGATTCCAAAGTACGCAGCTTTGCATCCGCCGGTACACTTCGAGCTGAGTGAAATGGTTAGCAGCAGCGGAGACGCCATCTTCGCAGATCGAACGGGCTTTCAGCGTGCAATGGGCAACTTGCTGAGTAACGCGGGGCGTCACGCCAAAAGCCAAGTGACTGTTAGTGCCGCGTGCGGCAACGAATTCGTCACCGTGGATGTCGATGACGACGGACAAGGCATCCCGGAATGCGATCGCGAGCGTGTCTTCGAGCCATTCCAGCGACTAGACGACGGTACGAACGGACACGGAGTGGGGCTCGGCTTGGCTCTGGTCAAACGTGTCGTAACGCAGCATGGCGGCGTGGTCGAAGTGCTCGCCAGTCCGTCCGGGGGTTGCCGAGTACGTACTACCTGGCCACTGCCGAGAAGTCGTAAGGCATGAGACTCGAGACGCGACATCGAAGAGAGCAACCTCACGTCTCAAGTCTTGCGGCAAATGTATCCGTTTGTATCATCTCCAGGCTTCACCGTGGGAAAGTCTAGCCCGGTTCGCTACAAACAAAGGAAACTCGAAATACGCGTGGTTTCGAGCGGAGTTGCGACGGTCTGTACCACACCTCCAGAAGACAGCGTACGGCCGGTCCGCTGCAAAGTTGGCGACTTTTTGTTTCCACTTGGGCGTCAATCAGCAGCGGCCGGCCGCCTTTATCCCTACAGAACCGCCGTCTGTCGTGTCTCATTCCTTGTTCATTGTGTCGTCCGGCGCCAAGAGCAGACCCGGTTGAAGAACGGCTTGCGGAAATCTGCGAAAAAACCAGGCCTATTCGTCGGACTCGCGACGTAATAGTAGCAACTGGCAAGTTTCGACTGTCCACAGCCATCGAACCACAATCCTGCCATGAAATGAGCGATCCTACCACATCTCCAAAACACGAACAATTCATGGCTCAGTTCGTTCGGCACGAACCAGGGATCCACTCGTTCCTGACTTCGCTGCTTGCCAGTCTGGATGACGCAGAGGTGGTGATGCAGGAAACGAGTATGACAATGTGGAAAAAGTTCGAGCAATTCGACGCCGGAACGAGCTTCCGCAACTGGGCGTTTCAGATCGCCCAGTACGAGGCCATGAACTTCCGTCGCAAACGCAGGCGGGATCGGCATGTCTTTAGCAACGAATTAGTTCAACTCCTCGCGGATGACGCAGCGAGGAACGCTGCCCAACTGGAAGAAGAACGCCGCGTGCTGGCACATTGCGTGGCGAAGCTCAGTTCGCGCGATCGGGGAGTGCTCTCCGGATGCTACGGGGAAGCCACAACGATCAAAGCGTATGCGACAAGCGTGGGGCGGACCCCGAATGCCGTCCGGAAACACCTTGCGAAAATCCGCACTGCTTTATCACTATGCGTGCGACAAACCCTGGGGCTTGAAGGGGCATGACGATGAACGACAAAAAATCCTCCGCAGTCACTCCACTAATCGAGTTGATCGAGGCGGTGTTGCAGGAAACTGCATCGGATGAGCAACGGCGAGAACTACAGACGCGTCTGCTGGCCAATGAAGAAGAACGTAAGGTGTACCTGCACTACGCGAACCTACATTCAGGACTGTGTCGCCAGTTCACGTTTGACGGTGACGAGGTTTCGCCGGCGCAGCCAAACCAGGCAGACAGCGTGCCGACATCAATCCTGGGACGTGGAAAAGAACTGGGTTGGCTACGGATTGGGTCGTGGGCTGCCGCCGTCGCGATGGTGGTCATTGCGAGTCTGTATTGTTTGTGGCCAAGCGATGTTCAGCCGATCGCGAGGATCTCCGGTCTAAGCGGCACGCTCGTCTGGACAGGCGACCGCGGGCACGTTCAGCGGGAATTGAGCGTGGGCAGCAAGCTGGATGGAGGCACGATCGAAGGGGTGGCGCCGGACTCCTGGTTCGAACTAGAGTTCAACGACGGTTCGACGGCGATGATCGCCGGGATCTCAATGCTGACGTTCTCGGATTTCGGCCAGAAGGAACTCCACCTGAAACGAGGTAATCTTTCGGCAAGTGTCGTACCGCAACCCGCAGGGAAACCGATGTTGATCCACACACGTTCTGCCCTTCTCACGGTTCTGGGAACGCGGTTTGAAGTAGAAGAAGGGCTTGACTCAACGACGCTCCACGTCAGCAAAGGCAGAGTCCAAATCAAGCGGCTGAGTGACGGCCGGACAATTGAAGTGCCCGCCAATCACCAAGTCGTTACCTCTTCAAACGGAGACATGTCGGCGGCCCCCGTTCCCGGCGTCGTTCATGATTGGAAGAGTCGATTGCATCTCGGTCCAACTGACCTGAGCGGAAAGTGGCTGCCTCCCACGGGCGACAAGCCTGCATCATTGAAGGCGATTCCGTTCGTGCCGCGAGGGAACCCGACACTTACGCTGCACTTGGTTGGGCTCACCGTCAACCACGCCGACAAGTCGCCGGTCGTCGTGCAATCGGGTTCCCGCTTCGTTGTCCGCGGTCGTCTGCTGGTCGCCGCCGACCTCTTTTTTGGTATCCGAGTGGCCCGCCCGAATGGAGATTTTGCAGGTAAGTTTCTCGCACGCCAACCGGCGGAGAAATTGGGCGGCGAGGGTGACTTCGAAATCGTGTTCAATCTCGACGGATTCGGACTCGATCCCATTGTCTGGGACCGCAAAGACGAATTGCCCAGCAAACCTGACGATCTCGTGGTAACTAGCATTTGGGCTTTCACACACACCGGCGGACCAAGCGGATTGGAAGTTACCGACGTTGAACTGATCCCACCCGTCGACCAGAACGCACGACGAGGTTCCGTCGATGGACTCAACCCCCTGGAAAAAGATACGAAGGAAAGACGATGAAGACGACTAATTCTCTGATGACGTGTATAACAGCTGCTCTGCTTGCTGCGAGTAGCGCTGTGTCGGCGGATGAGAGCGGTGAAACTTCGGTGAAGAGCACTGGCTACCGCGGTTCCTACTTCATGAATGGCGAAATCCATGTCAACGAGTACGGCACCCCAGAAGGCAAGCCGCTGACGTCGGGGTACCAGGACTTCAAGCCGTCCTGGTCGAAAACGAGCGATATGCTCGTCTTCTTCCGCCGACTGATAGACGATCCGGTGACGACCAATTGGAAGACCCAGATACACGTCATCAACGTTGACGGTACGGGATTGCACCCGCTGACCGACGGCACGCACACGGATTTCAATCAAACCTGGACGCGCGACGGAACGAACACTCCCATCTGGAACCGGAGGCACCCGGAGAAGGTCAGCTTCCAAGTGATGGCCAGCAAGGTTGGCAACAAGCCCGGCCAGGAGATCGCTCTGACCGATAAGAGCTACCACACGTGGGCCTATACCTGCCTGATCGACGGCAGAATTCTCGTGCAGTGCGCCCACCCGCAGCAAGGCTGGGGCTATTTCCTGATGACCCCCAATCCCGGTGGCGAACCCGCTTTCGAACGCATCGACTGCGAACTGGCGACGAAGGGCATTCTGGATCGTGTCAGCATATCGCCCAGCGAAACGAGGGTCTGCTTCGAATACCAGAAGGGATTCGAACACAAGATGACAGGGCGCACGCTCTACATCGCCGACTTCGACGCCAAGAAACCCGCGATCACGAATGCGGAGGCCTTCGCCAACGAAGAGGGGGCGAATCGTTGGTTCGCCTACCCGCGATGGTCCAAAGACGAGCAAGTGATCGTCTACCAAGCGAGCCCGTCGCTGTATATCTACAACGTCGAAAATGGATCGACAGTTAGGGTGTCGACGCAAGAAGGCGCCGACTACCGTTATCCCCATATGGAAGCGACGCCGAAGTAGGCTGGTCGACCGAGACCCCACCTCACCGAAACGGGAATGCTCATCATGCGCGAGAATGACAACGAACTGGGCCGGCGCGAGTTCATGAAGAGAGGCGCGCGGGTCACCGCTGCGGCTGCAGCGGCGGCCGTAGTCGGCACCAACACGGCCAGCGCCGCCCCGGCGGAAGACAAGAAGATCACGCTGGCGGATACGATTCCAACTCGCGTGTTCGGAAGAACCGAAGCGAAACTGCCGATCCTGGGCTACGGCGGAGCGGCCCTGCCGGAGAAGTGGGGGAACACTCTTTCCACTGAAGACCGGGTGAAGTTGGTTCGCCATGCCTACGACAGCGGCATCCGCTATTTCGATACCTCCATTAGTTACACCTACGCTGATAGCCAGACGATTATTGGCGAGGCGTTGAAGGAAGTCCGCGACAACGTTTTCATCACGACCAAGGTGGACTTCTGGGATCTGTCCAAGCCGGATGGACGTATCACGAAGGTGGACAAGGCGACCGTGGCTCGTCAGATCGAGATGAACCTAAAGGAACTACAGTCGGATTACATCGACGCCATCTTGATCCACGGTACGCCGGGCGTCGAACAGATGACTGTCGAACAGTGCATGGAGGTCCAGGAGGAACTCGTCAAGGCACGTGACAAGGGCCTGGTCCGTTTTGTTGGCTTCTCCGCGCACGGCTACTTCGACAAGGCGCTGGCCCTCATTGACACCAATGAATTCGACCTTTGCATGCTGGCTTACGGATACCTGCCGCGTGGGAGCGGTCGTATGTTCTCTTCAGAAATGGCAGAGATGCGCAATTCATGCCTGGCCAAGGCGCATGAGCTGGGCATGGGCATCGTGGCGATGAAGGTCCTGGGGGCCGGCATGCTTGGGGGCTTCGGCAAGAAGGAGCTGGCAGAACTGCCCGGCGCGGCGATCCGCTACGTGCTACGGGACGAACGTGTCCACATGCTCGCGATTGGCATGCGTTTCCCTGCCGAGATCGACACCAACATTAGGACCTTTTCCGGCGACACCACGTACACCAACGAAGACCGCGCGCTGCTGGCCGGTGTCAGCGCGGCTGTCCTAGACAGCGAAAACGTCAGGAAAATGCCAGTTGAGTGAAGTGTAGGCCGGACCCGTGCCGGAACGGCGCAAACCGGCTTAGTCGCTTCGACAACCTGTACCGCCAACAACGCCAAACGGCGAGGCCGAAGTTCCGGCAGTTGCACGGTTTGCTTGGTCCGGCCTACGCGTTGGTGCGCAATCCCGGCTCGCCGCACTCGTCCTCACCCTCTGCCGACCGTGCCAATTCGTATCCGTGTGTATCTGTTTGTAACAAATTCGCACTCTTGAGTACTCTTGCGATCACGGACGGTTTACACAATAGCGCCCCGGTGCCGGAGAAATTCCTGCAAGAACAAAACGGAGAACCATGAGCATGAAAATGGTATCAGTTTCGGCAATCGTCTGCTTTGCCGTGTTCTGTCTGGCTGTTTCGGGTCAGGCCGACGTGCGAGCTGTGAAATTGGTCTCTCCTCTGACCGACAACATGGTTCTGCAACGCGAAATGGACGTTCCGATATGGGGAACTGCGGCACCGAAGGAGAGAATCACCGTTTCGTTCAACGAGCAGAGAAAGCAGACAACAGCCGATGAGGCTGGCAAGTGGAACGTGGTCCTGTCTCCGATGAAAGCCGGCGGGCCGCATAAGATGATTATTGAGGGCAAGGCAAGCAAGGTTACTCTCGACAATGTGTTGATCGGTGAAGTGTGGATCTGTACGGGCCAATCGAACATGGATTTTCCGCTCGGTGCGTTCCGGGCCAAGTACGACGCCCAAGTTGAAGCCGCGGACATGACCGGCGTTCGACTGGTGAACTTCGATACCAGGGGGAGTGGTACCGACTGGCAAGAATGCACTCCTACGACTGCCAGCACCTTCTCCGCGACAGGCTTCTTCTTCGGCCGGCAACTCTATCGGAAGCTCGGAGTCCCCATCGGCTTGATCGAGGGTGCGTTGGGCGGGACGCAACTGGAGACTTGGATGAGTCCTGCCGCTGCGGAAGAGTGCCCTGGACTGAAGTGGGGACAGCTCTACAAGTGGAAGGTAGTGGGCGAGAACTACCCTCAGATCAAGGCCATGATGCCCTACGCCATCCGGGGCGCGATCTGGTACCAGGGCGAAATGAACGGAACGGCCGGCACCGGGCATACCTACGCGTATCATTTCGCCGCGATGATCAAGCATTGGCGCAAAGACTGGGGCCTGGGGGATTTCCCCGTGCTCTATGTGCAGTTGCCGAACTACCTGAAACCGCAAACCGACGATCCCAAGGACGATTCTCAACGTGCGTGGCCGGCGCTTCGCGAGGCTCAACGCATGTGCCTGAACTTGAAGAACACCGGCATGGCGGTGACGATCGACATTGGAATGGCGGATAACATTCATCCGACCAACAAACTTGATGTCGGGAGACGCCTTGCCTTGAACGCTCGTGCGTTGGTCTACGGAGAAAAGGAACTGGTGTACTCGGGTCCCCTGTATCAGGACATGGAAATCAAGGAGGACCGAATCCGATTGAATTTCACCCACGTAGGCGCGGGCTTGGTTTCTGCCACAGGGGAAAAGCTCAAGGGTTTTGGCATTGCGGGAGACGACCGGCAGTTCGTGTGGGCTGATGCGGTAATTGACGGAGATAGCGTAATCGTAAGCAGCCCGGAGATTCCAGATCCCAAACACGTTGTGTATGCCTGGGCCATCAACCCCATCATCAGCTTGTACAACAAAGAAGGACTGCCGGCATCGCCGTTCAGGACTTGGACAGATCCGCCGCCCAAAGAATACAAGGACTTCGCCAAACCAAAGACAGAGCTCGAGTCAGAGACAAATCCGACGGGTAGGGAGAAGGAGACATTCGGATGAGCCATCAGTCACCAAGGGTTGGAATCGCTGAGTACAGGCACGCCATGAAGAAGTATCCTTCGATGCTTCGGCACCGACCGCGGAAGAGGCAAAACGAGTCATCCTGGTTGGCGCCCATTGGGTGGCTCGTCTTGGCGGTCGTCGTCGCCGGGGGTATCGCGCCGCTCGCATTGGCCCAGCGCGGCGGGGCGCCCCGCAGATCGCTCGCCGACTTGCTCGACGACGTATCGGGCGATAGCGAGTCCACCTCCGAAACTCGAATCGAAGTCAGCGCCGCGTTGAAGGACTACAAACTGATCTATGATCTCGATCTGGCCAAGCTCGGTCGACCGATCAGGTATAACGTCGACGAAAGCACGAGATTTGATGGTGAATTCGACCGGATCGCCTACTGGCTGGAACTGCAGAAGCCGGGCGAGGAAACTAAGTTTGTTTGTGTCTCGATGGACGCCTACACCGACGACGCGACGAAGATTGGCGTGCCGACGACCGGAAGCCAGGCGGCTTTTCAGACAAACGTGGCCAAGTTGAACATTCTTTCCAATGCTGAAGGCGTCAAGCAAGGTCAGGGCCTTTCGGGCGGCAATATCGAATTCTGGCCCAACAAGTATGCACCGCTCAACGGCGCGAACATACCCGGCGCCAGCGAGGAGAGCTTCGATTTCGGCGATCGAAAGGGCCCTCTGGAAAACGGGTACGGCTGCATGCAGGTGCACAATCACGCCGCCGGGCATACGATCTTCGCCATTAACAACTGGAATGCCGGAGCGAAGGCCGATATCGGGATCGGCAACAGCCCCGGCCAGCATCGCGACTGGACATTGGCGAGCAACGGTGAACAGTATCAGAGCAAGCGGCTCCGTATCCTGGTACGACCCACAGGAAAACCCGGAAAGCCCAAGGAGCCGGGTTGGGAAAGATCCTATGCGGCGGGCAAGACGGACGTAAACGGACAGTTCCTTGGCGGATCGGAGATCTTTCACATAGAAAGCCACAAAGGCAGACTCTATGCCGCTACCAGTTACTGGGAGGACGAGAACAACACCTACTACAGTAATGGTAAGCGGAACCAATGGGCCCAGGTCCTCGTCAAGGACAGCAAAGACAGTCCATGGCGAGAAGACTACGATACGGGGGACGACCGCGGCGTCCTGCGCCCCGAAATCCTTCAGTCGGTCACCTTCACCAAACCTAACCCAGACGTCAACCTGCTGTTCCTGTCGACCTACCGGGCGGACCGCAGCAAGTACTACGTCGACATCATGGTGCGCAATGACGCGACCGGCAAGTGGATCAAGACCACACCCCATTCCGGCCCCGTACTACCGGATGCCCACGATTTCTCTGTTCGTGCGATGCGCGTCTACACCGATCGTGTGACCCGCGAAGAGCGGATCTTCGTTACTGTCGGCATCCAGGGAGTATTGTCCGGTGTCTACGATCCTAAGGTGCCGGGATGGATTCGCTGGGATCCCCTCCGTCCGGTCAAGTTCTCCGAGCGGGCCCTATCGATGTGCGAGGCGAACAACTCGCTGGTCATCGGCGCGGGCGACGCCGTATGGCGGCGAAAA
>JADHUC010000435.1 GCA_016784735.1 Pirellulaceae bacterium | reverse complement strand
ACGATGCCGAATTCATTGGGCGTTCAACATCTCAGCGGCCCGAACCAAACTCGAACACCTATACCCTTTGATCGAGGATGCAACAGCGAACCGAAAAGCCAGCTAGCAAATGACAATCGAAGATGGACGGACGACTAGGAGCTTGGCGTCTCCGAACCAGCCGAGGGCTGCTGAAGCGACAGACTTCGATCCAAGAACAGAAGTAGATGTCCCCTCGTGGTGCTAGCACCCTGGAGTTGCCAATCGCAAGATGCTCTAATGCCAATCAGCAGTCTAACGGAACATACGCGCTCAAATCGAGGAGTACACTCACTATGTCAGCGACCGCTCGAAGCGGCTATACGGCTGCTGTTTCGCTTGTCGTGCTAATGCTTGGACACCTTGCCGCGCGGGCGGATGTCGAAGCATATCCGGGCCAACCGTTCGGTGTCGCTCGGATCAGCCTTCCTCTGAATGCCGCTGACGCGAAGCTGGCATTCGCGAGCGGCGGGTTTGCCGTGCAGGAACGCGACGGCCGTGCCCTGTATCCTGTGTTCACCGAAGGCCGAGTGCTGAGGTTACTCGACCAAATCCTGGGCGGCGACAACTCCAGCGCCCCGAGCGCCATCGACGTGCTTTTTCTGTTCACCGGCGATGGCCCGATGGACGTGACTCTGTACACGCCCACGGCCCGGCAAGTGACGATCACGCCGCGGCCCCCGCGGAATCCCCGGTTCGTGGATCGACTGTTGATGCGCTGGTGGCGCGAGTACAACGCCACCGTTCGCGATCGGGTGAACGCCGCCGACTACCCGCCGCTGGTGGAAACCTACCTGACGTCGATGCTCTCGCGGCGTCTGGGGCTCGAACCCCCGTTGCTCAGCCGTGTTGAACAGCCCACGCCGGGCGAACCAGCGAAAACGATGCAATTGCTGATGGGCCTGGAGAGTCTCCGTATCGCCACGTTGCGCAAGAACAATCTGGGACAGATACCCGTCGGCGAAGTGGCCAACATCCCGGCACCCGCGGACATCCAGTGGACACCGCTCCCATCGCCCGTGGAACAATCGGATGTGGAGATCGAGCCGATCGCCATGCACGTTCCGCGAGAGTGCTTCTACATCCGCTTCGGTAGCTTCACCAATTATCTGTGGCTGGAACGGTTGCTGAAGGACTACGGTGGAGACCTAGGTGGCATGATCACGCTGCGCGGCCACGATGCCCAATTGGGGCAGCGAATGCAGGATCAGATCGTGTTGCACCAATCCGCACTTGCCGAAGTGATGGGCCCGGCCGTGATATCCGATGTGGCGCTTATCGGCCGCGATTACTACCTGCGTGACGGCGCAGCCGTGGGGATGTTGTTCCAGGCCCGGAATCCGCTTTTGGGCGTCGACCTCAACGAGCAGCGAGCCGAAATACTAGCCGCCGAAAAGGACAATGGTGCCACCGAGAAAAACGTGCAGATCGCCGGACGCGACGTTTCCTTCCTGTCCACGCCTGACAACCGCATACGGTCCTTTTACGTTGTCGATGGGGACTATCATCTGGTGACATCATCACGTGCCGTGGTCAAACGCTTCCTGGAGGTGAGCCAGGCGAAGGGAGCCGGCTCGTTGGGCGCCAGTCCGGAGTTTCGATCCGCACGGGCGATCATGCCGGTGGCCAGAGAGGACACGATCTTCGTCTATTTCTCGTCGGCGTTCTTTCAAAGCCTGGTTAGCCCACAGTACCAAATCGAATTGAACCGTCGGCTGCGCGCCGTGACCGAGATGGAACTGCTGGAATTGGCTCGATGGGCCGCGCGTGTCGAGGGCAAGCGGGCGGATACGATCGACGATTTGGTCGGCGGCGGCCTCTTGCCCGCCGGTTTTGGACGTCGTCCGGACAATAGCGAGCCAATCGTGGCCGACGGCAAGATGCTTGATTCCCTGCGCGGAGTACGTGGCACTTTCACGCCGATTCCGGACATCCCAATCGAGTTCGTGACCCGAAGCGAGGCTGCGCAACTGGCCGCACAAGCTGCCTTCTACCGCGATCGATGGCAGAGCATGGATCCGCTGATGGTGGGCATCAAGCGATATGCCTTGGAAGGCGAACGTATGGAACGCATTTCCATTGATGCACACGTTTCGCCTTTCAGCGAGGGTAAGTACGGCTGGATGACATCACTGCTCGGGCCGCCAACCAAGGTGCGTATCCGGCCCGCGCCTGGGGACATCATCACGGCACAGGCCGTCGTGGAAGGTGGCCAGCTTTCGAATCTCGTCCCCCCCCACCATCTGTTCCTCGGCATCCAGGACAACGCGCCGCTCGCCGATATGCGTTCCGGCGGCATCCTGCAGACGCTGACGACCCTACAGACGACCCCGGGCTACCTGGGCGCGTGGCCAAAGCCGGGCTTCTTGGACTGGTTGCCACTCGGACTGGGCGGCGGGCCGCCGGATGCGCATGGATATTCGCAGTTGTTATTCGGTCTGTGGCGGCGCCAATGGGATGTGTTTTCGGTGTTGTCCTTCGATCCGCATCTGCTGGCCCACGTATCACCGCATCTGATACCAGAAGAAGCTGAATCCGAAGCCCAAGTACGCATCCGTGTCGGCGATTTGTCAACAGCGCAACTGCAGACGTGGGTGAATTCGCTGGCCCACGCCCGATCCCACCAAGCCTCGTTGGGGAACGCAAAGTTGCTGCACGCCCTGTCGCAACAGTTGGGCGTGCCGCGCGACGAAGCCCGGTCGGTAGCCGAGCGGTTGCTCGATGCAAAACTGATGTGCACTCTGGGCGGCGACTATCAACTGGACCAACAGCCGGGACGCGTGGCCTTGTGGCAGTCGACCCACTGGCCCGATCCGGTGACGGGAGCGTTGCCCGCCGAATACAGAGCGCCTCTTTTGGACTGGTTTCGTGGAATGGAAGCCGAAATGACCATGTACGAAGATTGCGCCATCTTGCACGCGGTGCTGGACATGCAGCGAAAGCCAAGCGAACAGAAGGTGCAACTACCCTTCTTCAATCTCGACATCTTCGGTGGCCGCAAGAAGCCCACGCCCGGAAAACCCCTGCCCGAACCGCCACTCGAAGAAATCAAACCGCCCCCCAAAGACCCGAAAGTCGCACCCCGCTAGCCCGCATCATCCGCCCACCAGCTCATCATTGGTCATTGGGATTTGGTCCTTGGTCATTTCCCCCGTTTACGCGTTCAACTTCACCGACGGATCATTCGCCACGTTCACCCACACGTGCACGTGGGGCGAGCCGCGGAAGTACCAGACAAAAGACGGGCCCTCCAATCGCCAGTTGTCCCACACACCGTCGTCGCCCAAATCCTTGTCGGTGTAGAACGCCAAATGGCACTTATCCAAACCGCCTTGGGCCTTCAGGCACGCCACCACTTCGTCCCGGTCGGACTGGCGATACGGCTCGATCAGTTTTTGCAGCGTCCTTTGCACCTGCTCCCTCTGGTCGGTCGACATTTCGGCGACCGGAATGCCAGGCAGTTCGCCTTTGGTGCCCCGAAACGCCACTTGGCTCTCTTTCGGCGATTGAGCGACGTGGGCCAACTTTCGCTGTTTGCCGTCCAGCATTTCGTGGACGACGTTGGCAGCGACTGCTTGTTCCCAAAACACATTTCCCGGATGGTTCGGCTTTTCGGTGAACCCATCGGCCGCATGACCGTAGAAGATCGGTCCGCCGAACGCCACGTGTTCGGCCGAATTGCCGTCACACCGAAGGGTCATGTGCCGTCCGGTCATAACGAATTCGAACTTGCCGTCACCAGGCTTACCGAAAATCGCGATGTTCTGCCCGTTGCCGAATCCGCCGGTATCGTCCTGCATCTGTTTGTCGAATAGGTCGTGCCACTCGGGTTGGATAATGCCGTCGAAGACATCACGAACGATCCGTTGTTGCTCGGCGGTGAAAAACTCGCTGCAGATCGCTGGTTCAGTAATGTGCCAGTTGGCGCCGACACGCGTCCGCAGCAACCCGCGACGCGCGTCTTGATGGTCCCATCCGAAGCAAACAATCCGCTTCTGTTCATCCGATAGCGAATTGTATAGCCGTTTGACCTGTGTTTCGGGCGCGTCCGTCGCCGCACCTTCGGCGGCGATCGTTTCTCCCATGATCCCGGACGCGGCAGTCGCGGCGGCCCCTGCGGCAGTGATCCTGAGAAAATCACGTCGATCGAGAACTTCCGCCGCGCAATCTGGACACGTTCTGGCGCTGTTGGACATGGGAACCCTCCGCATTTGTCATGACGAGAAGTGAAAACGTGAGAAACTTCGGCTCTACACAGGCAGGTCATATTAACGCACGCTTATACATCAAGTCAACTCGCCCGCCTGTTCTCAGAGGGCCTTTGCTTCTTCGATCTGCGGGAACAGGTCCATCGCAACCCGAAGTGTGAGCGAGGGACTTTTCCAAGGAATCCCTCGCTTACGCTTCGGGTTTCGTTGCCGTTCCAGACTCTGCAGCTTGAATACATCAGTCACCAGCCCGCTGGACGTGATGACCCTCAAGCAGCGGCGCGGGCGCAAGCGGTCCGCCCAAGTACGCCCAGCGTGGGAAAACTCGGCATCCACTTGAAGCCGGAACCGAGTGAAAATCCCGGCTTTCGCACGGCCAAGGTGACGCTGTCCATCCAGACGAATGCCAGACCCGTGTACCTGACCGGCATCGTGGCACTCATGGCAAACTCTTGATTGGGATAGGCAACAGACGCCCAATATGGATCTGTGCAAAGCCGCTTCGCGGACGCCTCGTCTCCTAATCTATGCCCCGACCTTCGATATAATCAACCTGTTCTTCCTCGTTCTTCCACATCGCCATGAACGGCGTTGGCAGATCCTTCCGTTGTGCCACTGATTCCAATGTCACAGCGAACCGACGACTTAGTAATTCGCGCGCAGCTTGTTGGGCATGTTGGATACGTGCGCGACGTCAGGTCTACCCGGCGGAAGCCGGTTGGTCACCTTTCCGTCCAAGCCACATGGATGCCAGTATGCAAAGAATCTGCAAACCGTACGTCGCTCCGAAGACGGCTCCGGATGCGGCGATCACGTAGATGAATGGCTCGTAGAACCGGGCGAGCCACCACGAACCGATATCCGCGATTACGGCCAGCATCGGGAGAGGACCAAGTATCAGTTTCACGGTCGATCCGCATCCCGTCATCAGGAATAGCACGCCAACGATCAACGTGAAGACTGGGATCGACAGAATATGGGCGTGAGTGACATGAACCAACTTCTTCAGCCCTATCGGTGCCAGCGTCACGCGCCGCGGTCCCGATTCGTGAATTGTGACGTCCGGCGTTGCCACTGCGGCTACCAAGGTGAATTCAGGCACCGAGTCCGCGTCAGCAGCAAAAGGCACGTCCTCCATGTCGCCGCCATCGGCATTGTGGCACTCGATACACTGAGCTGCGATCACCTCCTTGGCCGACAGATCGCCTGTTTGAGCCAAACCGGATTTCGCAAAGTCTTCCTCCGTTGCGCCGTTCTCCAGCCAGAATATCAAAGCGCGAGCGGCCGGTTCGCCGCCAGGATCCAAATGCTCCCTCATGTCGCCGCCCGGCCGGACTTGCTCCAGCATGGTCGAATTGACGGTGACTTTGGCTTCCGGCGTGATTTCCTTCTCTAACCCGTGGAACGACCGCTTCAGGTCGTCCAGGGTTAATCCCGGTTCGAGGTCCGCATCCTGATGTTGAAAGTAGATGTTCGCCGTCGCGGCGAAGTAGCCGAGACCGACGAGTAGCAGGAACAGACTCACCAACGCCTTTGCCGACAGCGAAAGCCGTGCCAGCCGCATCGTTTCCCAATTCATCTTCAATCCTCCGAGTGGCGAATTGTAGTCCGAGTGGCAGATCAGCGACCTGATTGGCATTCCGGCCGATACCGTACCAATCACCGTAGGATCGGTAGTTGAATAACCGCCTGATTTCTGCAGCGTCCTACATCGTTTAACCCGAAGCCGGAGGCGATGGCGGGGTGGATCGTCCACGCGTAGTGCCCGCCATCGCCTTCGGCTTAAACGACGGAGCCAATTCACTCGCGATCCTACGACACAAAGATGTCGGCTGCAACCGCGCGTGGCTATCACTCCTTCATTCTCGCGGACGAAAATGGGTAAGCAGGGCAAACAATCTTGACAATGCTCTGGTAGCAGCCATCATAAACCGAGCTTTTGAGACTTCGGGCCCCAATCGCGCACCGTGTGCACATCCCAACGCAGCAGACTTTGCCATGACGAGCCACTCCGATCCAGAGATACCCGAAGACATGGCCAAGCGACTGACGCAGGAGCCTGCGGCCTTCGACGTGGCTATCATGCACTTCTGCCGCGGCGAGATTCACCGGCTGACCGTTTGGCGTCAACGTCTGGACGTGACGAGCAACTGGTGCATTCTGCTCATGGTCGCCTTGACCACTTTCACGCTCGGATCACAGGGTGTGCCACACTACACGCTCCTCTTGGGGCTGGCGTTGATCGCCATCTCGGTTCTGATCGAGGGTCGCCGCTACTGTCACTTGCATCACTGCGGATGGCGGCTGTACCTGATCGAATCGTGTTACTATGCCAGCCTACTGGACCCGTCCGGTACTCCGCCGGTGGCCGACTGGCGTCAGAAACTCGCCGACGACCTGCGCCGGCCGCGTCTGCCGTTGAGCTGGTTCGCAGCGACGCGCGTGCGGCTGCGGCGCAACTATCTGATGGTGCTGTATTTCGTCACGGCGGCCTGGATTACCAAGCTCTTCATTCACCCCAAGAGTCCCGAGACGTTCCAAGAATTCTACGATGGTCTGGCGGTTGGCGAGTTGATCCCGTCGTGGTTTGTGGCTGCCAGCGCCTTCGCATTCGTGGCCAGCGCCACCTTGCTCGCCGCATCCTGTCCGGCGGCGGAGAAACTCGAAAAATGGGGAGGCGCCTTTGCCGATCGCCCCGAATAGCACTAGACCGAAATAAACCTATGAGCAAACGCATGAATTGGTTTGGAGTCCCGCCTTTAGGCGGTCTTGAAGCTAGAAGCAGCACGGAAAACCGCCTGAAGGCGGGACTACGAACGGCCTCACGGCCCATCTGTATGGCGACGTGTGTCTTTACCTGCTTTGCCACCGTTGCTGTGGCCGAAGACACGGGCTTGCTACCGAATCCCGGCTTCGAGCAAGGAATCACGGGATGGATCTACCGTCCCGGCGACGAATCGCAGGTCTCGTGCGTCGACGGCGAGGGCGATCACGGAAGCATCGTCGAGTTGCGCCCTAATGGCAAGCTCCTTGGAATCGAGACGGAAAGGCTGGAGATCGGCAAAGAACTGCAGCCCGACCAGGCGTATTGCGTCGAGGCACAATTGAAGAACGAAGGATTACGGAAGGGCGTTTTCGCCTTCTCGATGTATTGCTTCGACGCTTCGGGCAAGTCGCTGAAGCAGATCGCTTTCTACGGCCTGAGCACACACTCGAAACCACACGACTGGAAGAAGCGGCGCGGTGAATTCGGGCCCGGTACAAGAAACCCATTGCCGGAAGGCACGAAGAGCGTGTGCATCCGATTCTCGTTCTACGAGGCAAATCGCGACTGCCAGGGAACGGTGATGGTGGATGACGTCAATCTCCAGACCTACGAACCGCCCGTCTATGAGGGCTGGCCCGCGGAGATCGTCGCAGACGTTGGGGACCTTCAGATCCGTTTCGAAAGTCGCTCCTTCTGGACGTTGTACCGCATTGACTACAAAGGCGATCGGATCTGCCTGGACCGCTTTGGTAGCCATTACGGTTCGGTTGCCAGTTTCCCAGACGTCGGCTTCATCGGCTCCGGACATACCGAGAACGAGAATGAAGAGGTCGTTGACCTCAAACTCCTCGTCGATGGCCAGCCGGTCGACAGGCCGGCGGCGAAACTCACTTGCCAAGACATCCGCCTGCAGAAACGATCTCGCATCCGGAATCTTTTACTGACCACGGAAATCTCGGCAAGAGACAATCGGATCGTTGAAGACGTGAAACTCAGTGCGGCGAAACCCACTGCCGTCAATCTGATCTACCATTTCATGCATCCATGGACGTTCACGGCGACCGAGTACCTGGCCGAGTCGCTCGATGGCACGCGCGTCGAAGGGACCTTCACCGGAGACAAGGGGCAGAAAATCGACAAAGCCACGCGCTGGTCCGCGATCTACGATGCGCCCACTGGGAAGGGCGCCGTCACCTATGTGTTGGATGCCCCGACGGATGACGACTGGCGAACACGGTATTGGGATGTGCCTGACGTGTATCGAAAGCATTACCTCGCGACGTTTCTGAACAAGACCGTACCCGCCGGCCGGGAATTCCGTTACCGCGTCGTGACCGTTCCATTCGAGTCGGTCGCGCAGCGTTGGAAAGACACCGCGGCGCAGGTTGCAGTCACTTGCGCCGCGATGAAGGGATCGACACCATGCGAATGAACTGGCGAGCCATTGTTGTTTTAGCCGTATCCGTCACGTGTGGAGATTCCGCAGGCGAGCCCATGTACTCCCCGGTCGCGGCTACACAAGAGATGCCGGCCGATCGGCGCTTCGCATTGTGGGACTCCACCAAGCGCGTGCCCTCCTCGGCCGAAGCGCCGCTGCTGGAAGGCGTCGATTTCGTGGTGGTCAAACGACGAGAGCCCGAAGTGGACGGCTACAACTGGCTGCACGGGGCGGCCATTGTCCGGCACAAGGGCGTTTTGTACGCCTCGTTCGGCCACAACCAAGGCAGCGAGAACACGGCCAGCGAAGTCGCCAACGGATGCAAAAGCACCGACGGCGGCAAGACCTGGCGAGAAGTGTTCACGATCGACGACGGCGACGAGCCGAACCTGGCCGTTAGCCACGGCGTGTTTCTCTCGCATGACGGCACGCTGTGGGCTTTTCACGGAGCCTTCTATGACCGGATGAAGAAGATTCACACCCGGGCCTACGTGCTGGACGAACCAACGGGCGAGTGGAAACCTCGGGGCGTGGTGGCCCAGGACGGCTTCTGGCCAATGCAAGAGCCGCAGCGGATGGGCGACGGCAACTGGATCATGGCCGGTATTTCCGTCGCCAATGGGTTGGGCGGCCCCGACGACCCGGCGGCGGTCGCCATCGGCCACGGCGACGACCTGACACAGTGGGACGTGGTCCGGATTCCCAAGCCGCAACACATGATCATGTGGGGCGAGTCGACCGTGATCGTCGAACGTGGGGCAGGCTTCCGGTCCGCCGCAGCGGATAAAACACCCGCCCAACGGATCGTCTGCATCGCCCGCTACCGCAACCCGGTCGCCTTGGCCGCCATGAGCGAGGACTACGGCCGCACATGGACGGAAACCAGCGAGAGCAACCTACCGATGGCCGCTTCGAAGCCGTACGCCGGCGTGCTTTCCACCGGCCAGCGTTATCTGGTCTGCACTACCACGGCCGACTCGGGCAACCGCCGATCGCCGTTAACGATTGCCGTCAGCCGTGCGGGCGAGAAGCTGTTCAGCAAGATATATCGGATCCGCGACGCGGTTCACGACGGACCGGGTGAATCGACGCCCGTCGCTCGACTCTCCTATCCCTATGCCGCCGAGTATGACGGCAACCTGTACGTGATCTACTCCAATGACGGCGGCCGCGGCGGCAACCGCAACTCGAGCGAGTTGGCGATCGTCCCCGTCGGGAAGCTCAGTGCCGATTGAGCCGCCGAGGTCATACCGCTCCCGGTCAAGTTCGACACATCACACACTAGCCCGAAGCGCAAGCGAGGCAGTAGGTTAGGTCCCTCGCTTGCGCATCGGGCTAGGGGCGGGAGCGGTATACGATGCACAACCTGGCGCGTCAGCAGCCGAGCACACGGTAGCACCGGTACAGCACACGAGGCAGATGGAAAAAGCCTTTCCAACCGTTGGCTTTGGCTGTCCATACGGGGCTGCCGTCACGGTTCAGGTATCCGAACCACTCGCCATATTCCGGGTCGGGGAAGTGGTTGAAGGCGTAGTCATGTACCTTCTGGTACCACCCGGCTATGTCGTCGCGGCCGGTCAGGTCCCATGCCAACAGTAGTGCGTAAAGGGCCTCGCTGTGCGGCCACCACAGTTTCAAATCGGCCTCTAACGAATGGCAGGGCGTCCAATCGACGTTGGTGATGTAGCGAATCCCGCCGAACTGCTCGTCCCAGCCATGTTCCAGCGACGCCAACGTGATTTCGATCGTAGTGTCCAGCAGAGCCTCGTCGCCGCGTTGTCGGGCGATTTCCATAAGCATCCAAGCGCTCTCGATGGCGTGCCCCGGATGAAACATGCGCCCTTCGGGTAGATCTAGCATCGGGGATCCGTCCATGGCTACGCTTTCCAGCATCGCCCGCATATCCGGCTTCCAGTGCCGGTCGATGATGGAATCGACCGAAAGCGTCAGGTCGTCCTCGAACCGCTTGTCCGGCCGGATCTCGTTGTACACACAAGCCACGGTGATGCGGCACATGTCGTGGGCGTGCAGGTGGAATTCGGCGTCGATCGGATAAC
>JADHUC010000434.1 GCA_016784735.1 Pirellulaceae bacterium | reverse complement strand
CCATGAAACGCAGGGCGAGGGCCGATGCGAAGGCGAAGGCGGAAGGGGCTCGATTGGCTCCATTTGAATGCTCTTTCAAATTCCCGGCTGGCCCCCATTCTCGTGCGCATCGTGGTATCCTTTTTCATTCCCGTTACGATCAATTCCAGCCCGAATTTGTCGAAGCCGGATTGCTGGCGGATCCGGAGATGCTGGATGCCGTCACGGCAATCAACAAGCAAATCCGCTTGTTGGCTACGGCCATCAACAGTCCCACCGTCGCAGATGGTGCGAGCGTGAAGTCATCCGCGCCTAACGTGCCCGTCCATGCGATGGTCAAGAAGCACGATGACGCAACGTATCTGTTCGCTGTGTCGATGTACCACAAGGACACGGAGGCCACGTTCCGAGTCATTGGACTCGGCGCAGAGGCGGTCGCTGAGGTGATCGGTGAAAGCCGTACGGTGCGAGTCGACAAGGGGCAGTTCGCCGACAGCTTCAAAGGCTACGACGTCCATTTGTACAAGATTCGATGAACGGCCCGTCGGTCCACGTTTAGGATCGGCGAATCAACAGTTTCGGTGCTTGATCGTGGGGCACGTTTCCAATGTGCCACGGGGGGCGGAAGGTCTCGTTGTACTACACTTCTCACATTGAACCCCATCCACCTTGCGTGGATGGTGAACAAGTTTGAATGGCTAGCAACGCAAGCCAAAACACACAAGACCCCGTCCGGCTTGTCCGGACGGTGAATGAGTTTGTCTCGCCTTCGTCGTTCGCCACGTTGGGCAAGGAAACTCCTTCACCCACGTGTCAAGCACGTGAGGGGTCGCTGGCGCTGCAATTTCCTAAACTAGCTGTTCAAACTCCTTCACCATCGGAACGAGCCCGATGGGGTCGCTGTCTTGTGTGCAACAACGAGGGCGGAACCCACCCCGAGATCAGACCTGTTTTGGCGGTAAAATCGGCGTTTGGGGGTGGGGTTAGGGTTGGTCAAGGTTGGTCTTGGGGGTTGTCTAAGGTAGGGTCCACGATCCAAATGGTGTGCTTTATCTCGCAATTCGGAAGGGCCTTCTCAAGCTCCTCGATGCCTTCTTCCGTTACGTGTGTACCGGTTAGCACTAGATACTCAAGGTCTGCCAGCCCTGAGAGATGTGACAGCCCGTCATCCGTGATCTGCGTGTCGGCTAGATACAGCCTCGTGAGGTTTGTCAAGCCCTTGAGATGTGACACCCCAACATCCGTGATTTGCGTTCCGGAAAGACACAGCTCTTCGAGTTTTGTCATCCCCTTGAGATGAAGTAGCCGAGCATCCGTGATCTCCGTGTGGGCTATGTGTAGGGAGTTTAACCCCTCTAGTTCCCCTATGTCCCGCAGTACGTCATCAGTAACGCAAGTGTACCAGAGATTAAGATGTTCGAGCCCTGTAAGCTCTTTGACATGCCTTAGATCCTCTACACTCAAAACCTCGGCTGAGAACGGTTCGACATCTAATCTCACCACATATCCAGAACGCCACGCTACGGCTGGGCCATTCTTCTCAAAACGTTCGAGAATCTTCTTCTGTTGCCGAGTCCTTTCCAACACAGCCCCCAACCACCCCAAAGGCAAGCTCAACAAAACGATCACCGCCATTAGCGTCCGCAGGCTGAAACGAAATCTTCGGCGGTTGGGAGTGGGGCTTGACATGGCAGATTCACGGGAATGCGTCGGAATCCCATGTGCTTCGCACTATGGGCGACTCCAGAATCTCACAATTTGGCAATGCAGTGCGAATTCCCTCGATGCCTTTGTCTGTAACTTGCGTGTTGCCAAGGTACAAGTATTGTAGGCGGACAAAGCCCTTGAGATGCGCTAGTCCTTCATCCGTGATCTGCGTATCATTGAGAGCCAGTCCGTTGAGATTCGTCAGTCCCTTGAGATGCTCCAATCCAGCATCCGTGACCTGCGTTTTGGAGAGGCTCAAGCATTGGAGGTTTGTCAGTCCCCCGACGACCTGTTGCAGCCCGGCATCGCCAAAGTCCGTGTCGTCAAGAAGGACGACCTCCACTTCCGCAAAGAAATCCACACCCAGCAAGTCCCTCAGCCATGAAGGTGCCGGTTCCTGTTCCTGACTCGGCGGGAAGTTTCCAAATCTGTCGAATTCGTAATCGTAGCCTACCCATGCCCATCCCCCCGTCTCCCTTATCGCCTCTACAGCCCTCCTCTGTCTCTCAGCCTCTCGGATCTGCACGGCCAACCAGCAGCAAGGGATAGCGACGGCCACGACCAGCACCACAAGTGATCGGAGACTGAATTGAAACCGCCAACGAAAGAGCAAGCTCACCACCAACCAAAGCAACATCACAACGACAACCAAGCACACGGCTGCTACGGCAATTAGCACCGTCCAGCCCTTCTTCTCGTTGAAAGCGAACCACTGGAACCACTCGGACAGGAGGAGAAAACCTTCAACGGCGAGCAAGCCAAAGATCAGCCGATCCGGCGAGAGGTGATACCATCGGCGTTTGGGCTTGGACTCGGCCATGGCAGGGATCCCCGGACATCATCATACCATTTTTCGCCACTTCGTCGAAAGAAAACTTCCAGACAAATCACCCGAGTATTGGCCCAGCTTCGCCAAGCTGGTACGGTGAATGGCTTGAAGGGGATCGAAGATGAAGACCCGCCGCTTGCGACTGGTTCGGCCAAGATGGACGCTGGGGACGATGTTGTTGGTCGTCGGATGGTCTGCTGTTGTGGTCTGGTTGAATGTGAGGCCGAGGTTTGTGAGCGGGCTGGCTTTTCTCGTAGACGAGGAAGAAACAGTCTCGATCACTGTAGAGTATGGCTTTCCATGTAAATACGCCTTCAACCCATCTGTGGCACGTCTGTTGTCCCCAACGGAGACTAGGCTCTACGACGATTGGGCATGGCAGTTAGTAGACAACCTATTCTATGGCCTCCTTGCCGTTGCCGTTCTAACATTTGCAGCAAAGTATCTGGTGAGAGCCATCGTAGCCGGTTTAAGAGCATTTATGAGCAAGCCACCACCAAGCAATGGGAAAGGCCATGAGAGGGCAAATTAGGAGATGTCTAAGCGACCACAATTTAGCTTGAAAGCGATACTGGTCATCATAGCGGTGCTGGCGGTACCGATGGCGTTATTCGCCACGAGGAACGAGCAGTGGGAGGAACTAGGCGTAATCCTGCTATTTCCAGTCGTCGGCGGGTGTTGGGGCTACGTGACAGCAGGATGGAAGGGAATCGCCATTGGCGTGAGTATTGGCTTCTTTGGCCTTCTCTTCTTTCTAATCGGAGTTCCTCTTTTGAATCGCTACGCTCTGCCGTAAGGACTTGCCATACTCGACCCAACAAAAAGAGGCCCTTAGAAGCCCGTGCGGGCTTCTAAGGGCCTTTCCAATCACATCCCCTTCACTACCCCAACGCTTCCATGATGTCCAGCAACTCTCGGGTTTTTTCCATGCCCTGCTGATCGACTACGCCCTTGAGCGCCTTGACAGCATCTTGGGTAGACCCTCCCTTAGCGGCCTTCGGCTTTGCCTTGGCCTTAGCTTTCGGCTTGGCCTTCGGCTTCTTCTTAGCCTTCCCAGCCGACTTGATGTTGTAGATCGTAGGCTTAGAGATGGTCATCTTCCAACGTTTCTTAGCTTCTGCGATGATGTCAGCAGGCTCCTTAACACCCTCTGCGATCAAGTTTCTGACGGCCTGACTGGCCGATTCTGTTTTCTCCAGACACTGGCACGAAGGAATCGTGCCCCACTTGTTTCTGCACCGATCCCCGTAACTCGCCGCCTATCAGGGATTGCCTTTCGCCTGCTCGATCAACTCTTGGATGTTGATTGCTGCGCCGTCCTGGGCTTTCGACTCGTCGGCTGCGCTCATAAAGGCGAAGATCTCGATCGTCTCTTCGGCCGGTACGGGCGCCTTGCCGGTCTTGAAGAACTTGACGATCTGCTCCAGCAACGGACCGTAGCCAGACGACTTTCCGGTGGCCGAGCCCTTCGTTCCGTAAATGTTGGCCGTGTAGCCGCTCTTGCCTTTTCCCAGATCGCGAAAAGTCCCAATACGGCCATCTTTCCACACGCCTACGACCAAGTCCGTGCCGCCCGCCTTGACTCGACGGACGCTCTCGCAACCCGTGCCCATGATGGTAAACAGAGGCTCGACCGCATGGATGCCGTAGAGGTAGAGGTCTGGATGAAACTCCGCCCAACTGCTGGAGCCAAACACGTCGCAACCGACGATTTCGCCAAGCTCTTCGTTCTGCGAGGCATCAATAATTCCCTCGCCGAAGCGCGCCGAGGAACTCGACCAACAAGGCACTCCTGCTTCTTTGGCCAGTCGGAAGATCTCGATCACGTCCGCCAGGTTGGCAGCCATCGGTTTGTCGACAAACAACGGCTTACCGGCTGCGATCACGGGTTTGGCTTGTTCCAGGTGCGGTCGTCCATCGACGCTTTCGAGCAGAATCCCGTCGACCTTCTCGAGGAGTTCTTCGATGCTGTCGACGATCTCCAAGCCGTGTTTGTCGCGCAACTGGTTCGTGAACTTTTCGACGCGGTCGGCCGAAGCCGGGAAGTCGGGCGAACCGCCTGGATAACCGGCGACCACGCGGCAGCCGAGTTCGTCACTGCGGCTGTTGATGTAGCCGGTAAAGGCGATCACGTGCGAAGTGTCCAGCCCGATCATGCCCAGCCGGATCACCTTCTCTTCGGCCCCCCGGCCGGCAAGCGGCAGAGCCACAATTGCAGCAGTCAGCAAAGTCAACAACACGTTCCGGTTCATTTCTTCATCTCCTTGAAAAAGCACGTCTTGACTCACTTGTCGTCTACGGTAGCCATGGGGCCGATGTAACGCTTTGCCAGGACGATGTTATCCAACCACAGGATGCGTTCTTGGCCCGGGCCTGGCGGCTTTAACGTATAGGTCGGTTGCATAATGTTATTGATGACGATATCGGGCTCGAGTCGCCATTCCATGTCGGTCTTTTCGATCACCAGTCGTCCATCGACCCACTTGCGCACTTCGCCGTTGAGCTTCCCCGGATCGTTCAACTTGACCATGAACTCCTTGCAGATCCAACGTCCTTCCACAGCGGCAGGGACATCGCTCGTTGTGGGCTCCAAGTTGTCGCCGAAGCCGCCGCTTTGGTGTGGGTGATAGTTGTATAGGATGTTCTTCTTCCAGGGCGGCCCCTCCTGCCCGCCCACGCCGTCGCCGGCGCACAGCCAGTCGATCCCGCGGTTGCCCGCCCCGCGACCGTAACGCACGCCTGGCTTGTGCCCGTGGAGTTGCATGATTTTCTGGTTGCGCCAGTCGCCCCCTTCGGAAAGCCGAAAGTAGTAGCGCAGATAGGCGACATCGGAACCATCATACCAATGGTGCATCCAGCCGGCGCCGCCGGGACCGGCCTCCAGCTTGAACAGCAGCTTCAGCGAGTTCTCGCCCGACAGCACGATCTCGGGATCGGTTTCCAATGATCCGTACTTGCGATGTGCTCCCGACCTCTCTTGCCACTTCCTGTCCCAGTTGGGGTCTTCGAAATTCTCCACGAACATCACGTCGGGATCGTTCTCGATCCCCACGTCGCCTGGGTATCGCGTTGCGATGCCGTTCAGCGTCTCGGCCCTTGCCGCAGCAGGCCGAGGTTCTGCTTTCTGCGCGGGCGCAGGAAATAGGGTCGGGGGCAAAGGCTGAAGCGGCTCGTCGACTGCGGGTCCGATGTAACGGCGCGCGACCACCAAGTTGTCCACCCAGAAATGCCCGCCACTGGTAAAGCGTCTTTGGTCGATTCGGAATTGGTCGTGTACCGAACGGATCTTGACCGCATCGGTGTTTCGGTACCACATTCGCGGATGCCGGAACACCTCTTTACCATCCAGCCATACGCGAAGCTCCCCGTCGCATTTGCCGGGCGTGTTCAATTTGACCTTCATTTCGATGCACAGCCAGCGGTTGGCAGGCAGCTTGCCCTCGGATCCGTAGAGGACGTAGTGGGTATCCGTTTTCTTGCAGTCGATGCGCAAGTGGCGGATGTTGTAGCGATCCATGTTGAACAGCTTCAAGTCGACCCAGAAAGGCCCCGTGCCGTCGCTGCGAGGCGTGTTCGCGCCGAATGTCTGATAAGTCGGCTGCCCGTCCGGCACGCCGGTCACACCCAGGATGCGGAAGGGCGTACTGTCGCTTGGCAAGTTTGACGACAGTTTTACATGCGCTCTGACGAAAAGAACGGTCCTGCCCTCCGGCAGGTTCCAGGTGGCTTTGGCGCCGTAGGGCTGGCTGGGTGGATCTGATGCCATCGAGGTGATGGATTTCTTCAGACAACGGTTGCCTGCAAACGGAGTTCCTGACTCGGCCGTGATCTCGTAGTACTTCCACCCGAGTTTCTCACCCGTTCCGTCTTTCCACAAACCGGGACCGTGCCGGGGCACCCAGCCCCGGGCATCCAGCGCGGCGATCGAGTCAACCTCGAAGTCTTCGAAGAGGATAACGTCCGGATCGCCTTCCACTCCGGCGTCGCGAAGGTATTTCGACGCAAGGCCGTGCTGCACACCATCCACAGTGAACCCAGCGGGCTCGGCATGTTCGGCGAGTCCGGTTCCTTCGTTGCCATGCAACGATGATTCGTCGAAGTTAGACATGCCGACAAATATGGACGCCAACGTTAAGGTCACCAGAATTCGCATCGTGAGTTACCTCAGTTGGGAACGAGGTAGACTTTTTCGGTCCTGAGCATGTCGGTGGCGTAAGCCAAACACGCCCGGATGTCGTCGGAAGTCAGATGGTCGTACTCATCGAGAATCTGGTCGAACGTCCAGCCTCTCGCCAGAAGATCGACTACGAACTCGACGGACATGCGGGTCCCCTTGATGACCGGCTTGCCAACCAACACGCTCGGATCAACCACAATTCGATCTCGCCAATCTCTGTCACTCATGGGCTTTCACCCTTTCATTCAGTTGAGCCAGGATTTCGTCTGCTTCTATGGTTTTCACCAAGCAGCGGCCTGAGTCAAACGACCGAAAGCCACCTTATCCGACCGGATCAGGATACTGGCTGAGGCTGATATTTTACCCCCTGAGAGGTGTGCCTGCAATGATCGCTTCTCCGTACAGGTGGGCCCGCTATAGAGTTGGGTGAGGTGAACTCATCCACTACTCAAGCTGACAGGCAGAGAGGATAATCCTGAAAAGGAGACCGCAGATGAGCGAAATCACGCTGAACGTTCTCGATGTGGAACGGTCCCTTCACGCGCGTGTCCACGGGGCGGCGGGGGAGCGAGTGGTTGCGGCCCTTGCGGCGGATCCCGAAACCATCGAGGAACTCGCCGTCGCGGTGGGACGGTTTCTTTGCGGGTCCGAGGACGGGGATTTCTTCGACGGCTGGCATGACGGCGTGTGCCACGAACCGTGGGATGCCGGGATCGTCTTCGTCGACCTGGCCGGACGGCTTGTGGCAAGCCGTTCGAGCTACTCATCTTTCAGCCACCGCGGCACGGTTGCGTGGCACGACGGCGATGCAGACGGCGGGCTCATGTTGCCGTACCATTTGTCGGGCGATTGGGAATTCTCGGATGACCCAGATACCTTCGATCTGCAATCGGCCCGTCGGCGCGAAGAGCGCTTGTCGGTTGCACCGCTTGACGCGCGGGCCGTGTTGTACGACCGCGCGCCGGAATTCATCGCGCGCGAGGTCCATGCCCGCCAAACGGAACTCGGCGATCTGAGCGACGACGCGCGGTACGAGTTGGCTCGCGAGATCCACGCTCGTTGGCTGCTCACGCAGCGGGAGGATTTGGGTGGTTTGTGTCCGCGCGATCTGATGATTGACGATCGGCACGAGCATATCGAGAGGGACCATCAGAACCAGCAGCACCACTGGTCGTTCGTCGGTCAGGCTCCGCCGGGAATCCCGCGCGAATCAGCCGCGTACCGGTTCGGCGGATTCGGCACCCACGAGATCGTGCTGTACTACGACTTGGTTCGAGAATTGATTCGCAAGTGCATCGGCCGGCTGGTAGACAGTGCGGTGACCGAGGCGGACCTTCCGGGCGAAGCCGAACACCTGCAGCAACTACGCCAGGAGTGGATGCACGGTCCGGAGTACGAGGAACTGCAAGGCCGCAGTCCGGCATCGGTGATCGATCGCGAGCGGCGGCGACTGCCCGAATGCGTGTCAGGTGAACAGGCGATGGTGGATCCCGATTGCCCTTTGTGCCAAATGATGGCCGACGAGCAATTCGGTCCCATGTTCTGGGGCCTGGACGGGTGCAACATGGATGACGACTTCGCCTTCTCGTTCCATCGGACGCGCGAGGAGTGGGAGAAGGAACAACGCGAATACGAGGAGATGAATCGTCGATTCGAGGAAGAGTGGAAACGCGATCAAGACTTCATCAACGGCCGCGCGGCGGCGCAGGAGTTTCTGGGAGTCGATGAAGGGCAATCGTCCGTGTGGACAAGCAGTTTCTCCGATGAGCAAGCCACCGACGCCATGCCGGCAGGCCAAGCCGTGCCGCTGATGCTGTTCGGCATCGGCGCCCATCTCGGCGAACTGGGCGAGGACCTGAAGTCGACCGAAGACGGTGCCGAGCGGGCCCGATTACTCCGATCGAACTTCGCCGAGTTGAGACACGCAATCGACGATCGCAATCCGTGGACGGCCGAATCCACCGTCGCCAGTTTTTCCGAGCGGCTCGATGAATTGGCTACAGATCGACCAAAACTCGCCCTGAAGTGTACGGACCTGGAACGCCAACTCGACCGCCTGCTCGAGCGGTGTCGAGATCTGCAGGATTTCGACGACCAGATTCCTTTCTAGCAAACGCCGCAAGGATATCAAAATAGAAAGCGGTCAAAGGCTTGCATTCTGGTTCCCATGTAGTCCAAAATATGAAACAGACTTCATATTGATGGATGTCGGGCTCAAGTGCTCGCTCCGGAATCCAGCCGAGGCCCCCTCGGCCACAACGTGTCCCACCGTCAGATACGGCAAATGCCAGCGGCGCCCGTTTGACAACACTACCCACGAAACCAGGAGGAAAACGTTATGACTCGTCACACCCGTCGAGACTTTCTCAAGAGTGCCGCGGCTGCGGGACTTGCCACCAGTTTCACGATCGCCGGGACCAAAGCTTCCGGCACGGTGCTTGGAGCAAACGACAAGCTGCGCATTGGTGTGGCCGGCGTTGGCGGCCGAGGTGGAGGGCATGTCGGTTCGTATGCGGCTATGGACAATGCTCAGGTAACCTATTTGATCGACCCGGACATCGGGAGGCGTGAGGGAAGGGTGAAAGCGGTCAAGGAGCGGGGCGGAAATGAGCCGAAATGTGTGGCGGATGTCCGCGAGGCGTTGGAGGACAAGGAATTAGATGCAATCTCGGTCGCCACACCCAATCATTGGCACTCGCTGATGGTGATCTGGGCTGCCCAGGCGAAGAAGCACTGTTACGTCGAGAAGCCGGCCAGCCACGATGTCTATGAAGGCCGCGCCGCCCTGGAAGCATGGAAGAAGTACGGCGTCGTCGTCCAGCACGGCACCCAGCAGCGAAGCAGCGCCGGCCGGGCGGCCCAAATCAAGGCCATTCGCGACGGCATGTTCGGCAAGCTGAAGATCTCCTACGGGTACTGCTGCAAACCGCGCAGCGGAATCGGTTTCAAGGAGCCCGGTGATCCGCCGGCGAATCTGGATTGGGACCTGTGGCGGGGCCCGGCGGTCATCGACCAGTTCCACGGTAACTACGTCCACTACAACTGGCATTGGTTCTGGAAGACGGGTAACGGCGACCTGAACAACCAGGGCACGCACCAGCTTGACGTAGCACAGTGGGCGATCGCCGAAGACCAGACCCACCCGTGCCGCGCGATGGCGCTGGGCGGCCGGTTCAAGTGGGAAGACCAGGGCGAAACGCCCAACACGATGTTCGGCATCGCTGAGTATCCGAACGGACAGTTCGTCTTCTTTAACGTCCGCAACGTCAACTACAAGGACTACAAGCGGCAGGTGATAAACGAGTTCTACTTCGAGGACGGCGGCTGGATGGACGACAAGGGCTTGTACTACAAGAAGGGCAGCAAGGAAGGCCAGAAGGTCGAATTCCCCTCGGTGGAGATCACCGACGGCGGGTGTTTCGGCGCTTTCGTAGCCGCCTGCCGCGCCGGCAAACCCGAAATGTCGAACGCCGACATGGACATAGCTCACCGCTCGTGCGTGGTCGGGCACTTGATGAACAACTCGTATCGCATCGGCAAATCGGTCCCGTTCAACGCCAAGGCCGGCCAGTTCGGCGACGTCAAGGGTGCCTCGGAGCACTTCATGAAGCTGCACGAGATCACTCGCGACGGCTGCGGCGTTCCCGAAGACAAGGCGAACTATATTGTCGGGCCGTGGCTGAACTTCGATCCAAAGACGGAGCTATTCACGGGCGACCACGCCGACGAGGCCAACAAACTGATCCGCGACCCCAACCGCAAAGGCTTCGAGATCCCCGACGCGGACAAGGTGTAAGTGTCACGGACGTCTATTGTTAGTATGAGTCCACGGCCTTCGGCCGTGGACTCAAAGAGTTTGAGCTGTCCGTCCGCATAC
>JADHUC010000433.1 GCA_016784735.1 Pirellulaceae bacterium | reverse complement strand
GCCGCACATCCCGCTCACGAGGCAAGCTGTTTTTCCGTTTGCTGCAGCAGGCGGTTCAAATCGGACCATCACCGTACCGCGAAATCATCAAACCACAACATATGGTAGACGGTTGACTCAAGTGCATAGGCCCGTACGGCTAATCCCGGAGTTCCCGGATGATACGCCCACCAATGGCTACAATAAAGGAGGAGAGCGTAACATCATGATGAGAAGAATAATTACGTCGGCGTTTCTTATTGTCGGAAGCTTCATTCCGGCGGCACAGGCAGAAGACGCGATCATTCAGAAGTTGCCTGTCAAGCCGGACACTTGTTATCGGCTCAGCTTCAAGGCGGAGACTGGCGCAAAGAACGCGACTGGCAGCAGAAGGTGTGTGGGTGGTGGTTGCCGGTTCCCAGGGTAGCTGGCGCAACCCTGGGCTGTGACACAACGCCGTCGGCGTAAAGACACCAAGATTCGGCCTCTTGGGCATGAGGTATTCGCGGAGGTTATTTCGTGGTCGTTGCTAGGGAAACTGGACCACGCTCTTCGCAGAGCTGGCGTGGTGTCATCAATAACGTTGAATTGCAGATCCTGTATGGGACTATTACCTTTGTTGGGAAGGGGCTGTCTGTTTCTTGTGCCTCCTGACGGCCTATCCCATCTTGCCGTCCCCCGTAAAGACTGTAATAATGTGGGCAAAAATGGGGAGGGACGACCATGGAGATTGTTTCCAGCCGATTCCTGAAGTCGCTCGCCGAAAGCGGGTTGATGAACGAGGCCGAGATCGAAGCCTTCCTTGGCAACCTGCCGCCCGAGCAGAATCGCGACGATGGTGCGGCCCTTGCCCAAGAACTCGTACGGCAGAAGAAGCTGACCAAGTTCCAAGCTCAAGCCGTCTATCAAGGCTTAGGTCTAGCCACATTTTCTGTGCTTTGATTTTGCGATGTCGTATCCGATGACCATTGGCATGAGTTCCTTCCATCCCTCCCAGAGTACTTGCCATCCGGGTGGATGATCGTTCTTCCGGTTCTGGTGGCCGCCCAGGCGAGCCAATGCGTAATAGAATTCGTGCACCGTCCAATCGGGCTTGATTGTCTTATGACGCCAAAGACTGAGCACTTCGACGTAAGACCTACCGATGATCGTGGTTGCTTTGCGCGCGTGGGCATCACTGCGGCGACTGGCTTGTCGCAGTTCCAGCAGCGTCAACGTGACGACCGACAGAAGGGCAATGGCCGGCTGAAGCCGATCCTCGCTCGTGAACTGAAGGGCCTCGGTCCGGCAGCTGGTCTTCATGCCTTTGTGATACTCCTCAATGATCCAGCGACATTCATACCAACCAACCACTCGATAAGCCGCTTCGAAACATCCAACCGGCTCATTGGTAATCAATATCCATTCCAGACGTTCTTGACCGCCTGAGCAGTCCAACAGACGCAGCGGGATACGCAAGGCGACTCAAAAGGTGAGTAGTTCTTTCTCGAACCAACCGCACAACGGGGCGATTCGTGGGCTTACGCGGTCGGCGTATCGGATGTTTGGGTTAGGACTGGCAGGTGAATGGAAGTAGATAGAGACCACAGGACTAGATTGGAACGCCGCATGCTTACGTTAGAAGAAGCAGCAGCAGGCCGGACCGAGCGCAGCGCTGTTCCGGCAAGACGGCCATTTCCTGTGAATTTGATGCCGGAACGGCGTCGCTGTCGCTCCTTGTTGCCGGCCTACGACTTTGGCCCTGCTGTTTCGACGCGTTGCGACGCTGCGGAAATATCGTCTGTTTGGGCGGAGTTAGTGCGTTACCAAGCCGGAGCTAGCCGGAGCTTGGTAACGAGTTTCTACATGAAGGGTTGACGCTGCCAGCGTCACTCGAAGTGACGCTGTCCAACTAAGGTTCAAGCCAATGAAGGTGCGTTGTTCCCATTGCGATCTAGGAATCGAGGTTGTTGACGACCGCTCGCTTGTCGAAGAAATGACTTGTCCAGAGTGCGGTTCTACCATCAGCCTTTCTGGATTTCGGGCCACCGAAGATTACCGCTGGGATAAGGTGAGAACCGTAGGTCACTTCAAATTGATCGATCAGGTGGGCACGGGAGCGTTTGGCAGCGTCTGGAAGGCGAGCGATACCGAGCTGGACCGTCACGTGGCTGTGAAGATCCCGCGTAAGGGGCAGCTTGATCCAGCAGAGACGGAGCAATTTCTGCGGGAAGCCCGCGCGGCGGCGCAGCTGACACATCCGAATATCGTCGGCGTTCACGAGGTGGGGCGAGACGGAGATACGGTCTACATCGTTAGTGATTTCGTGGAGGGGGCCACGCTGGCCGACTGGTTGACCGGTCAGGCGCCGGCGTCGCGTCGTTCCGCCGAGCTCTGTGCGAAAACTGCCGAGGCGGTCCACCATGCGCACGAGGCTGGTGTAGTGCATCGCGACTTGAAGCCAGGCAACATCATGATCGATGCGGGCGGCGAACCACACATCATGGACTTTGGGCTGGCTAAGCGTGATGTGGGCGAGGTCACGATGACGATGGAGGGCAAGCTGGTGGGCACGCCGGCCTACATGTCGCCCGAGCAGGCCAAAGGTCACGCCCACGATGCGGATCGTCGCAGCGATGTCTACTCGCTGGGTGTAATCTTGTTCGAGCTTTTGACGGGCGAACGGCCGTTTCGCGGCAACCCACGTATGTTGTTGTTGCAGGTAATCAACGAGGAGCCACCGAGTCCTCGCAGATTGAACCACCGCGTTCCTCGCGACCTGGAGACGATCTGTCTGAAGGCAATCAGCAAGGAGCCTTCGCGCCGGTACCAGACGGCTGAAGGGTTGGCGGAGGATTTGCGGCGTTGGCTGAATGGCGAGCCCATCCAAGCACGGCCGGTGGGCCGCGTAGAACGACTCTGGCGCTGGGCCAAACGGAATCCTCGAATTGCAGGACTGAGCGCCGCGGTCGCCTTGTTGTTGGTAGGTGTGGTTGTCGCAGTGATGGGATACACGGTTGCCCAGCGCAACGCGGCGCGGGCCAGTGCGTTGGTGGCATTGAACGCTTCGTTTGACAACGGCCTGGACGAGGTTTCTTGGGACGTCGATCACTTGGCGGAGATGCAGGCGTTGGTTGCGCAAATCGAGGAATTGGATGCGGACCAGGGGCAAACCGCCGAGAGGCGATTGTACGAGCGTTTTGCCGCATCGATTGGCGAGCGAATTCGACAGGCGAGATTGGGAACAGATGACATCGCCGAGATTCGTTCCCTCATCCGCATGTTGGACACACACCATCCCTCGATCGCGAGTGACTTGTCAGGAGAATTGACCCGTCGTGTTGCGCTCTGGGACAACATTTTCACACTGGATGCACCTTTCGACAACGCACAAGTAGCCTTCGGAGAAGGAGTGATTCAGGTCGAGGGATTGGCATTGGCTCGCACGAGCAAGAACCGCTCGCACGTCAACGTCCTTTCACTGCAAGAATGCTCTGGATACGCTCAATTGGAGGCGCAGTTCTCCCCGTCTTGGCAGAATGCTCGAGAGTTTGGCTTGTGTCTGAATGCCACCGACCGCGAGAGCGGATACAGCTTCCTGCTCCGAGCGACTGAGATTCAGGCGAAACCAGAAATCGGGCGGTTCACAGAAGAAGAGGAGGCCAGTGCGAGCGAGGAACGCGTTCTGGAAATCGCCCGGAACGGATCGACGCTATTGCGACAGCTTGTACCTACCGACGATTCGTCGGGAGATTCCCTCCGACTGCGCGCGCGACGTGAAGGAAGCCGGCTCACATGTTCGTTGAACGATGGATCGCCTATCGTGTTTGAAGACATTTTTCCACTCAGTCCTGCAGAACCTGGTGTCTTTGCACTTGTCTGGCCATCCGCTCTGCGCGTGGAACGGATTGTGGCTGCCCAGCGCGTGCTCGGCCAGGATCGGAGCCCGTTAGAGCAAGGCGATGCCCTCCACGATAGAGGCGAGCTCAGTGAGGCGTTGAAGTGCTACGCACAAGTTGCACGGGACACGAACGATGTGTCGTTCCGTCAGGAAGCTGAGTACAAGGGTGCGCTCTGCTTGCTGGCCTTGGATCGGACCGAAGAAGCCGTGAGCGCTCTGTCAGATCTCGTGGGGGAGCGTGGAGATCGGTGGCCTCCGCTGGCCGGCTGTCAACTGTGGCTCCTGCAGATCAAGCGCAATGACGCGATGGCCGCTGATACCATTCTCGACACTCTGTCAACTCGCTATCGTTTTGAGCAACTCGTATCGATCATACCCATTCATATGCGAGATACTCTAGTCGCCGCCTATCCGGTGGATCGAACCCGGCTATTGACTCGTGATCCAGTTTACTGTTTCGATATGGAGCGGCGAATTGCTGTTCACACCCTTCTTTATCCTCTTGAGAGAAGAACGATTCACACCATGACGGAGCTTGCCAAGGCCTACTGGGCCAATAGTCAGGTCGACAAGGCGATCCAGATGGCAAAGAAGGCCGCGGACGCCGCGGATCGCATGTACGGCGATGAAAGCTCACCGAAGAACGTCTTTCCGACTGTCCATCGCTACTCCTGTTGGTTGTCGCGGCTCTACGACGCTCCAGATGCCCGGCTCAAAGATTTGAATCGTCGACTTGATGAGAGGAACCAGGTTCTTCGAAGACGATTCAGACCTTTGCTTCTTGAGCGAGCACGGATCTATTACGCAATGGGAGATCTGGCCAGAGCCGAAGAAGATCTTGAGTCATTCATGCATGAGGTTTTGACTGAATTTGAAAAATGGCAATCCCGGACGTTACCTAAGACGCAGGACGCGAGATCGGAATGGAAGACGCTGTGGGAGATGGCCATTGATGCCTCGCTCATGTTGGGGCTACTGCGCGAGCAGCAGGGGGACATCGCGGGCGCGTGTGAGGCGTGGCGTAACGGACTGCGCGTCGCCAAGGGAGGGAATGCAGATGGGAATTCCCGTTTTGTGCACGATGGGACACACCTGGTTCTTTACATGATCACGATGTCGCTGGTTGACGAGTTTTCCGAATCGGATGCCCAAGATCTATTGACACGCCTTATCGACAACATGGGCAGTCAGTTTGCGTTCACGCCGTTGCTCAACAACAGCCTCCTTCGAGAGCAATTCATCTCGGCCGGAAGGATGAGAAAGGTGATGAGCAAGGTGTGGCGGACTCCTCGGGGGCGTGACCTCGCGAAGAAACTGGCGTTTGGTGAATTGCCCCTCGTGGATTACGGGCGGCTTCCTGGATTGCTGATCGGGTATCAGTATATTCGCGACGGTGCCTTCTCAGACCATCTTACGACCGAACAAGATGCCGTAGTCTGGCAAACGGCTCATGACGTTTACGAACTCGTGTGTTCAAACCGCATAGGAATGGCCGAAATACTTGCCCTGGCGATGACATGGAAGGGCCAGACCGGTGGGTTAGGGTGGGGGAGTCTCTCCAAACCTTTGCAGGATGAGAAAGGCGTGCGGGGCCGTTTGGCATACGTGCTGGCTCATCGCCTGCTAGCGATCAACAAACCCGCAGAAGCAGCACTCCTCCTTCGATGTGCATTGACGGACACTGCCCCCGATTCCCCTCTACACCAGCTTGTCCGTCAGGAACTCGCATCTGAAAGCACTGATGTTTTGCCGGACGAACAGTGAAACCTGGCTGGATTTGATATGGCCGCCAGGGATTCTCGACATCGGCGCGCTGCCCTGTTGCCCCATCCTGGTCGCGCCTCCATCACTTCCGGGTCCTCTCGGACCCTCCAATCATTGCATAGCGCGTACCTCTACCAGTAGAATACCACCATCAAAGATCGTGCATTAACCCACACTCAATCGTGGTGTCCGTTCGGTCTCCATGTCCCACATTTCTAGCTTCAAGGTTCAGGCCGATGAAGGTGCGTTGTTCGCATTGCGATTTAGGAATAGATGTTGTTGACGATCGCTCGCTCGTTGAACAGATGACTTGTCCAGAGTGCGGTAGCACTATCAGCCTCTCTGGATATCGGGCCACCGAAGACAACCGCTTGGATGAATTAAGAACCGTAGGTCATTTCAAGCTGATCGATCAGGTGGGCACGGGAGCGTTTGGCAGCGTCTGGAAGGCGAGCGACACCGAATTAGACCGTCACGTGGCCGTGAAGATCCCGCGTAAGGGACAACTTGATCCGGCCGAGACAGAACAGTTCCTGCGGGAAGCCCGCGCGGCGGCGCAGCTGACACACCCGAATATCGTCGGCGTGCACGAGGTCGGACGAGACGGAGATACGGTTTACATCATTAGCGACTTCATTGAGGGAGTTACGCTGGCCGACTGGCTGACCGCTCAGGAACCGGCGTCGCGTCGATCCGTCGAGTTGTGTGCGAAGATTGCCGAGGCGGTACACCATGCGCACGAGGCTGGTGTTGTGCATCGCGACTTGAAGCCGGGCAACATCATGGTCGACGCGGCGGGCGAGCCGCATATCATGGATTTCGGGCTGGCCAAACGTGATGTGGGCGAGATCACCATGACGATGGACGGCAAACTGCTTGGCACGCCGGCCTACATGTCGCCCGAGCAGGCCAAAGGTCACGCTCACGACGCAGACCGTCGGAGCGATGTCTATTCGCTGGGGGTAATCCTGTTCGAGCTTATGACGGGCGAACGGCCGTTTCGCGGCAACCCACGCATGTTGTTGTTGCAGGTCGTCAACGAGGAGCCACCGAGTCCTCGCAGGCTGAACCACCGCATCCCGCGCGACCTGGAGACAATTTGCCTGAAGGCGATCAGCAAGGAGCCATCGCGACGGTACCAGACGGCTGAAGGATTATCGAAGGATTTGCGGCGTTGGCTGAATGGCGAGCCCATCCAAGCCCGTCCGGTGGGCCGCGCGGAACGTCTGTGGCGCTGGGCCAAGCGCAATCCTCGAATTGCAGGACTGAGCGCAGCGGTCGCCTTGTTGCTTGTGGGTGTGATTGTCGCGGTGATGGGATACACCGTTGCAGAGCGCAACGCAACACGGGCCAGCGCGTTGGTGGCATTGAACGCTTCGTTTGACAACGGCCTGGACGAGGCTTCTTGGGACGCCGAGCACTTTGCGGAGATGCAGGCGTTGGCTGCGCAGATCGAGGAATTGGATGCGGACCAGGGACGGACGGCCGAGGGCCGATTGTACGAGCGTTTTGCGGCAGCCATCGGTGATCGAATTCGGCAGCCGAAGTTGGGGCCAGAAGAAGTCGAGCAGATCCGCGAATTGCTGAAGTTGCTCGAACCTCACTCGGTCAGTACCGCGGCCAAGCTGCAATCCTCGCTCCAGCAGCGCCTGAGCGTGTGGGAACCGGTGTTCGAGCTGAAGCACCCCTTTGCCGAATGGGACACGGTCTTCGATCGTCGGCTGGTGAAAGCGGAGGACAACAAGCTGGTGTCGCGATTCCCGGCCGACGTCCAAGCGTCGCCACTGGTCAAAACGAAGGTGATTGCCACCGGCAGTCTGCAATTGGAGGCGGTATTCGATGCGTCGTGGCGGGCTGCCCGCGAGTTGGGGCTTGCGCTGGCGTCCGACGATGGTGTGCAGCGCGAAGCGGACTACGCGTTCACACTGAAACCCGTGGCGTCATTGGACAGCACGGCGCGACCGCTCGGATCAACGGATGAATCTTCCCGATTGCTGCGGACGCTGACCGGGCATACGGACGCGGTATGGACCGTTGCTTTCTCGCCCGATGGCTCGCTGATCGCATCAGGCGGCCGAGCGGGAACGATCCGCCTTTGGGAGACCGAGACGGGCAAGGAGCGCGCGGCAGTTGTACGGTCCCGGCCCGTGCACAGCGTGTTCTTCACGTCGAATGGAGGCACGCTGCAGGACGTGGGCCACAGCACGGATTTTGGGATGATCGACACGGAGTCGGGCGCCGTGAGGGACGAGACCCTTCCTGAATCGAGTCGTCGGGCGGCGCTTTCTTCGGACGGGCGGACTCTCGCGTACGTCCGATTCAGCGAGTCTAACAAGATCGTCTTATGGGATATCGAGACGAAGGCCGTCACCGCCAAGCTTTCAGGGCACGGAAAAGAAGTCCGATCGCTGGCATTCTTCCCGGACGGTGACCGTCTCGTCTCCGGAAGCATGGACGGTTTCGTGGTCGTATGGGATTCGGCGACGGGCAAAGAGCAACTCCGCTTGAAGTACGGCGGCCCCGTGCGGCGCGTGGCCGTCGCGCCCGACGGTCGAACCGTGGCTGCCGTCGGCGATGGATCCAAATGGGTCGCCCTGTGGGATGCCATGTCGGGAGATGAGATCGGCCGGATGGAGACCGCCGTGGACCATAATCAGGTGTTGGCGTTGTCTCCTGACAGCCGAACCCTGGCGTCACAATACGAGGGGAACGTCATCAGACTATGGGACGTGGCAACACGAATGCCGATTGTCACTTTCGATAAATGTCCCAATGGATTGCAGAGCCTGGTTTTTTCGCCGGACGGCAACATTCTGGCGGTGGCGCTGGCAGACGGGACGATCCAGCTTTGGGACTCCGCCCGTGGCGCGAGGTCCGAGCGACCGGAGCCAGATGCGGCGAAGCGACCAGCGGCGTATCAACTGAGCATCCTCAGGAACGGGGTCGCCCTTCGCGAGACAACGGTCGAGGCGGACGCCCTTGCCGACGGCCCGCTTCGTTTGGTAGCCACCTGCGACGGCGGTCGGCTGTCTCTGCAAGTTAACGACCTAGTCCCCGTCCAGTTCTATGATCTTTTCCCGCTGGGTGCGGTTGGGGGCACGCAAGTTAGCCTACATTGGCCCCATGCCGTCGGGTTGCAGCGTCTGCGCGCGACCCGGCAAGCGCTGCCGGAAGTGGCCAGCCGCCAACAATTAGCCGATCAGGCGTATGCCGCAGGGCAGTTCGAGGAAGCCCTCGAGAACTATCGAGCGCAGGCCCAGACTTCGGCCGGGACCGCGACGGGGCAGGAGTCGCGTTTTAAGGCAGCAGTCTGCCTGACCTGCCTGGGGCGGGAAGAGGAGGCCGCCGAGCAGTTCGAGCAGTTAGCCGCCGAGCGCGGAGACCGTTGGCCCATGCTGGCCGCCTGCCAGCTCTGGCTCTATCGCGTCAAACGCGGCGAGCTGGCCGAGGCCGAGCTTATTTTTCGGAGCATCTCTGGCCGTGTGACGTTCGAGCAGCTGGCGTCGATCATCCCGTTCGAGCTGCGCCAACACATTATCGACGCCTATCATGCTCGCTACGAGTACAAAGGAGGGATGGGGAACAGGCTCCGCTATAACCCTGCTTACGTGCAGGATCTCGAACGCGTTCTGCTACTCGAGAGTCTTCTGGCTGAGGCGAGCTCGCTGACACAAAAAAGGCTGTTGCGGGCTTGCCGAATGTTTGGAGACATGGAACGTGCTCTTGAGATCGGCAAGCAGATCCTCGACGCAGGTGGCCCCAGCGTCCCCATAGATCACGTTGAGGAATACTGTTGGATGCTTCGATTGGCAGGCCGATTGGACGAGGCCCTGGGGGTGATGAACGGCTATCTGTTCGAAGACGAGCAAGAGGGTATCTACAGCGAACGGTACGTCCGGCTCCTGGTCGATCGGGCAAAAATATTTTCCAAAATGGGCAACTACTCCGCGGCCGAGAATGATCTGACGGAGATCCTGCACTTGTTGCCCGGCGGCAAGCTTGACCTGAACCACATGACGGACGCGCGATTGATGTTGGGCTTCATCCACGAAGATCGCGCTGAATTTGGGGAGGCGCGAAGAATCTGGTGCGAAGCGGTAGCACCCGCGAGGGAGATCGTGAGCACAAGGCGCGAATCCCACGGTACGCTCGGGCGGGTGAGTATTCTGTACTCGCTAACCGGCAACACGTCCGACGAGCTTGCCGAGTCGATTCTGGAGAGCGGTTTTGGCGATTCGAGCGACGACTCTCCAATTGTCATTATTCTAAATGCGCTGGAGTCCAGCGGCCGGAAGCAGCAGGTTCTCGGTTCGATTGTTCGCTCGATGTGGCAAGATAAGCGGGATCGCGAATGGGCTCGCCAGCTGTCTTTCGAAGACATTAGGTTTCCGGATCGTTACCGATTCCCCACGGTGGCCGCGCTGGCGGAGGCCGTCTACCAGTTTGCACTTCCAGAAGTGCCGTCGGAGGAACAGGAATCGCTCACGGAGAAGCTGGTGGAAGACTGGTTCGAAGCCGCGTTTCGCACCGGCGAGTTCAATCGGGACATGATGGTGCAACTAACGCTGGCGTGGCAAGGCGCGACCGATTTCACCGGCTGGGGAGGTCTTCAGGAGTCGCTCGCAGCGCAGCCGCAGATGCGTGGGAAGCTGGCGTACGTGATGGGGCATCGGTTCCTGCGATTGGACAAGCCGGCGGAAGCTGCGACGCTGTTCGAGCTTGCGCTGACGGACGCGGAAGCTGACTCCACACTGGCCGAATTGGCCAGCGCAGACTTGGAGATGCTCCGCGCGAACACGGGCAAGCTCCTGGTCAGCAGCGATGGCCCTGAGCCAAGTCGAGTGATCATGAACCGTGACGGGCAAATCGTCGCCGAGCTCGACGTCGAGTCGACGGAGACGATCGATCTGGAATGCGGCGTCTATCAATTCGAACTGGTCGATCCCCCGTCGGACCAATACC
>JADHUC010000045.1 GCA_016784735.1 Pirellulaceae bacterium | reverse complement strand
GCCAACGCAACGACCGCAGGTACTCCCGGCACGCCTTTTCGGAGGAGAATCGTTGCTCCAATTCCAGCACCGTCCGCGGATAATCTTCCATTGCCACATACTACATCCTGTACGTGGTTGACTCAAGTGCATAGGCCCGTAGCCGTATTCGTGCGCCGGTTCCTCTTCAGCGGGCACAGCGTGAAGTCGCAACCGTTATTCGTCCTTGGTGATGGTGCGTGCCCACGGTGACGCGGCGAATGGCATCGGCTGATTATGCAACGTCGCCCGGAGAACGGGTAGAGCACCCGATTCGCTGGACCACTCGCTTCTGATATAATCGCCAGCGTCTCACCGCCTTTTGACTTGCGGATGTCCCCATCGGGTCGGATCGGTCATCTTTCAACAATAGATCGCTGGATTCAGCGCGAAAGTAACTCGGCATGCAAATCCAGTGGTTTCCCGGGCACATGCACGCGGCCCAGTTGCAGATCAAGGAAGCGCTGCCGAAGGTCGATCTATTGATCGAGTTGCTTGATGCGCGAATCCCGTTCAGCAGCGAAAACCCAATGCTGGCGGCTCTGCGCGGCAAGAAGCCCTGCCTCAAGGTGCTCAGCAAGAGCGATCTGGCCGACCCGGCGCGGACCTCGGATTGGCAATCACATTTGGAGCAACAAGATGGTGGCAGAGCGAGGGCGGTTTCCACCACGCAACCGGGACAAATTGCGAGGCTGACCGACGTATGCCACAAAATGCTGCCGCATCGTCATGGCCTGGGAAGACCCATCAGGACGATGATCGTGGGCATTCCCAATGTCGGAAAGTCGACCCTGATCAACATTCTGGCTGGCCGGAACATCGCCAAGACGGGAAACGAACCCGCCATCACCAAGCGCCAGCAGCAAATCCGCATCGACAATGGTATCGTGCTGCTCGATACGCCCGGCGTACTCTGGCCAAACGTGGAAAATGAAAACAGCGGTTACCGACTCGCCGCAACGGGTGCCATCAAAGATACCGCAATGGAGTATCCCGACGTCGCATATTTTGTGGCGGGCTATCTCCTGAAGAATTATCCCGAGGCGCTCGCCGCGCGTTACTCGCTGGACGCGATGCCCGCCGATCAGATCTCTCTGTTGGATGCCATTGGAAACAGACGAGGTTGTTTGGCGAAGGGCGGCGTAGTTGACTACGACCGTACTTCGCGAATCTTCATCAATGACCTGCGAGCAGGTGCTTTGGGTCCGATCACATTCGAAACCCCTGAGATGATTGCGCAGGAAACGGCCGCGCAACAGGCGCCCAAGGCTAAGAAAGCAGAGCGACAACAGGCGCGGAAAGAGACGCGACGGGCCGCGTTTAAGGCGAAGCGAAGAAGGCAGTAGGGAATTAGCTGTTAGCAGCCGTTCGCCCCACGGACTATTGCCTACTCCCACTCACTTCTTTATCCAACGGCCCAAAGGCAAACAGTTCGCTCGGCGTGCTGGCCTGTTACATGATGGCATTTAGCCTGACGGCCACATCGGCCTCTGTATTTGGAGGCGGACCGGGACAGCGTTGAGCGACTCAAGCAGCAGATCCACGGGGGCGAATGGCTCGGGATCGTTGATCGTGAGAAAGCAGCTTGGTAGAAAAACGTGATATGTCACTTTGCTTCGTCGAGGAATGGAACACGACAGATCTTCACTGACAGCGAAAGGTAAGCGTGCCAATGACGTGGATCAGCCAACCGCGCACTGTCCTCCTGGCGACAATCGTTCTTGCCACGCCAGGTGCGTTGCAGGCAGATGAAAGCCGCCCCGCGCGGCCGAACATCGTTTTTCTTTTTATCGACGATATGGGCTACGCGGATCCGAGCTGCTTCGGCAACCCCCTGGTCAAGACACCGAACATCGACCGGCTGGCGGCTGAAGGCATCAAACTCACCAACTTCTACGTCAATTCTCCCATCTGCTCGCCATCTCGAGTGGCCGTCACGACTGGGCAATATCCGGGACGGTGGAAGATCCATTCCTACCTGAACACACGGGCCGGCAACAAGAGTCGAGGCATGCGCGACTACTTGGATCGCGCGGCGCCCACGACTGCGAAAAAGCTGAAAGCGGCCGGGTATGCCACTGCCCACTTCGGCAAATGGCACATGGGAGGCGGCCGCGACGTCGATGACGCGCCGCTGCCGGCGGCGTACGGATTCGACGAATCTCTGGTGGCCTTTGAAGGCCTGGGCGATCGTCTATTGACCAATCCGAAAAACTCCAGTGTCAAGTTGGGCCACGGCAAGATTGAATTCTGCCAACCGTGGGAAAAGACCCAGAAATACACTGACCGCGCGATCGACTTCATTCGTCGGCACAAAGACCGGCCGTTTTACGTACGTTTGTTTCCCAATGATGTCCACGACCCTCACGTTCCGTGGCCCGGAGCCGAGGAGAAATGGAAGAGCGTGACCGACAATCCGTGGGAGCAGACTTTCTTCGCCGTGCTGGAGGAGATGGACAAACAGATCGGGCGATTGGTGAATGAAATCGACGCGCTCGGTCTGGCCGAGAACACGTTGATTGTCTTCACCAGCGACAACGGCCCAACGGACTGGCCCAAGTATTACCGCGAAGAAGGCATCACTCCGCCCGGATTCACGGGGCCGTTTTTCGGCCGGAAGTGGTCACTGTTCGAAGGCGGGATTCGCATGCCGTTTATCGCGCGCTGGAAAGCGACAATTCCCGCCGGAGTGACCGACGAACAGAGCGTGATGAGCGGCATTGATCTCTCGCCGACGTTCTGCTGTCTGGCGGGTGTCGAGGTTCCCAAAGCGGAGAACTTGGATGGAATCGACTGCAGCGGCGTGTTACTGGGAACACCGTCCGCACGCGCCAAACCGTTGTTCTGGCAATACGGCGCACCGCACGCCATACTCAAGGCCGGTAAGGTCGAATACCAGAGTCCGAGTTTTGCAGTAAGAGATGGAGTATGGAAGTTCCTGGTCAACCCGGATGGCTCCGAAGCTCGTTTGTTCAACCTTTCCGATGATCCCGGAGAGCAAAACAACCTGCTGGATCAGGAGCCGAAACGCGTTGCTGACTTGTTTGGGGAGATCGGAACCTGGGCCGAAGGAATCGGTTTTGAATTTGATCAAGACGCGAAGCCCGTCAAACCGGCTCCGACCGTTGCCGCCCTCGTGAACAACCAGCTTTTGCGATTCAACAATCGTGGCGTGGAAGTCGGCGAAGAAGGAGAATGGTTGTTCGATGGGCAGGCGTGGTTGGATTTGCCCAGACACATGGCCCCCAAGGTCAGCGGCGGCAAGTGGATTCGAATTGGAGCCACGATCGCGCCGACCGCCGCCAACGGCGTCATCCTGGCTCACGGCGGTGACAAGTCGGGTTACTGCATTTACTTGAAGGACGGCAAACTGGCATTCGCAACCTGCGTCGCCTGGCAGCGGACCGTCATCGCGACCAACGAGCCGCTGGGCGAGGGGCTGCACCAGTTCGAAGCCTTCTGGCAGACTGATGGTGGGATGCAACTCAAGGTGGGCAATCGACTTGTCGCCAAAGGGCGAGCCCCAGGCGCCTTGCAGGCCGAGCCGGGCGATTCCATCCAAATCGGAGCCGATCTGATCAAGCCGGTTGGCGACTACGAAAACGACAACCCTTTTCACGGCTCGATTTCCGATCTGTTCTTGAAACACGCTCGGTGAACGGCGAGGCGATGTTTGTGGCGATTCAATGACATGATGGTTATAGATTACTGGTTATAAATAGGAGACGGGATCCCTGGATGTCGCATCCTTTCTTCATCTATAACCACTAATCTATAACCAGTCCTCTACAAACGAGAATGAGGAGGAGCATGTAATGAACAGCAGGCAACGAATCACAGTCATTCTCCTATGGCTCGTCGTCTTCGTCACGTTTGTGGCTGGGCCGGCGTCGGCTGTCGAGAAACACGATTACCCCTTGGCACCGATGCCATTCAACAAGGTCACCTCGGAGGACACTTTCTGGCTGCCGAGGCTCAAGGTGCAGGCCGAGTCCACTGTTCCGCATGCACTGCGACAGACCGAGCCTGCGGTGGAAAATCTTCGTCGTTGCGGCAATTTCCTGCATGGACGAGGCGGCGAATTGCCGTTCACGCATCGCTTCATTTCGTCCGACCTGTACAAGGTGATGGAAGGAGCCGCCTATCTGTTGATGATCAAGCCCGATCCGTCGCTTGAGAAGCAGATGGACGGAATCATCGATATCATCGCGGACGCGCAGAAGGACGACGGCTACCTGTACGTGTCGCACATCTGCGGAATCGCCAATCCGCGCGTCATGGGCGAAACGCCCTATTCCTGGGTCGTCCACAGTCACGAACTGTACAACTTGGGCCACATGTACGAAGGGGCGATCGCCTACTACCGAGCTACCGGAAAAGACAAGTGGTTGAAGGTCGCCGAGAAGAGCGCCGCGCATTTCAACAAAGTGTTCTTCGAGGGTGACCCGAACTACAACGGCGGCAAACCTGTGATGCAGGCACCGGGGCATCAGGAACTGGAACTGGCTCTGTGCAAGCTCTACCGAGTCACAGGCAAACGCCTCTACCTGGATATGGCCCAGCGGTTTCTTGACATCCGAGGCGTGACGTATCGGCCGGAGGGCGAAGGCGTCATGTCGCCGTCCTACGCCCAGCAACACAAGCCGGTCATCGAACAAACCAAAGCCGTCGGACACGCGGTGCGTGCGGGCTATCTGTATGCCGGCATGGCCGATGTGAGCGCGTTGACCGGAGACATGTCTTATGCCCGGGCGGCTGAGAAGATTTGGCACGACATCGTTGACACCAAGATGCACATTATCGGCGGTCTGGGAGCCACGCACGGGATCGAAGGCTTCGGCCCGGAGTACGTCCTGCCGAACCGGACCACGTACAACGAAACATGTGCGGCCGTGGCGAACGTGTTCTTCAACTTCCGCATGTATCTGTTGCATAAGGACGCGAAGTACTTTGACGTGGCCGAGGTGGCCCTGCTGAACAACTCGCTGGCAGGCATGGCGATGGCCGGCGACAGCTTCTTCTACGTCAACGTCCTGGAAACCGATGGAGTCCGGAAGTTCAACCACGGCTCGGGCGGAAGGGCCGAGTGGTTCGGCTGTGCCTGCTGTCCGTCAAACCTGGCCCGCTTGATTCCGCAGGTTTCCGGTTACATGTACGCCCATACCGACAATGAGATCTACTTGGGTCTTTACGGCAGCAGTCGAACAACAATCCCTTTGGCGGGCGGCGATGTGGCGATCGAGCAGAAGTCGAACTATCCCTTCGACGGAAGAGTCGTCTTGAAGATCGATCCGTCAGCGGAACAGCAATTCGCCCTCAAGTTGCGAATTCCCACCTGGGCCCGCGAGCAATTCGTTCCCGGCAAGCTCTATCACTTCGTCGATAAACGCGAGCCCAAGTGGACGCTGAAGGTCAACGGTCAATTGCTCGACGCAGCGTTGACCAAGGGATTCGCGACCATTGACCGATCCTGGAAGTCTGGTGACACGGTTGAATTGCAGATTCCTATGCCCGTCCGCTACAGCACGGCCATCGAGCAAGTCGAAGCCAATCGCGACCGTATCGCCATCACTCGAGGGCCGTTGGTTTACTGCGCGGAGCAGGCCGATAACCCTGCATCCGAGCAGATCGGCGAACGAGCCGACGTCGTCCAACGCTTTTTCATTCCCCAACCTGCCGATCCGTCCGATATCCAGACCGAGGTCATGGAAGAAGGGTTGCTAAGAGGCGTCGTCCGTGTCTCGGTCCCTGCGATGGAGGTCGTGGGTGATGCCGTCAAACCATCGACCGCCAAGCTGATACCCTATTACGCCTGGAACAATCGCGGCGAGCAGTCGATGGTCGTTTGGCTGCCGCGCAAAGAGTCGCTCGCACGCAAGTACATGGTCAGCAATCAACTGGCTACGGCGGATTACGGCAAAGTTCAGGCCACGCACACACATGAAGGCGATACCGCCGCCGGGGTCGTCGACGGCAAGATCCCCCAGAAATCAGCCGACCAGGAACAACCGCGCTGGACGAGTCTACCGTTCAACAATAGAGGCCAGAACATCATTGTCGAGTTTGACGAGACCAAGAACGTCGAGAGCATTGCAGTCTACTGGTACGAGAACCCGGAAGGCGGTAAAGTCAAACTCCCGCGTGGATGGTGGGTAGATTACAGGATCGGCGACGGAGACTGGACGCGGATGAAAAGATACGTTGGCGATTCTTTCGGCCTGGAAAGAGACAGATTCAACGTCGTGCGCCCCAAGGCCCCTCTGCGTTGTGACGCCATCAGCATTCGAATTCTGCCACAGGTCGGCTATTGTATGGGGGTCCACGAGATCCGTGTGGAGTTCATAGATTAGCCCTCAGAGCCGACGTAGGAATTCGTTTGTAGTCCCGCATTCACGCGGTTCCGGTGCAAGAAGCGACGCAGCGTGCGAGTGACACGCGCAGACGTGTGCTGAGCATCCTCCTACAATAAGACATCATTCCCGATTCACACCAGCGCTCAAACCGAGTCCTCAACCGAAGAAGGCAGAACTATGAAGAAACCGTTCAGACTGATTCACGCGTTATGTGTTGTGTTCCTGTTGTCGGCGATGGCGTCGTCTGCCGATTGGCCGACTTATCTAGCAAACAACGAGCGGACGAGCTCGACGTCACAGCAATTGAAGCTGCCGCTTACGCAAGCCTGGCTATTCTCGTCACCTAGCGCCCCGCGGCGAACCTGGTCGGGGCCGGCCGGCCGAGTCATCGAAGGAAAGGAACTGGGCGACCGAGTGAAATTCGACGATGCTCTGCACGTGGCCGTCGTTGGTGATCGCGTCTACTTCGGTTCGTCCGTCGATCATCAAGTCCACTGCGTGAACCTTCAGGACGGCAAAGAGGCATGGCGTTTCTTTACGGGTGCCCCCGTTCGATTGGCTCCCACCGTCGTAGGTGGGCGAGTATACATCGGCTCGGACGATGGATATGCGTACTGCTTGGACGCCGAAAACGGTTCTCTCCGCTGGAAACTAAGGCTTGGGCCTGCTGACGAATCCATCATTGCTCGTGGCGAGATGATCTCTCGGTGGCCGGTACGAACCGGCGTGCTGGTCGACGGAGATACGGCCTATTTCGGGGCCGGCATTTTTCCACACGAGAACGTCTATCTTTGTGCGGCAAAGGCGGATGACGGGACGGTCCTGTGGAAGAACGATTGGGTTAGCCATCAGGATGCCGGGCGGAACGAGTTTTCACCTCAAGGGTATCTGCTGGCCACCGAGGACGTGTTGTTCGTCCCGTCAAGTCGTTCGCGGCACAAGGCGGTCAAGCGGGAAACCGGTAAGGTGTCCGGCGGTGGAAGCACGTCCTTGACGTTTGCCAATACCCCGATTGCCGGTACGGACGCATTGATTGCTGATGGTCGACTCCACACGTTTTCACTTGAAACACGACTGGCCGTTGCCGGCGAGTTCTCTTGCGCCGTAACCGGCAAAGAGATCATCGGGATGAACCGAAACGAGTTTTACCCGGCCAATAACGAGCGACGCAGAATCTCGTCCGAGTTGCGTAACCTCTATAGGCAACTGCCCAGGGCGGGCGACGGTGCTGATAAGATAAAGTCGAAGATTGCTGAGTTGCAGGCACGGGTGAAGGAAATCGCCGATGTTGGAGTCGTGTGGCGGAAGCCTTGCACAGCCGAGGCGGCAGTGGCTATTGCAGGCGATCTCGTTTTTGCCGGCGACAAGGGGCGAGTCACGGCATTCGAAACCGCAACAGGCAAGGACGTGTGGACTGCCGAAGTCGATGGCTTGGCTCGAGGTCTGGCCGTTGCGGCGGGGAATCTGTTCGTGAGTACGACCACGGGCATGATCTACTGCTTTGCCGACGCATCTTCGGTCCGACCTGCCATCGCTCCGGAATCGACAACTGTGAATCCCTACGCGAGCGATCAGTGGACCGCCGTGTACCAGCGTGCCGCGGAAGAGATCTTGGAGCATTCGGGCGTGACGAGAGGGTTCTGCCTTGTCGTGGGCGGCGAACGAGGACGCCTCGCCTACGAGTTGGCCCGGCGAAGCGAGCTGAAGATCTACGCCGTCGAGCCGGACGAAGAAAAGGTCGAGGAATCGCGCGAAGCGCTTTCGGTCGCTGGGCTGTATGGTCATCGAGTAACCGTACATCAGGCGGATCTGGCAGCAATTCCCTATTCGAATTACTTCGCCAATCTGATCGTTTCGGACAGCTCGCTGTTGACAGGGAAGATACCCGGTGATCCCGAGAAGCTGGTGCGTCATCTCAAGCCGGCAGGTGGTGTGATCGCTCTGGGGCGTCCTGCAAATGCTCCCGGCAGTGCCATGCCCAGCGAGGAAGTGAAGACCTGGCTCGCCAAGATGCAACTCGCCGATCGCGGCGATATCAAAACGTCGGGGACATGGGTCACGTTGACGCGCGGCACGCTGCCCGGAGCCGGCAACTGGTCGCACCAGTACGCCGAACCCGGCAATACGGCCAACAGCGGCGACAAGCTTGTGAAGGGCGGCCTCGGTGTACTTTGGTACGGCGATCCGGGACCGGACAAGATGGTCAATCGCCACATGGGAGCCGTCGGGCCATTGGTGGTCGACGGCCGCATGTTTGTCCAGGGAGAAAACAGCCTGATGGCCTACGACGCCTACAACGGTCAATTCCTTTGGGAGGTGAAGAATCCGGAAGCGATTCGCACCGGCGTCTTTCAGGCCCGAAATCCCGGCAACCTGGCTGCTGGCGAAAACAGCCTGTTCCACATGTCTCGCGACAAGGTCTACGAGCACGATTTCGCCACGGGCGAAGTCAAACGCATTCACGAACTTCCGGCGTCCGTCGATCATGATACTCACGAGTGGGGCTACGTCGCGTATCGCGACGGCCTATTGTTCGGCACGGCAACAACTCGAGCGGAGGTGGTCGAGTTGAACCGAAGAGGACGTGGTAATCCAGGCGACGCTGCAACTGACAGTATCTTTGCCATCGACGCGAAGACCGGCGAGCACCGATGGGTTCATCAGGGCAAGAGCATCAACTTCCAAACGATCGCCCTCGGTCCGGAGCGTGTCTTCTTCATCGACAGCTCCGTGACCAGCGAGCAACGAGCTGCCATCTTGCGCCAGGACAAAAGCGAACTGAAGTACCTGAAAGGTGAAGAACTCGCACGGGCCGAACGGCGAATGAAGACGCTGGATGTCCGGCTTGCCGTTGCCCTGGACGCCAAGACCGGCGAAGAAATCTGGTCCGAACCGGTGGACGTTACCGACTGCAGCGAAATCGGCATCGGTGGCGGAAAACTGACAATGATGTATCACGACGATGTTCTGATTCTGGGCGGAGCCAACGCGAACGGACACTACTGGAAGCAGTTTGTCGCCGGCGAGTTCTCTCGCCGGCGGCTCGTAGCGTTGTACGCGTTGGACGGCTACAAGATGTGGGCCAAGGACGCCAACTACCGGCACCAACCGATCATTGTCGGCGATCGCGTCATTGCCGAACCGTGGGCATACGATTTGAAGTCGGGCGAGCAGAAAACGCGAGTGCATCCTCTGACCGGAGAGGACGTCGCGTGGAGCGTCATGCGACCGGGCCACCACTGCGGTATGCTCTCGGCTTGTGAAGACATGCTGTTGTTCCGCAGTGGCTACACGGCGTTCTTCGATATGGCTGCCGACACGGGCACCCGGCATTTCGCGGGACATCGGCTCGGTTGCTGGATCAACGCAATACCCACCAACGGCTTGGTCGTGATTCCTGAAGCGAGCGCAGGATGCGTTTGCATGTTCTCGATCGCTTCGACCATCGTCATGGAGCCGCGCGAGCCGCGTCGCCCGTGGAGCTTGTACAGCGGTGTCGGGGCTACGACACCCGTAAAGCAGATGTCGCTGAACCTTGGCGCACCTGGTGACCGTCGAGACGAAAACGGCAAGTTGTGGCTTGCTTACCCGCGCCCTACGCCCAATCCGAATTTGGAAACCAGCCTGGATCTCAAGCTACAGTTCGACACCACGATTCTGCCCGGCGGTGGCTTCTTCACCAATGACGGCGACGCGTCCGAAAGCAGCTCCTCCGAACTCACTTGGATTGTGTCGTCCGGAGCTCGTGGAGCAACTCGTTGGTCCATCCCGCTTCGCGGCAAAGACGACCAGCCAGCGACCTACACCGTGCGTCTGATCTTTTCCAACGCGGACGGCGACAAGCCGGGCCAGCGCGTTTTCGACGTGCGCATCCAAGGTCAGTTGGCTTGCGAAAATCTGGATGTGGCCGCTGAAGCAGGAACGGAGGCGAAGTTCGTCCTGCGAGAGATGGAGGATATTCTCGTATCCAACAATCTGGTGATTGACGTCATCGAGAAGAAGAAGGACCCGACGCAGACGCAGATGTCGATTCTCAGCGGCATCGAGGTGGAACGCTCGGGTTCGTGAAGATAGACGGCACCTTGGAGCCGCCTTTCGCTGCATCGCGTTGGGCATCCATTTTAATGCTTGCCCTGGTCCGCACACGATCCCGAGAATCCCGCAACAATCGCAGAAATGGGAAAAAATAAATGCCGCGGGTCGTCGAGCAGCGGCATGAAACCGTACTTGGCATAGAACGTCGCAGCCTGCTCGTCTGCGGCGAGGACCTCCACAGCAAAGACCCCCAGCGACTTGGACAGCTCCGCAGCTCGCTGAAGTGCATCAACAAGCAACGCTTCACCAAGACGCTGGCCTTGGAATCGCTGGTCCACCGCCAATCGCGCCAGCAGTACAACCGGAACGGGATGCCGGGGAAGTCTCTTCGCGGCGTCGGGCGGAAGGTTTGCACAAGCCACGGCACTGGAGGCCAGGGTGTAGTACCCGATAACACTACGCCTATCATCCGTGGGGACGGCGACGAAAGTCCTACCTAGCCGTCGCTTTTCGTACTGACTCACCAACGTACGGATGAACTCGTCCAGCGGAGGTTTGCCACAACAGAAGCTTGACCGTTGATGCTTCTTCTTATCGAACGGCTCGATCCGGAATTCAGTCATGTTGCTTCCGATGTTCAGCCATCGCCTTTCGCAGCGCGGCGTTCGCCTCCGGCGGGTTTTCGAGAAGCTCGATGAAGCGGTCGCGGTCGCGGTCAGACAACGTTGTGATGCGTTCCTCTGGAAACTGCGCCTCGTTGTCAGGGACCGCGTTCGCCTTTCGGATGCGAACCTCATCAACGCTGAGCTCTTCCACGATCACAGCGGCATTCGCAAACCTCGTAGGCAGAGCTACGCGAGCTTCAGCATCGACAACAGAGGTTTCCTTGGCGGTCATGGCTCTTTTCTCTCCGGTATCACTGAGGCCTGCTATCGTCCCTTGATAACTACAAATATATCATGATAAGAAGTAGGCGTCTACGAAAAGCCAAATCAGCCACCGAGTCAACTGATCGAGGGAGTCATGAGAATCCAACTCGCCGTCTTCTTCATCTTCGCTGTCCTGGCTACGTGCTGCGACTCGGAAGCGGCCGATTTGGAGACGGTTGTTCGACACGAGGGCGACTGCGATCCGATCGAAGAAGGTTGGCGGCTCGGCTCCAGCACAATCGGTACGGGTGCGGGAAGCGAAACGGTTGGGGGTCAGAAGCTGGCGTACTGGAGCGTTTCCGATCGAGGGAACGAGGATGGGCAGTATTCGTTCTCGCTCGGCAAGGAACAACTGAGCGGTCCGTGGCGAATCACGATGATCGCGCGTCCGGTGGATACCAGCGCCAAAGGAACCGGGTTTGGCGTCGTGCTATTCGACGGCGAGAACTACTGGCGGCTCAATCTGAACAAAGACGGCGCGTATTACGAAAGCTCTACGGGGCCGGCGGCGCGCTACGGAGAGCCGTTCGACACGACAGACAAGTATCACCGATATGAATTGTCGATGCAGCCGGTTTCGTCCTGTGGCCCGGGCAACGCCGATCGTGTCACCCTGCTGGTGGACGGCAAAGAGCATGCGCGACTGACGCGGGGCGATTTTCGTCGCTTTCGCGGTCCGGGTGCCATTGCCTTCGGGTCGACGAACTCGTCTGCGACCGGCGAGGTGCGGTACAACTTGGTCGAATTCGCATCGTCTGCCGTGGCGTCGAATTCCGGTCAACAATTGCGGCAGGATCCCGCAACCACGATTGCCCTCTCGTCCGCGTTGCGCAAGACGCCGGGCGGGCCCTGGCACATCGGGGGCGGCAAACAGCTCTTCATCGACCGGCGATACATCGAACAATCAAAGAACATCCGTCTGACGGTCAACCCGCCGGTGAAGCGTCCGGGCGCCGTGATCAAGAGCGACAAACCGTGGGACGCGTTCAACTTGATCTATTACAGCATCGCCCAGGACGGCGACGTCTACAAAATGTGGTATCAGGCGTACGACGACGACCAATGGGGCGGCGGTGTGCCACGGATGTGCTACGCGGTCAGCAGAGACGGGTTGCACTGGGAGAAACCGAATCTGGGACTCGTCGAATACCGCGGTTCGAAGGATAACAACATCCTGCTGGAAGAGCCGAGCAAGCTAGGCTATGTGTTCGTCGATCCACACGACTCGCCCGAACGGCGTTACAAAATGCTGTCCGGCATCGGCACGACTCGCATCAGAACCTCGCCCGATGGCATTCACTGGACGCTTCACCCGCAAGTCGTCTGGTCCCCAACTTGGGATACGCAGAAGCAGGCGTGGTGGGATTCGCGCATCGGAAAGTACGTGATCCAGACTCGCGCGCAATTGGCAAAGGAAGACGCGCTGCCTTTTCCGTTCGTTTCACCGATCGAAAGCGATCCGCCGGTCGTCGCTCCGAAGCTGCACCGACCGCTTCGAGCCCTGGGGCGCCTGGAAGTGGACGACATCATGGAGCCTTGGCCCACCGATCAGGTCCGCACCGTGATGACGGCCGATGAACGCGATCCTCCCGGTTCTGATATCTACCATCCCGGTGGCGTCTACCAGTATCCTTACGCGGCCGACGCCTACTTCATGTTCCCGCTTACCTATCAGCATTTTCGCGCGGGCGAAGGGCACCCCAGTAACGACGGCGTGAACGACACTCAATTCGCCGCTAGCCGCGACGGCGTTCATTGGATGCGCTACGACCGGCGACCGTTCATCCCCCGAGGTCTTCCGGGCGATCCCGACTATGGCATGACTCACGGCACTGGCTTCTTCGTTCGCCAGGGCAACTACCTGTATCAATACTATGGCGGCTGGCCCTGGACCCACGGCGGCTTCCGGCTCTTGAGCCAAGCCGAGCGGCAGGACCGCAAGAACTGGGGACGGAAGTTCGTGGGTGTAGTCGTCCATCGATTGGACGGCTTTGTCTCAGCCGATGCGACGCAAGAAGGCGGCCAGCTTGTCACTCCGCCGTTGGTTTTTCGCGGCCACTGCCTTGCGTTGAATATCGACGTTGCGGCGTTGGGCGGAGCGGCGGTCGAGATTCAGGACGAAGCCGGCAAAGCGATCCCCGGTTACACGTTGGACGACTGCGACCGCATTCTGATGAATGACGTGGCGTTCGTCGTGCGTTGGAGAGGCAACGCCGACGTTGCGCCGCTGGCTGGCAAGCCGGTTCGCCTGAAGATCGCCATGCGATCCGCCAAGCTATACGCGTTTCAGTTCGTGGGAGAATAGACACGCATTGTGAGGTGATGCCAGCAATGACAAGGATCAGTCCGGCACAAACGAAACTGATTGGCCTCGCGACACTTGTGTCAACGGAGCCTTCGCGGATTGCGCGTCGCGCGTGCGTTCGTTTTGTTGTCGGACGCAGCGCCCACGGACCAGCCCCAAACGGGGCGATCCTATGCAACCCTGGGTGGGGAGTCGAATGGCGCCGAAGCCCCAAAGGGGCGGCCCTAATCGTGAATGATCCCGGCGGTTAGGGCCGCCCCCTTGGGGCTATCGCTACTGTCTAACTTGTTTCCCAGGGTTGCGCGACGACCGTTATCACGCTCGTCGCTCCACCCTGGGCTGACATGGGACCATCCCTTCGGGATTATTGTCGGTGAACGTCTTCGCGACGGACATCGCTCTGGTCGACCGGAGCGTTCGACGAAGTAGGTCTGGTTTCAATGACCGCGTCGTCCGGCGTTGAAGCGTCTTGGATCGAGTATCTCCGCGCGATGCCCGTCCACTCGACCAGCAGACTGAACAGCGTGGGAACGAGCACGAGCGTGAAAATGGTGGAAACGAGTAGTCCCCCCAGGACGACGCTGCCCAGCCCGCGATAGAGTTCGCTGCCGGCTCCGGGAAAGAGCACGAGGGGCATCAAGGCGAAAAGCGTTGTTGTCGTCGTCATGAAGATCGGCCGGATGCGCGTCCGCACGCTTTCCAGGATCGCATCTCGCGCCGTGTAATGCTCCAGACGCATGTGATTCAACGATTGATGAACGATCAAAATTGCGTTATTGACTACGGTACCAATTAGAATCACGAACCCGAGCATGGTCAGCACGTCGAGCGTTTGTGGTGGCTGCCCTCGCAGCATCAGGTAGAAGCTCAGTAGCTTCAGACCCACCACCCCGCCGACAGCGCCAAGCGGCACGCTGAAGATGATCACCAGCGGGTATACCCATGATTCGAACAGGGCTGCCATCAGCAGATAGGTAATCAACAAGGCCAACAGGATGTTCCACCGCAGCGCCAGCCACGTCTGCAGCAGTTTGTCTGCCGCGCCACTCAGGGTGATCGTGTATTCGGCTCCCAACTGGCCGCTTCCGCGCAGCGGATCGAGAATCTCTCGGTTGATCCGGTCGATGGCGTCCTCCAGCGCTACCGTTGGTGGTGGAGTGACCTGAATCGTGATTGCCCGTTGGCGCTCCCGGTGGTTGATCTGTTCAGGTCCGCTGCTCAGCCGCACTTTGGCCAGTGCTCCGATTGGCATAACCTGCCCAGTGGGGGTCGCCACGGGCAGCCCCTCCAGGTCCTGAGTGCGGGCAGAAAAGTCCGCGTTGCCCAGGATGACCAGATCGATCTTGTCGCCGCCGATGAAGTAGTCGCCGGCGTACGCTCCATCGATCATTGCGTTGACCGTATAGCCAAGGTCGGTTGCCGTGATTCCAACGTCCGCTGCCTGCACCAGTTTTGGCTCGACGTGGACCTCCGGACTGGAAAGATCCAAACTGGGAATCGGCCGTGCTTGGACTCCCTCGATAATCGGTGCTCGCGGATCCATTAGGCTGCCCATGATTTGCCCACCGATCCCGACCAGTCGCTCGATTTCCGGGCCCGTAATCTCGATGTCGATGGTTCGACCGGCAGCCAAGCCGCGTTCGAACAGACTCGATTGGCTGGCGACCACAATCGTCCCCGGTATTTTCGTGCGCAGATCGAACACCAGAGGAACCAGTTCGAAGGCACGCGCGGGATCGGCAGCGCGCAGCCCCAGGAAGACCTGGCGACCGCGAGCCACATAGAAGAAGTCGCCGATGGCAGGATATGGTAAACTGTCGGCGGCCGCGCTTTCCGGGTCGATATCCCAATAGGGGCTCAGTTCGTCTTCGACCACTTGGCCGATCTGCTGCAACTGACCCAGATTGTAGCCGGGCGGCGGCATAATGATACCGAACACCAGATTGCGATTGCCCATCGGTAGATACTCGACCTTCGGCCACAGCAGGTAGCTCCCCAGGAAAGAAGCACCGACGAGCATCACAACGACACCCAAACGGCGCAGCGTGCTTCGTTGCACGGCCGCGTTCAGGCCGACTACGAATTCCACGAAACCACGCCCCACGAAATCGAAGAAGCTCAGCCGAGTCGATCCGTCGTTACGCGCCGAATCCTGCACATCTCGCCTCAACAGCCGAGCGGCGAGCGTGGGAATCACGGTCACGGAAACAAACAGAGATAACCCGACCGCAGAACTGATCGCCAGTGCGATGTCGCGGAAGAGTTGCCCGGCTTCTTCCTCGACAAACAGCACGGGTAGGAATACGGCAAGCGTGGTAACTGTCGACGCCACCACGGCCCCCCAGACTTCCTTCGTGCCCCGCACGGCAGCATCGAACGGGGCGTCTCCCTGCTGGTAGTGCCGATATATGTTTTCCAACACCACCACCGCGTTGTCGACCAGCATCCCTACGGCGAAGGCCAACCCCGCCAAGCTGATCACGTTCAGCGAACGGCCCATCAGGTGCAACATCAAGAACGTGCCAATAATGCTGATGGGGATCGCCAAACCGATCACCAAGGTCGACCGGCCGCTGCGAAGGAATATCAGCAACACGATCACGGTCAGGGTGCCGCCGAACACGATGTTCTGCGTGACCAACCCGACAGCCGAATCGATGTATTCGGTCTCGTCGTAAACCTGAGTCAGCACCAAACCGCGATCCTTCAGAATCCCTTCGTTCAGACGGCGATTGGCCTCGCGCAGCCCGTCCATCACGTCCAGAACGTTCGCCCCGGTTTCGCGTTGGGCGTTGACCGCAATTGAGGCCGTGCCGAAACGGCGTACCATTCCGTCGGCCTTTTTGTAGCCCTGCCGCACTTCCGCCACGTCGCCAACCAGCACGGGTGTACCGTCATGAATTGCCAGAATCTGGCTCTCCACTTGCTCAGCGGAGTGGAATTGGCCCAACGTGCGAACTACCCAGCGCCGTTTCCCCTCCCAGAAATCGCCGCCCGATGTATCCTTGTTCTGTTCGCGGAGCACCCGGCGCACATCCGCAACGGTCAACCCTCGCGCGGCCAGCTTGTTGGGATCGACGACGACCTGCATTTCCGGTTCTTCGCCGCCAAACACATTGGAGTTGGACACACCCTCGACGCGTTCGAACGCAGCCTCGAGGCGGTCTTCGGCAAATTTCCGCAGCTTGGGGACGTCGATGTCCAAAGGCAACAGTTCTTTGATCTCTTCGTGCTTCGCTGCCGCACGCCGCAAACGCAACGCTGCCAAGCCGGGATTCTGGGAAGCCAACACCGGATCGAGCGCTGTGGCCAATTTCGAGTGGTCCTTCTGGAATTGCCGAATCCGTTCGTCGGGCGGCATGCGAGCGCTGAGGATGAACCACGCGATGGGTCGGTCGGACGCGCCGGCCGTGCTGATCACCGGTTGGTCCGCATCGATGGGATACTCGGGCACCTGCTGCAAGCGGCTGTTCACCTTCAGCAGCGCTTCGTCCATGTTGGTTCCCACCAGGAATTCCAGCGTGATGGTCCCCACTGAATCCTGGCTTTCGGAGGTCATCTTGGTGACGCCTTCGACGCTCTGCAGGAATTCTTCCTGTTCCCGGACGATCTCGCGCTCGACCTCCTGCGGACTGGCCCCTGGCCAACGCGTCTGGATCGTAATGGTGGGAATTTGCACTTCGGGCGTGAGCTGCATGGGCATCCGCAGCAGCCCAATCATGCCGAACAGGACGACGATCAGCACGCCGACGGCGACTTTCACCGGGTTGCGAATGAATGCTTCGATGGGATGCATGATTATTTCCCGGGATCCTCCACAACTGTAACCGGCGCGCCCGGTCGCAAACGTTCGTTACCTCGCACAACCACCTGCTGACCGGCCTTCAAATCGCCTATAACCTGGATGTCGCCCTGGTCGGCGACGCCAAGTTGCACGGCGACGCCTCGGACCGTGGCTTTCTTGCTTGCTGGATCGTTTTCCACGACGTACACCACCGGCGTTCTTCCGCCCAGTACCAAGGCGTCCTTGTGCACCAACAAAGCGAGTTGCGGATCGCCCACGGCCAGTGTGACCCGTACCAGCATGCCGGCTTTCAGTTCGTGACCGTCGTCGGTGCGCGGGTTCGGTAGTTCTATCTTCACTGGGAAGCTTCGGGAACGAACGTCTGCCTGCGGTACAATGCGCGAGATTGCGGCGGCGTAGACCTTTCCAGGCATGGCATCCGGCGCGATCGACGCCAAACTGCCCGCTCGCAGCGCCGCGATGTAGGCCTCCGGCACGGCCACGGTGATCTCCACCGGGTCAATCGCAGCAACCTCGACAACGGGATCGGACCGCGAAATCCACTGGCCCACTTCGGTGTGCTCCGCGGTAACATAGCTGTCATAGGGTGCGCGGATGGTGAATCTCTGCAGATGATCCTCTAATCGGGCCACCTCGGCTTTCTGTATTTCCACCCGAGCTTCTGCCTGCGAGATCTTCTCTATCCGAGGCCCTTCGACCGCCAGATCGTATGCGGCTCTTGCTACCAGCAACGACTGCTCGGCCGCGGCCTTCATCGAGCGAACCTCGTCCAGCTCTTCCTTGGAGCTGATTCTGCCTTTGGCGTACAACGCGTCCGTTCGTTCCAGGCGGGATTTCTCGTAGTCGAACAACGCTTCTGCTCGTGCCAGCGATGCTTTGGCCTGTGCAATCTCTTCCGGCCGCGAACCGTTCTTCAGTTCCTCCAATTCGTGTTCTCGCAGCTTCAACTCGGCTTTGGCCGAAGTCAGCTCCAGTTCCACCGTCGTCGTTCGTAGTTGCGCCAGCGGTTCGCCCTCGCGGACCCAATCGCCGTCGTTTACGAGCAGTCCGACAACTCGTGCGTCTACCGCGCTGCCGACGATACTCCTGCGAGACGGCAGCACCGTGCCCACGAAGGTCTGGCCGGCAGAGACCTCTCGCTGGTCCACGCGGCTCACCACGACCGACATCGGACCGCTGGGTTGAGCCCCGACCGATGAGGCGAAAACGGTCGAAAGAAAAACCACCAACGCAAATACTATTCGCCGAATGATCATTTTGCATTCCCAGAACGTGTCTACTTCGACTTCATCTTCTTGGCAATCTTCGCCACGCGTTCGCCCAGGCGGCGAGCGGCGTCGAGTTCGTGGGGTCCGACGCCGGGATCGAGCGGTCCGGTCATGGCCGACGCGCCCAGTTCGCCCCAAATGTCCTTGCCTTCTTCGTCTTCGTAAAGGGGGCCGGCAACAATCATGCGGTTGTTCAACATAAACAGAAGCAGCGAAACCACCACGTGTTCCTTGCCGCCCGTCTGGCCGCCGCCGGTAGCGAACGCACCGCCGACCTTGTCCGTAAAGTCCACCTTCAGCTTCCAGTTCCAATCGTCAATGGCCAACTTCATTTTGCCCGCGATGTTAGCGAAGTAGGCCGGCGATCCCAGGACGATCCCATCGGCGGCCTCCAAATCCTCCTTCTTCACCGCTTCGATTTTCTTCACAATCGCCACGGCTCCCGCCACTCGCTTGACACCATCCGCAACACCATTGGCCATTCGCTCCGTATTTCCGGACAACGAATGGTACACAACCAACACGCGTACCGTCTTGCCATCAGCGGTGCCGCTCGACGCCGAGTCTTCCGCGAAGCTCTGTGACGCCGCTCCGTGCGCGAACATTGCCAACACGGTCAGTACGATCATTCGTTTGCCGAGCTGATTGTATCTCATGATTGATCTCCTCGCGTTTGCGCGTTGTCTGAACTGGGGTGTCAGGTGTCGGTGTTCGGGTGTCGGGAAAGGAGTACTCAGTACTCAGCACTCGGTACACAGCACTCGGTACACAGTATCCGTGCCCCGAAACCCATCCCCCCTGACACCTGACACCCGAAACCCGACACCCACCTCCTTCGCTTCCACGATAACCACCGCGGGACCGCGTGGCAAACGAACTGTCCCCGGTTTTCCACCCGGTGGACTGATTCGCCTGCCTGGCCCATAATCGTACGCCGATTGTCTATTGACGAATCCGACACAGGAACTTGAGCAGCTCAGCGACATGAGCGTTTATGGGAGGCAACAATGAAAGTACTTGGAATATCAGGCAGTCCACGGAGTGGCGGAAACACGGAACTGCTGATCCAGACCGCGTTGAAGGAACTTGAGTCCGAAGGGCTAGAAACCGAGTTCATTTCGCTGGCTGACCGCGAGATACGGCCGTGCGACGGGTGCGCCGCCTGTGTTGGCATGAATCCGCCCGCGTGCGTCCAGGATGATCCGGGCTTCGAGGGGATCATCGACGCGTTCCGGGAGGCCGATGGCATCTTGGTCGGCTCGCCCGTGTACTTCGGGTCGGCCACACCGCAGACGATGGCGCTGTTGGACCGTGTAGGGTACGTGTCTTACAGAAACGACAAGTTTCTTCGGCACAAGGTCGGTGCAGCGATCGTCGTGGCTCGACGAGCTGGCCAGAATTTCACCTTCGCCCAGCTCAACTACTTCTTCCTGATCAACGAGATGTTCGTTCCGGGATCCACGTACTGGAACATTGCCATCGGCAAGGAAAAAGGCGAGGTCGCGAGTGACGAGGAGGGCATGCAAACCGTCAAGAACCTCGCAGGCAACATGGCCTTCCTGCTGCGTAAACTGCACGCTTGATGGCGTCGAAATGCCCTGAATTCTTGCGAATTCAGCTACACGTTTCAGGAACATGGTACGAGGTTTTCTTCCATGCGTGCTTTGATCGTCTTATCGGTAGTAATTGTGAACGCGGCAACGGTGACGGCGGCGGAACCGGCGCCAGGACTTGTCGGCCAATGGAGCTTCGATCGGCACAAGGGTCGCGTGATCGTCGACGATTCCGGCCGAGGAAACGATGCGATCATATCCAACGGCCTCCTGGTCAAAGGAGTCGCGAACACGGGTCTTCAGTTCGACGGCAAGACCACGTGGGCCACGTGCCCGCATTCTCCCGATTTTTGCCTCGAGAAGTCACTGTCGATCGAAACCTGGATAAAGCCACACCAGATGTCTCCATCCGGCTTCCCGTCGGTCGTTCGCAAAGACGGTTCCTATGCATTGCGTTTCAGCAGCAATCGTCTGGGATTCCTTTTGTGGCTGGACGGGCAGATTGTCTCGCTCGGCTCCGCTCAGACCGATTGGGAAATGGACCAGTGGTACCATGTCGCGGCAACGTACGACGGATCCCAAATGCGTCTGTTTGTCAATGGCCAGGAGGAGGCCACGTCGCCGCGCAAGGCCACCGGTTCGTTAGATCAAATCGACAATTCGCTAGGTATCGGATCGTCGGGTTCCGGACATCTGTTTCATGGCGTCATCGACGAAGTACACCTGTACGATCGCGCAATTGCGGCCGAGAAAATCAAGGCGTCGTACGAACAAGGACTTGCGAGTCTGCGTGCCCAGAAGGATGTCGTCGTCGAGCCTAGGCGCGTGGGAGAAACATGGTCTGAGTTCCGCAAGCCGAAACGGAAAATTCGGGCCATCGTGGATGGTTTCCTTTGGATCGACGCCGAGGATTTCACGGACTACGGCGGATGGCTGCTGGACACACAATTTGTTCATTTGATGGGATCGGCCTATCTGATCGCGGCAGGTGTCGGCAAGCCAGTTGACGATGCCACCGTCGATGTCAATGTGCCCAAAGCCGGGAAGTATCGACTCTGGGTCCGCGCCAAAAATTGGCTGAAGGAGCATTCACCCGGCCGATTCGCAGTGCGCGTCGGCGACATGTTGTCCGACAAAGACTTCGGCGTGACCGAAACGGAAGACTGGACGTGGCAATCGGGCGGTGAATTCCAGCTCTCGGCCGGACGCATTCGGATCAGCTTGCACGATCTGACCGGATACTACGGCCGATGCGACGCTCTGTTGCTGACCACCGACCTGACGTACACGCCTCCCGATGAGGTGCGGAAGATCCACCCGGAACGCAGTCGTCTGACCGGGTTTTCATTGGAGCCGAAACTGGTGGGCGATTACGACGTGATCGTCGTCGGTGCTGGGGCGGCGGGAAGCTGTGCAGCATTGGCCTCGGCCAGGATGGGGGCAAAGACGGCTTTGATTCAGAACCGCCCGGTGCTGGGCGGCAACGCCAGTATCGAACTAGGCGTGCCGATCTCCGGAGCCAGTTGCTGCCACCGAAATGCGAGGGAGAGCGGTATCATCGAAGAGGTAGGCCGCATCAAGGCTCGATACGGCTATCCCAAGATGAGCGAACCGTTTCGCGTGGCGGCGGAGCAGGAACCCAATTTGTCAGTGCACATGAATAGACATGTTTTCAATGTTGAGATGGCAAACGACCAAACGATCGGAGCCGTCAAAGCGGTCGATACGCTAACCGGCGAGATCTCGGTATTCCGAGCGAAGATGTTCCTGGATTGCACGGGCGATGGCTGGGTGGGCTACTTTGCCGGAGCCGAATTCCGGATGGGGCGCGAAGCTGGCAACGAGTTCAACGAGAGCCTTGCCCCCGAATCACCGGATCAGATCACCATGAGCGGGTGTCTGATGGGCCAGCGGGCTCTATCGTACCGGTCAGAAAACGTCGGCCGGCCGGTCGACTATGTCCCGCCACCCTGGGCAGCAAAACTGCCGCTGGGCGATCGTTTGGGCCGCAGGCCGCGCGGATTCACTGGCGGCGAGTGGTGGTTGGAGCATCCGGGTACGATCGACGATCTGTGGGATGCCGAAAGGGCGCGCGACGAGTTGATCCGGATCAGTTTTGGCTACTGGGACTACATCAAGAATTCGTGGCCGGAACGAGATCAGGCCGCCTGCTACGCCTTGACGTACGTACCAATCACAGACGCGAAGCGAGAGTCCCGACGACTGATCGGCGACTACATCCTGAACCAGAACGACGTGCAAGAGGGTCGCGTGTTTCCAGATCGCATCTCTTACGGCGGCTGGCCACTGGACATCCATCATCCGGAGGGTATCTTCTCTGGCGAAGAAGGCCCCTTCGATTTCAACCCGCACGTGCCGGTCTATACGATCCCGTATCGCTGCCTTTACTCGAAGAACATCGACAATCTTCTCTTCGCCGGCCGCAACGCCAGTGTGACACACGTGGCGCTGGGAACGGTCCGCGTGCAAGGCACATTGGCCCCCTTGGGCCAAGCAGCGGGAACGGCGGCGGCCATGTGTCTGGACCACAACGTCACACCCCGACAATTGTACCAAGAACACATTCAAGACCTACAGCAGACGCTGCTGAAGCACGACCAGTACATCCCCGAGGTCGTGAATGAAGATCCGAAGGACTTGGCCAGGAAGGCGAAGATTACCGCTTCCAGCACGGCTCGTTTCGAACCTTTCGGACGCCGTAGTGTCCAACCGGCCAAAGAAGTCCATCCGCTGAACATGCCCCGAGCGGTCGTGTTTCCCCGCGGTTTGAAGGATCGCTGGAGATCGGTTTCTCTGCTCCTGGTGTCCGAACGCGATGAGCCCACGGAGGTGACTCTCCATGTGCGCGGCGCGACGGCAACAAGCGACTTTTCCACAGGGGAAGATCTCGCTGTGGCCAGCGCCATGGTGCCGCCGCGACGAGAGTCGTTCGTCGAGTTCCCGGTGAATTGTACGATCCAAAGTCCGTTCGTTTGGCTTTGGCTCCCGGCAACCGAAGGCATCTCGTGGCGGCTGATGACCCGAGCCCCCATAGGTTCGTGTCGCGCATACGGCGTTGGTGGCGATCGGGAAGGGACTGTGGTACAGGGCCAGTACTATGCCGCCGCCGTCGATCCGCCCTTGGCGATTCCCGCCGACTACTCGTCCGAGAACGCCGTCAACGGTGCCACGCGGATGCAGGGCCAATCGACGAACCTCTGGGCATCGGACCCCGATCAGCGTCTGCCGCAATGGATCTCACTCGATTTCTCCGAATCGACAACGTTGAACACGATTTGTCTGACCTTCGATACGGACATGAACAACCGATATCACGACGTACCGTTCGTGCGCGGGTGCGTCAGAGACTACGAACTCTCGTACTATGATGGCACCGGATGGAACACACTGGTAAGCGAATCGGGCAACTTCCAGCGTCGGCGAATCCATCGGTTTGACTCGGTCGTCGCATCCAGCCTGAAACTGACAGTCCACGCAACCTGCGGAGCCCCATCAGCACGTTTGTTCGAGATTCGCGTATACGACGAGTCGCAGTGAGACCGAATGCCGCCCTGCATTTGAATCTGTCGGTAGGATGGCTTTCCAGAGCCACTGCTGTAAACGTCATTGGAGGTTGTTCTATTAGCCCGGTTCACCGGGGTTTACCGCGAAGCGGTACCAGGCCCGGCATTCATGCCGGGTTGGGCAGAGCGACGAGCGAGCTGATTCAGCCCGGTTCCACCGGGCTTCCCGCTGTTTGGCTTGAGCCGCCAATGCAAGCGCCGTGGCTCAAGCCAAACAGTGAGAAGTCCCGTAAACGGGACTGGATGGATCCCAGGTCTCTCCAGCCCGCCGTAAACGGCGGGCCTAGTACCGCTGCGCGGAGAAGCCCCGTAAGAACGGGGCTGAAATCTCACTCAAACATGTTTACGGCGGTGGATTTCTAAAGCCGTCCAATACGCGCTGAACTCGATCTATGCGTCGATTCTCATCACGAATCCCGCGGATGCTCTCCTGTCTCCTTTTGTAACCAAACCCGCATTTGCGGTTCTCGATTCTGACGAAGCAGTGCTTGTGGACTTCTACGCCGACTGGTGCGGTCCCTGCAAGAAGCTGTCTCCCGTACTTGACAAGCGGGCTCAAGAGGCGTCAGGTGTGAGAATCGTAAAGGTCAACACCGATCGCAGTCCCGAATTGGCCGCGGAATACTCCGTCAATTCGATTCCTACCTTGATCTTGTTCAAGGACGGCAAACCGGCGGCCCGACGCGGCGGATTGATCAGCAAGGATTCACTGACAGAGCTGATCAAGCAACCGTGATCTGGTGTCAAACGCACTCGGTCATGCATCTGCGAGGACTTGGCGGCGATTTCCTCTTCTGCGATCATGAAGCCTCCCGGAGTTGGTCGTTGTAAGCGTCGATCTGGGAATTCGTGATCTGGCGACCGCGCTTCTGATTTGCTAACGAACGTCGAGGACCGGTTTGTGTCGCAGGAAGAACACCAAGAGTTTCTAGACGAGCCGCAGGCGGGGCAGGCGTCCCGCCGAGGTTTTGCGAAAACGGCCTGGACCGTAGTTGCGATCTTGGTGCTTGCCTCGATATTCCTGCAGGGCCGTCGAAACCAAGAGGAAGGCGGCGAGTCCCAAAACGCGGTTCAGCAAAGTGTGCTCGACGTCCAGGGCCAGTACCTGGTCGCTGCTTCGCAAGTGCCCGGTGTACAGAAGAGTCAACTCTACGAGAGCGCCAAGACGCTGGGTACCGGCCCGCTGTTCATGCGTCTCCGCTTCGTTGTGCTGGCGGGCGAACTGGTAGGGCCGGACGAGGCGATCAAGCAGGCGGACGCCGCCCAGAAGGAGATGCTCAAGCAGAAGGTACGGGAGTCCGAGACGGATGAACGCGTCGTGACTGCGTTACACAGGCTGTACTCGGACTATCAAGAAGGCCAATGGGACGCTCCGTCTCTTGAAGCCGACGAACACAAGTTACTGAGAGACGAACTTGGCTGGTTCGGCGCGCTGGCCTTGTCGCCGAACCGACCGACAGCGAAAGATGCCGAGTCGGCCGGCGCCGATCCGGGGCGAGAGAGAGTACTGGCTGCGGCCTGGCGGACTTTCGCCGTTGTGATCCTGGCCACGCTTATCATGCTGGGTGTGGGCGTTGCCGGACTGGGTGGGGCCATCACCTTCTTGGTGCTCGTCGTAAGACGCAAGATGCGGTCAGCCATCCTCACCGGTTCTGGGAATTCGGCCATCTATGCGGAAACGTTTGCCGTCTGGATGCTCCTGTTCCTCGCACTCACATTGGCCGCCGCTTTCATCGTACGGAACCATCCGGACAGCCAACTCCTGGTCAGTTCCGTGGCGTCGATTTTGAGTCTGGGGGCGCTGATATGGCCGGTCCTGCGCGGCGTTCCGTGGAGCCAGGTCCGGCATGACACTGGATTCTACCTGGGAAGAAAACCCTTCCGTGAAATCCTCTGGGGCGTGGTCTGTTACGTATCGAATCTCCCCGTCCTGGCGATCGGTTTGCTGGCGACGTTGGCGTTACTGGCGATTTACAGCGCCGTTGCCGGTGGTCCCGTCGGCTTGGATCCCGTCGACGCCCCGACGCACCCTGTTATCGAATGGGCACGCGACGCCGGGTGGATCGGGAGGACACACATTTTTCTGTTGGCCTGCTTGATCGCGCCGATCATCGAGGAGACCGTCTTTCGAGGCATCCTTTATCGCCATTTGCGCGAAGGCACGGCAAAGTGGCGAACGGGCTCAAGCGTCGCTTTCAGCGTAGGTTTCAACAGCTTGATCTTCGCCGTTATTCACCCGCAGGGCCTCATCGCCGCGCCGGCGCTGATGGCGGTCGCCGCAGGGCTGTCGTTGGCCCGCGAATGGCGAGGCTCCTTGTTGGCGCCCATAACCATGCACGCAACGAACAACGGCGTGCTGATGTTGCTGCTGTTTTCGCTGCTATAGGCTTTCCTGCACCACTCACTTCTCCCACTCCTGCAATCGCTCGATCCATCGCGTGATCTCGGGGCGTTTCTTCTCGAATACGCCAAACAAAACCAGGATCGAGATACCCGAGCCGATTCCGAAGGCCCACCATGGCCAACTGTGCTGAAAAACCATCTTTTGGGCGTGCCAGACCATGCCGACGATCGACAGCAAAACGAAGCTGGACCCAAGATAGATGAACGCGCGTACTCGTAGTATCATGCCCAAGAAAACGCCCGCGATTGATAACCCCGCCAGGATCATCGGCGGCCACAGGTATTTGCCCATGTCGCGGATGAAGATTTCGCTGGTCGAACTGAGATAGATCACAAGGATGCTCGCGTAACGCACGGCGGTCAACTGTGCGGAAGTCAGCCGACGCCGATTGATGTGGGCGGCGATCAAAACCGACGCCGCAGGCGGGATCAACCAGAATTGCGGATTGCGCCACAGCAGCAAATCTTGCTCCGTAAACAGCGACCATAAGGCAACGTTCGCGGCAACTGCTGCTGCCAGGCCACAGGCCACCGACCGCCGCAAGATGCTCAAGATCATATACATCAGCCCGACCAGGAACAGCAACGTCGGATAGTGCGTCCCGTATGGAGCAATCACCGAAAACACATCTAAGGCCTCGACTAGCGGCATGCCTAAAGCCGCCACTAATGGCAGGAAGGCCCCGGTCCGATGAAGCGGTTCGGCCAGCACGCGCACCTTACTACGGTGAAGCCATTCGCCAAGGCCCGCCCCCACCAATGCAATGACCCAGATGATGTAGGGCCAGTAGGGTCGAATCCGACCGCTGAACAGTTCGGGGATGCACAGGTAGATGTGAACGAACAGCAATGTGCCGACCACTTCGGCCGCGTACACGTAGCCCATCCGGCCCTTCTCGGTCAGCGCCAATGGATCACGACCCGGCAGCAAGGCCAGCGAAATCAAACCTGCGATCAAGGCCACCAACACGACGCCGACGGCCGCAATTTCGACCGCACCGACCGGTGCTCCGTCGACGGAGTCGTAGTAAACCGCTTCCAGACATAGCACACCGACCAATGCGACGATCGCGGCGATCCCGAACGTCACAGCAATCCTGCGCACGGCTGCCATCCAATCACCGTCTGGCGAGATGCGACGGGCAACCAATACACTGTAGATGAATGTCAAACCGGACAAGACGATCAGCAAACGGATGGCGAAATCCAACACGATCGTTTTGTCCCACTCGGGCTTCAAATCAGCCCAGCTCAAATAGACCGCCGCTGCGCCCGTCATCAGCAGCGACATGAATTGAAGAAGTGTCCGCCGCTCCTTTTGTGCGAGCGCGCCCAAACCCACAGCCAGCAGCACCGGTGCGAAGCCGCTGCTGATTCGCATCCATCGTTCCTCGAAAAACAGAACCACCACCAGGCCGATCAACATCGACGCTGTGGCCAGCAGCATATTGATCACTGGCAACCACGTGGCCGTCCGCTTCAGACTCCCGATCGCGTCGGTAATGCCCCAACGTTCGGCAACCGACGCACACCACGCCCCCTGACGCCAGATCAGTCCCGTCAGCGCCACGTATCCGGCGATCGACACTCCCACCGCGAAAAAGGCCTCTTTCAGGCCCAATTCCAGCCGATCCAGCACCAGCGTCACAACCAGCGCGCCCCAGACGTACAGCATCGGAATCGCAAAGTAGCCTCGCCGATCCCACAACGATCCGGCCAGTAGCAATCCCAACGTCCCCAGCACCAGTACGCCGCCGGTACGGGCAATCTCGATGGCCGTCGTTCCGGACGCCTCGCGAGCGATGACGTTGATGCCGAACGATCCGACCAACAACATGGCCGACACCACGGTTGCCGCAATCGCGACAAGAACGTGGACGCGCGCGAAGTAGAATTTCGGCGAAAACGCGTTCTGCCTTTCCTTGCGCTGGTACCATATCTCGACCGCCAGCCAAAAACCGGCAGCCAGCACAACGGCCACCAGATCGGCCTGCACCAAATCGGCGAACGCTTGAGCTTCGTCGCGTACCCAACGGCCAAGGAACGGCCCGATCCAGAAGAACGTCGACGCCAGACCGACCAGGACTACCGAGGCGTAAGCAAACGACTGGCTTCGCAATCGTAGCGAGATACTCCCGGCCAATACGGCCGCCGCTGCCGCTGCACACACCGACCACCACGGCGCCAGCCAGTGAGGATCAGACCAACACCCGCGCACTGCCAGCACAGCAACCAATCCCGTCATCAACGCGGCCTCGCGCCACAGTCGCTGCCAGCGCCAGGCGGCTACCGTAAGGGCCGCCGCCACAACCAGCCATCCGAATGTCAGTACATGGTACGCGAGCCAATCGCGCGGGACATTTCCCGGATGATCGACGGTCGTCGCGATCAAGGCGACCAGCGCCGCGGCGAACCAGCATGCCAGTCGCACCAGGTCTGCCACCTGCTCGCGTCCAACAAAGCCGTGCAGAGCCGGTTCATCTTCATTCCGCGTAAAGATCTCCTGGCGGAAGCAGAACCAGATCGCGGCCACCAGCGCCAGTCCCCACGCGACGTAGCTCAACACTCCACCGAGCGGCTCCTCGTAGCCGGTCGCCCCGCTGGGCGTCGCAAATACGCTGCACGCGCACCAGACCGTCAAGACCGCGATCGCCCCAGCGGCCGCCCACATTTGAATCTCCAGCGGCATTCGTTGCGCACCCGGGCGTTGGATCCTGAAATCCAACGCCAACCATACCAGTGCGTAACCTGCCAGTGCCGTAGCATTCCACTGCAGGAAGCCTGCCCAGAAAAGCTCTGGGCTTTCGGATGAGGGGCTCAGCAAGTAGGCCAGCGAGACCACATACTGTAACAGCCCCGAACCGGCCAACGCATAGGCTGCCGAACGTTCGCGCAGTGCATGACCAACGAACACCGCAACCAGCATCAGCAAGGGGCCGGCATAGGAAACCGTTGCGTCCATGCTTCCAAACAACGATTCGGGGTCCAGCCGCCCCAACGACAGACCGGCCGCCCTACGGCAAGCAACGATCGTCGTCAGTACTACGACCGGTAGGCCGCCGACCAGAAGCGCCGTACCCCTCGCCACGTTATCCGTGAGGCTCGGGAATTCGTTCCATCCGAGCCAGGACAAGCGACGGACGCTTTGGCTGATCGGCCCGCGCAGCCAGACGGTTGCAGCGGTGATAAGTGCATAGATGGCAAACGACCATCGCATGGCGGTCGCGGTCGCCCCGGACGCTTCGAATGGCGCGGAGACCAGAAGCGGTACTGCCGCAGCCGCGAGCAGCACGCCACCCAGAGCCCAATCGGTAAACTCTTCCCACAGCGACACGAGCAGAGCCAGCACGACCAGCCCCAGTGCGATCCATGAACCGACACCGAAAGCGGACTGATGGACACTTTCGGTCGGCAACGCATCGGCCATGCCCAATTCCACGAGAAGGCCGGGACAGCAGCCTGCGATCGAGAGAATCAAGAGGATGGCCAACAGGCCCCCTAGGACCACTTGATCCACGGTCGGCCATTCTGGGCGAGCGAGCCCGTCGGCGATCGGCCAACGTCGGATCAGTCGGCGCGTCGCGCTCCATCCGGCACACCACGCTGCTAGCACGCCCAATTGAGCTTGAACGTGCCGCGGGTCAATCCACCATCGCTCGCCCCATTCCTGGCCCTGGCACACGGCAGCAACCACATAGGCGACGCCTACGGTGGTCAGCCCTTGCACGACAGACGCGGCCATCTGCAACCGCAGCACGATTGCTACGATCAACCACGCCAACGCTATTCCGAACATATAGACGGCGTGAACAGCGAACATCTGGTCACGGCCCCAGATTGCCCACGGCAGCGCAAGCGTCGAGATCACCAGTGCGGACCAGCCCAGCGGATTGACTAGGTTCTGCCACAAGGACGTATTGCGCTCGCCAACAGGCGTGTGCAGTTTGGCCCATGAAACGGCCAATGCCATTAGCGCGCAAAGATTGGCGTGTAGAAGCATGGCCGTCAGCACAGGCCGCTGGGGAGCCAACCCGCGACCAGCCAGCCACTGGACCAGTGGCTCGTTCAGCCAGAGCGCCTGAACCAGCGTGGCCAACAGCAACCCGATGCCGGTCCACGAGAGGACCTGCGAGTAAAAAGGGGACAGGTCCAATTTATGCGAAGCACCCTCCGGGCCGTTCCGGTAAATTGGACCTGTCCCCTTTTTACTCGCCACGACTATCGCTGCTGCCAGGGCACCGACGGCGTAGAACGCCAAGACGGGCGTGGCTAGCGCGGTATCGTCGCCCGGACCGAATCCGGCGAACGCGGCGACAAGGACGCTGACCGCTGCCAGTGCGCCGCAGCCCTGCAAGTAGGCGATGGCGTCGCGCGGTCGCCCCAGGCGACTGAGCGCAAGCGACACGCCGCCGCTGGCGATTGCCAAAGCGGACAGAACAATGCCGCTGCGCCCGGCAGCAAACAGCTTGACCAATCGAAGGCCAAACCTATCGACACCGTCCTCCAAACTGCCCTGCAGAACGTGGAAACCTACCAATGCGGTAAGAGCCAAGCAGCCAACCGCGGCGACGTGCAATAGCGGCAGTCTTCCCGCGAGCGCCAGGATGACGAGCACCACGAAATTGGCCAAGCCGACGGCAATCAGCAGATCCGGTTGCGGCCACGCCAGCACGACGGCGGCACCCATCAGCATGGTACCGAAGATGGCAAGTCCCGTACCCGCAGTGCGCAGCGCGACAAGTTGCTTTGTCAGCGCCCGACGATGTATAAGCAAACCTGTTGCCAGAACAGCCGCCGCGCACAGGCTGGCCGATGGAGTTAATCGCGCCAGTGCTTCACGGATTGAACCGCACTGCGAGACAAACAAACCCAGCGGTGGCAACAAAGCGAAGGTCGATATGCCCAGCACGACGAAAATCTGTTCGACTCGCCGGGCTGAAAAACGGCGCCAGGCAGTAGCTCGATAGACCAGCGTGAGCGTGGCAATTAAATACCCGCCCACGGGTAGAGCGACCAGCAGAAAAGTCTGCATCAACGACGGATCGTCCGGCGTCGCCCGGTCGACGATCAGTTGCCCCACACACGTAGCCAGCATGGCAGCGGTCAAACGCCACCAGCCTTCCAGCAGCAATGCACGCCCGGCCGAGAACGTAATCCAGCCGACCGAAAGCACGCCCACAGCTACGGCTGCCATGTATATGGGGTCGGTCACTGGCCGTTCGCCAGGCCCCGAACTGAAGATTGCTGCGACGAAAACCAATGGGGTCAGCAACAGAGCAATTATCAACAGCCCGCGGCTGGTGGCCTGCAAGTCCCAACGACGCAGTGTATAGAGACCGGCTCCGTGGATCCCCAGCGTGATCGCCATCAGGCCGAGGGCGGTAAAATACGGAATCATGCTGAGCGTAGCACGCAGACTGATCACTAGACCTACGGCCGAGCCGACGATCAACATGCCGCTGATCAGTTCGCCCCAGCGGATGTTCTTCTCGGCCATGAACGCTTTCAGCATATCCGCCAACGTTTGGCGGACCACGGGCGGGGCCGGCGGCGTCTTGGAGTACTCGCGTTCTAGCGCGTGTGAGGCCGGTGCGCGCGAAGGTTGCGGTGCTGGTGCGAAGGGGGATTCCGGCTTCGGCGCCTCGCGCGGTGGCGCATGATCGGGACGCTGCGAAACTGGGCCCATCCAGACGTCGGGCGCTACGGGTTCCGGCGCATCTTCGATGTCGGCCGGTTCCGCGACTTCGTCTACGAGGACCGCGTCGATGATTTCGATTTCTTCGACGGGCGGTTCCGCGGAGGAAGTTGGCTCTGTCGGTGGGGCAGTAGCGGCTGGGCCGTCGACCGGTGCCGGTTCCACGGGGCGATCCCCTGGCGCCGGCCCGCTTTCGCTATCTCGCAGGACACGCATCAACCCTGCGTGCTGCTCGGGCCCGAGCAGCCCGTAGCTGCGCATCCGATTCAATTGCCGGATGGTCGCCTCGACGTCGTCCGCCATGGTTGAGGCTCGACGCTGCGTACGCACGAAGCCACATGTGGTGCATCGGCGGTCACCTGTGGTCAGCGCGGCGCCGCATTGCGGACAGCGGTATCCGGCGCTGGCACCTGCGACACCGCTACCAGACAGCCAACGAAAGAACAGCGCGATCACCACCCACAGACCGTGACCGAGCAGAGTGACAAAGGTCACTACGATCCCAATACCACACAGGACGCCGAGCGCTTCGCCCATGGTCGAGTCTTCTCGCGGTAGACAGAGGGGAAAACAGGAAGCCCGATGGCGCTATACGCGAATTCCGATCGCGAGGAGGCTAACATTCCACTCTATTGTGCGTCATGCGCAGTGCAACATGAAACGAAAACCGCAAGAAATCCAGAGAAAGCCCCCGTTTAGTAGGTCCCGCTTGCCGAGCGGGAATCCCGCAACCAGAGCCAGCACACCAACGATGCCGATCAGTTGTGAATTCTTGCGAAACCAAGTCTGCATGGTTAGGACCTCATGTCTGTTGGGTTTCTCGTGTTTTCGTTTAACCCGAAGCCGGAGGCATAACACTTACCCCTACTGATCCGGCCTCCGGAAAAAGGTTACAAAAGGCGGCTAAGGAGATGAATATGAAAAGGTTGATATCAATATTGTCCTTCGCCGCGATCGTCGTTTCATTCGGAACGTGTTCGGCAGCCGAGTTCGATCTTGCGTCCTTGGCCCAGCGTTCGCAGGTGAAACACAGCGGTGTCCCACGTCAGGTCCTCGCGTTTTACTATCCATGGTACGGCAACCCGGACGTGGAAGGCGGCAGCGGCAGATGGTCCCACTGGAGCGGCGTTGACCAACAGCGACAGCAAATCGCCAGCAGCACCAACTACCCAGAACTGGGCCCGTATGATTCGCACGATCCGGAGACCATTGCCCGGCAGTGCCAATGGGCCAAGCAGGCAGGTGTTGACGGTTTCATAATCAGTTGGTGGGGAAAGGGCTCGTTCGAGGACCGGGCGATGAAGCGCGTTTTGGATGGATGCCAACGGGCGGGACTCAGCGCCACGATCTACTACGAAAACGTGCCAGGGCCGAAGACCGCCGAATCCGCCGCCCGTGACGTGCTTGACGCGCTGCGCAATTTCGCCGATCACCCGGCGTGGCTCAAAGTCGGCGGAATGCCCGTAGTTTTTGTCTATGTCCGGGCCGTGGAACAACTCGGTCTCGCAGGCTGGTGTGCTGCCCTCACTCAAATCAATCGCGCCTACCCCGGTGGTGCCATTCTCATGGGTGACCGAATTGACCGCACGGCGGCTCGGATCTTCGATGGTATTCACACCTACAACACGGCCGGAGCACTACGAGAAAGAAGCCTGCCGCAATTGGAGTCGTGGACCAAGACGGCGTATCCAAACGCGGTCGACACGGCAGACCGTTTCGGACGTATCAGCACGATCACCATCATCCCTGGTTACGACGACACCAAGATCCGCAAGCCCGGTCTGCGCGTGGAACGGTTCGATGGAGCTTCCTACCGCGCACAATGGCAAGCCGCCATTGACGCTGATCCGCATTGGGTGCTGATCACGTCGTGGAACGAATGGCACGAAGGAAGCGATATCGAACCATCGGTGGAATACGGAGACGAATACCTGAAGATCACAGCCGAATTCAGTGCTCGCTTCAGAGCTAAAGGCGAACGCAAGGAGCGTACGATACCGCCAAAAGAGACCGGCATCTCAAAGGAAGAACAAGAACGCCTGCGCGCCAGTTTGAGCGGGACTCGTATCGGCCTTCTGCCGGACGCCGACTTGTCGGCGCTTTGGCCATTGCTGGATATCGGCCTGGAGCCGGCGCTGCTAACCTGGCAGCAGGTGGCTGCTTTCGAACCGTCGACAGCCAAGGAGTTGCCCGTGCTAGTCTACGCCTCGGCGGAAACATACCGTCAGACCGTGAACAAGCCCGGCGACGTGGATGCGGGGCTGGTGCGTTATCTGAACGCGGGCGGATGCCTTGTGGTGCTGCCCAGCGCCCCTGCGCCGTTCCACTACAACGAAAAAGGCGAAGCCGTAAACAGTTGCGGCCGTTTCGGTTTGCCCATTTCCGTAGGCGGCGAAATTGGCGGTTGGGAACAGCCGCCTCAAGGCAAGACCCTGTGGTTCACCCAAGACCAGAACCGGCTACCCCACTTGGCAAAGCGGTTTCCGTTCCCAGAAACCGGCGATCTCCGCTGGCGACCGTTCGTTCGCAGTCAAATGGCGCCGGGCGACGTGGTCATACCGCTCGTCGAACTGCGAGACGAACAGGGCACGCACTACGGAGACGCTGTGGTGTTTGTGGAGCACAAGGCCAGCGAGCCCAAAGGCGGCAAGGTTGTCTATGCGTGGTTTGGGCTACTCAATTTGCCCCTGTCCGATCGCTTGGTACACGACGTGTTCTCGCTGGTCGCAAAGCAGATCTCAGGTGATCACTGAGATTGTGGGAGAATCTCAAGTAGCACACCTTGCGGGGTTCCCTGCAAACCCTGAACTTGGTTCGAGAAAAACTCGTCCAGGCGAGCAGCAGATGGGAATCTGCCCGTGGGGCGAGCTTCCAGCTTGCCTGTTGCAGGAGATTCGCAAGCTAGAAGCTTACGCCACGGTACGGAACCAACCGCCGCTCGCCCTAGTCTTGCTGAACGTCCAGCGGGGCGAAATCCACGACGGCGTTATCCATCGCATAGCCGATGTGCGTAATCGACTTGAGCGGCCGTTTCAGTTTGGCCTTCACTTCCACGCCGTTGGCCGTGTAGGCCACTTGCTGGCTGTCCAAGTCGACGATCACCACAATGTCGATCGGCTGGTTGCCACTTAGTTCAACCGGTGCCCCGGTCGTTTGGCCACCGCTCAGTGGACCTTGAACCAAGACCGCTCGATTCATCTTCAACCTCATGCCGCACTTGATCAGTTGCTCGTCCTGGCCACCGTCTCCAAACACTAGAAATCCGTTACGGAGGGTGCCCCTTGCATCGGCCGGGACGACCATGCGGGTCTTGAACGTGGCGGTACCCTTGACGGGATTCTCCAACTTCTTCAACGCCAATGCCACTTCGCCCTTGCCCTTGGGCTTCAGGCGGTAGCCCAGATCTGCTTCGAAAACTTGGCAACGCGTCACGCGGTCAAAATCCTCGTCTTTCGAGACCGGCAGTGGCAGCAGGTAGTTCGGATCTTCCACCTGCTCCCAGTCGATTTGCACTGGCAGGTCGTCCGAGGCCGGCAGCGGAGTGGCTGCGTCGCCCGAGAGGCAGAGCAGTCGCCCGTCGACCGTGCTCAGGAACAGTGCGTTTCCAGCCGCGGCTAGGCCGTCGAAGACGGGGATGGTATCCAGGGCGTAGCGAGCCAACAGCTCGCCGTCCGCTTTGGACAATGCCCACAGCACTCCGCCGTGCTTGCCTTCCAAGGCTTCCGCTTGACGCTTGATAGCATCTTTCGTGGCCGGTGCGTCGGGCAAGCGGTAGATCTGGCGTTCGTTGATGATGTTGGGCGGGCCCGCCACCAGCACGATGTCCCTGCACAACGCCATGGCGCGTGCTGTTACAGAAGGTTTCTGGAGAAGCCAGTTTGCGTTGGTCGCCGTCAGTTGATCGCGCGGGAAGAACCGGCGCAGCAGCCAGTCGGACGAATTGGCGTTTCTCAGCGAAGAACGAGCGTTGATTTCCGCTTCCGCTTTCCCGATGCGGGCGATCGCCTCCTCAGTAACGGTCTTGTCCACGGAGAACAGCTCGTACTCCAAGACCGAGGCATTGACCATGTACTCCGGCTGCCGCCCGAATCCGTACACGTTGTCGTCGTCGAAGCAGAGAATTCGGCCGGACGGGACCAGGCGGCCAGCCTTGAGCCATGCCCCGTAGCCGCCGGATACGCGGCGGCCGTAGGTCCAGTAGGATCGGAAGAAGTAATCGTCGTCCAAGAAGCCGATCTGACAGAACAGGTGGCAATCCTGCGCTGGCTGCTTGGTCAAGTCCTCCAGCCCGATCTCCGACCGCTTCCCGGAGAAGTCGATCTTCTGCGACCGCATCCAAATGTGACGTCCGTCGCAACTGAGGATATCCGACAAGGCCACCGGCATGTTGTTGCCTCGCGTCTTCTCCAGATAGGCCAGATGCATCTCCTTGCCTGATTCAGGATCCATGTTGTCCCAAACGACTTCGCCCAGCAACTCGCCGGTTCTCGGGTCCAGACGAAGGAAGTGAATCCCGCCGTCCAGGAACATGTTGCGACCGGCCGTACAGTACAACACATCGTCGTGAACCAGCACGCTGCCGTGCACGGGCCAGGCAGATTCCAACTGCTCCCAAGCCATCATGCGACGGTCCACGGGTGCCCCGCGGAATCGCCAGGCCAACGCTCCGTCCTTGGCATCCAGAGCGTAGACGTAACCGTCGGTCGAACCGAACAGCACAAGTCCCTGATAGTACGTCGGCGGCGAATCGACGCGGCCGCCGGTGGTGAACGACCAAGCCACCTCGCCGGTCTTGGCATCCAACGCGACGACTTGGTGCGCATCTACCGCGGCGACAAACACCTTGCCGGCGGCGATGGTGGGGGCGCTCAAGCGACCGCCGATCTTGGCCTGCCACACCTGGCCGATACCGTCCGCAGGAACAGCGACCGGACTGGCGCCGCTGCGAGCCGAATCGTGACGGTAGGTTGGCCAGTCATCAGGATTTGCGATTTCCGATTTGCGATTTCCGATTTGGCCGAAGGCTGGGCCCTTTTGCAGCCGCTCGCCCGCGGCGATGCCGTTCTTCCCCGGTTGCGGCACCGGGCCGGCGGCCAATGCCTTGAAGCCGGATAGCTTGGCCTCCAATTGGCACCCGCACGCGTCCATCGAAGCGTAGGTCAGCCCGTTCGATGGCATCACACCGTAGATACAACCGCCGCGGACCCAATGATTCGGCTGCCAGGTCTCTCTCTTCAAATCGATAAATTCCGTGCCGTTCCGTGCGGTCAACAGATACTTGTCTGTAGCCTTGGCCGGGTAGCAGCGGTGATGGAACCAGTGAACATGGACATCCGGCGGGAACTCGCGTTTCACCTCGCCGGTGCGCGGGTCGTACCCCGTGAACACGCCACTGCCGGCGTTGCCCGCGATATCGCCGGTCCACACCAGACCGTCGGCCACCAACAAGTCTTTCAGAGACAAGTGGCCGCTGGGCTTTTGTTGTTGCTCCCACAGCTTGCTGCCGTCCTGGATCGACCACCCGGAGACTTTGCCGTTGTTGGCGGCCAGCAGAACGACATCGTCGTAAATCAGCACTCGCGGGCCCGTGTTTGTCTGGACGGGGATTGCTGTCGGCGATGGTTCGGACTCCCACAACCGTTCGCCGTTTTGACGGTCCAAGCAGACCAACTTCTCGCCATCATGAAAGACGACGTTCGAGCCAGCGACGGCCAGCGAACACGGAGAGACCGGGGCTTCGGCCTCCCACAGACGCTGGCCGGAATCGACTTGGAAAGCGAAGATCTTCCTTGATGCGCCGCTCCAGCCCCAGCCGGGATTCGCGGTGCGTGTGTTCTCCCAGACGTAAGTCGATACGCGACGCCACTTGGGCAGCGCCGATGGCGTGTTGTCTGCCACCGCGTACACGATGCCGTCGTCAGCGACGATCTCGCGAGTGAACTCGCTGCCTTCGAAAGTCATCAACGTTTTGCCGGTGGCTCCGTCCAGGACCACGGTCGGTGCGTCGATGCCCAACGTCACAAACACGCGATCGTCGACGGCGACCAATCGACGCAGCAAGTGGGCCGGACCGCTCTTGAGCGGATACTGCCGCGTGTTCCACTGGTCGATGTCACGTTTCCAGAGGATCGTTCCATTGAAAGCGTCGCGGGCGATCAGCCGCCAGGCGGAAGGCAACTGGATCGACGCTCGCGCCCCTTCGTCCAGAATGTAGAACAGCCGGCCGCCGGCGGACACGCACGAAGTCATGCTGGCCATGTGATCGTGATGGCGGGACCAGCGGGGGCTGCCGATCCAACGCAACTGCGTGGGCGGGCCGACCATGTCGTCCTGCGACACGGGATTGCCGTCGGCATTGTGAAAGTAATGTGTCCATTGGTCCATCTCCGGCGGCCACGGCTTGCGCAAGGTTTCAGGTTTCAGGTTTCGGGTTTCAGGCGAGATCTTCAGCAGTACACCCCCGGGCGCCAACACCCGCATCAACTCCTCATCTCGTATCCCGGATTCTGCATCCTGCATCACGATCAGGTTCACCAGATTGTCGGCGTATGGCAACGCTTGTCCGTCCCACAGGTCGACGCTGACGGGGCCGTAGCCGCCCTGTGCCTGCAGGCTCTTGCGCGCGGCTGCGACTTCTGTTTCCGAAGTGCTGAGTCCATGAACGATGTATTGGTCCCCGACACGTAGAGAGGCGGTCAAGGAACCGTCGCCGCAGCCGAGGTGGACGACAAAGCCGCCCTGCACACCGGACTGCTGGATGATCGCGGCTCCGTCGTCTGCCGACACAGCGGAAGTTAGCAGCAATCCGATAAGCGAAACCGTGAAGAACCGCGAGAGGGGACGTACAAAAGAACAAAAAACGGGTAGACACTGCATGGTCGGTTACCTCGGGACAGATGAAGGGCAAGAACTCGTCGAGGTGTCGTCAGGCACGTGGGGCGCGATTCCATCGTGCCAACATGAACTGGTAACAACTCTCGTTCATTCAATCAAAACATCATCGTTCATCGGCGGCCGATCGGCAAGGGTCGTTCGGTTGACCCGTATCAAGGCTTCGCGCATGCTATAGTCGCGACCCGCAAATTTGCTCGTTTAACCCGAAGCCGGAGGCGATGGCGAGCGCTACGTGTGGTCGATCCATCCCACTGTCCGCCATCGCCTCCGGCTTCGGGTTAAACGAGCTGTTCTTTCGCAAGACCTACCAACCTGCCGAGAGATTCACCGACGATGAGAAAATCACATCTTCCAATTCTGCTTTGTGTGCTAGCCTTCTCATTTGCGTCCACAATGGCAAATGCCGAAGAGCGAGCCGGCAGCCGGCCAAACATCATCTTCATCATGGCCGACGACTTGGGTTATGGAGAACTCGGCTGTTTTGGTCAAACGAAGATCAAGACGCCTCGCCTTGATCGGATGGCCGTTCAGGGGATGCGGTGCACGCAGGTTTACTCGGGAAGCACTGTCTGCGCACCGACCCGCTGCTGTTTGATGACCGGGCTGCACACCGGTCATGCCAGAGTGCGAGGCAATGCCGGCATCAACGGGCGGGTGCCATTGGTACCGGAAGATGTCACGGTTGCGGAGGTCTTGCGAACTGCCGGCTATCGGACGGGCATTGTCGGCAAATGGGGGCTCGGCGAGCCGGGAACCACGGGCATTCCGAACGATCAGGGGTTCGATTTCTGGTTCGGGTATCTGAATCAGGCGAATGCCCATTTCTACTATCCTCCCTTTCTATGGAAGAATCGCGAGAAGATGGACTTGCCGCAAAATGTCGACGGTAGGAAGGAGGTCTACTCGCACGACATGATGACCGACGAAGCGTTGGCCTTCGTACGGCAGAATCAAGAGGATCCGTTCTTTCTGTATGTCGCCTACACGATTCCGCACGCCGAGATCGTTGTGCCCGAGGATTCACTGAAAGAGTATCGCGGCAAATTCCCGGAAACACCGTACCCCGGCGCACATTACGGCGCGCAGGTGGAGCCGAACGCTGCGGTCGCCGGGATGATCACCCGCATGGACTGCGACATCGGCCGCCTGTTCGAACTGTTAGAAGAACTTCAAATCGACGAGAAGACGATCGTTTTCTTCACCAGTGACAATGGGCCGGTGTCGGTGGGTGGCCGGGATCACAAGTTCTTCGATGCGGCCGGCGGCTTGCGGGGGTCGAAAGGAAGCCTCTTTGAAGGAGGAATCCGTGTACCGACGATCGTCCGTTGGCCAGGTCACATCCAGGCCGGCACGGTCAGCGATGCCGTGTGGGCACACTGGGACGTGTTGCCGACGTGCGCAGAGATTGCCGGAGTCGAGCCGCCGAAGAACATCGACGGCGTGAGCATCTTGCCCACTCTGGTAGGGAAAGACCAACCGCAACTTGACGACCGTTTTCTGTACTGGGAATACGGTCGCAACAAGAAGTTCACCCAGGCAGTCCGCAAAGGAGACTGGAAGGCGCTCCGCATCGGCCAGAACGGGCCTATCAGTTTGTACAACCTGAAGACGGACGTTGCCGAGACGACCAACGTCGCCGGCCAGCATCCCTCCGTCGTCGCGCAAATCGAGGAGTACTTGACGACAGCCCGTACCGAATCGAAGGATTTTCCTGCGGAGGTCAGTCCCAAGCCGAAAAGAAAAGGCCGATCGGGCGACAACCGCAAATAGAACGTCAGGCTCTCTCTCGAGGGACACTCGGCGACTTGCAGGTACGCGAGTTGCCTTCTGATGGCTCAACCCGCCTCCCCCCGCATTTCAGTCAGGCGCATCACCAGCGCCTTGCCGTCCAGGTCTGCTGGCGAAACGCGCTGTTGTGTCGCCATGGCTCCAGCCAGTCCCGCTGCCTCGCCCGTCCGGACAACGTTCCCCGTCAGTCGATAGCTGCCCAGCGCATAACAGTCGCCGGAAATGCAGCGCCCGGCCAACAGTAGATTGTCGACATCCGCTGCCAGCAGGCAGCGGTAGGGAATCTCGTAGGGCCGAACGCTGAATTTGGGCCGAGCTGGCAAACCCGACGGTGGGTCTTCATAGGGATTGTCGACGGGGTGGATGTTCGACCCCGAGCTGACTTCCGTAATTCCATCTTCGAAACGCGCGCCTCGGTCCAGATCCTCCCAGGTCAAAGTGTAACGGCCACGAATGCGTCGCGTTTCCCGGACGCCGATCGCAGGACCCGTTTCAATCAGAAAAGCATCTTTCCAATCGTCGCCGCCGTGCTCCTTGAATACCTCCACGCACTTGCGGATTTCCTCGCGTCCCTGGATTTCCGCCCGTGTGAGATGACGCACGTCGGTTCCGTCAAGGCCGTAGAACTGCGTCGCCATCAACCGGAAGATGCCGGGCTGACCCGGCTGCGGGAACAGCGTTACCGGCGGATAGCTGGGCCGCCATCCTCCCCGTTCCAGAATCTCCACTAACGGGCGCCCCTTGGCCGGCTCCCCGCGATAGCCGCCGATCGTTCCGAACAGCGTGACGGGTTGCGTCTTGCCGTCAAAGGTGCGGCCCATGTCGTATTCGCAGCCAGCGGCGGCCGCGATATCGCCGTCGCCGGTTGAGTCGATGACGACGCGGGCTTCGATGAACTCAACACCGGATTTGCTCGCCGTGAACACACCCTGCAGCCGGCCGCCGTCCTTGGACACGGCGATTGCGCGGGTATGCAACTGCGTTCGCACGCCAGCCTCGTCCATGAGTTTGTCGAGCAACGCTTTCATGTCCTCGATGACGTAGATGTTGCGACCAAAGACTTGGTGCACCGGCAGCCGCTGATGAAGCTCGGTATTGAAGCCGCCGCGGCCGCGTCCTTGTATGAAATGGGAGACCCCGACCGCCGTCCAGACGCCGCCCAGGAAGGGCAAGTTCTCGATCAACATCGTCTTGGCGCCGGCCCTGGCAGCATAGATGGCCGCCGCACAACCAGCCGGACCACCGCCACAGACCAGTACATCCACACTACGAATGACAGGCGCCGCGCAGTCAAGCGTTTGGTGAACGCCAGTTTGATCCGCCTGCTTGACCTCTCCAAGAACCGGCATACCAGCGCTCCCGATCCCTGTGGCCGCCGCCGTCGCCATGAATCTTCGCCGGGTAAGCGTTTCTCGACTGCCGTCTTTGATTCTACGCATGATGTGTAGCCTCTCACCGGGTTCTCGCGTTGACCGCCATTCGCACCGGCCGTTTATAATCTACAACGCGGACACGGCATAACCCGCCAAGGCACGCGACAGGGAACTGAAGGCAACGGGGGGCCGACGTGTAGTACTATCCCCTCGCATGCGATCAAGGAGCCCGATCCAGGCACATTTGTGTTGCCAAATATAACACATGTGTTATGCTTAGCTACATGAATAACATCGCTATCGCGATCTTCGAACAGATCCAGACCCTGGCAGCCCAGATTCTGGCAACGCACCCGGTTGGCCATCAGCTTTGCTTGATCGGCGGCTATCGCTATCGCCTCCTGGACGCAAGTTGCCGTGCCTCGATCGACATTGATTATCACTGGGAAGGTGATCTATACGAGAAGCAAGCGGAAATCGTCGAGGTTCTTCAGAAGCGACTTCTGCCGGAAGTCAAGCGGCAGTTCGACTATGACGGAGACGTACGACCTGCCGGAGGCCCTGCCGCGGAATCTCCGGCCGTGCGAATCGTCGACATGGCCTTTTACCGTTCGGCCGAACGCGGGAGCCGGATGGAGATCCCGTTGGAGATTACGCAGATCCCGCGCCACGACCCGCCGGTGGTTCGGACGGTTGCAGGCACGGTCTTCCTGACGGTATCCGATGCGGACATGATCGAAAGCAAGATCATTGCTCTTCTGAATCGGCAGTTCACTCAGGCGCGGGATGTGTTGGACATTTTCCTGTTTCAGGATAGCCTGCCGCCGGATGCCGCTGGGCGATTGTCACAGAAGTTTGACGAACTGTCTCTGGCACCCGCGGATGTGATCGAGCGGCTCGGCCGTTTGCAGGCCGATTCGTCCGTCCACGTGCAGGAGATCGAGCGGGTTCTCGATACCCAGGTCGACCCCGCGGTGGCGGCTAATCTGCGAGTTGCAGGCGGCGCGGCGATGATCTGGGACCGTGTGATGCGTCTGCTCACCGAAAGGCTGACGATCGAGGAGTCCGACTCGTGAAAGCCAACGCATGGCGAGAATTCTTGGAGCAGCAGCGTGACCGGCACGGGAAGGTATTGTATACGGTCACCGAACTGGCCAACGTGGCGGGCGCCAGCCGAGCGGCCCTGAACGTCGAGTTGGCCCGTCTGCGGCAACAGACGATTATTGCGAAGTATGCCCACGGCCTGTACGGATTACCGGGTGCCGTGAGCGCCGAGATCCTGGTCCCTGCCATCGATTCGCACGCGTACATCACCGGACACTACGCGCTCCACGAGCACAACCTCGTCACGCAAGTGCCCACGACCGTCACCTGCTTCACAGATCGCCGAAGTCCCCGAGCGCGAGAACGTGACACGCCCGTCGGACGACTTGTGTTTGTCTGTGTGCGCAGCGGTGTGTACGCTCCGGTGCCCGAAGGCATGGTAGCTCCGCCGGCTCAAGCGTTATGCGACTACGTGTATCTATCGCGACGTCAGGGAGTCCGACCGGAGGCGTTGGTCACGTTCCGCGATCTGCATCGCATCCGCACGCCGGATCTTTCGGGCCATCTAGCTCGATATCCGATCGCCGTTCAGAAACATGTCGAACGACTGCTCGGCGGGCGGTGACAGAAACCCGGTTTTTTCGAAAAACCGGGTCTCTGATCCGGGCGATGCAGCAGTGGCGTCTCACTATTCGCTATCCACGATCCCCAGTCGCATCTCGTCGCTGATTGCTCGCACCTCGGGGGCGTACATGGCGAAGCCTGTCGTCGGCAGCGCGTGGAACTTGCCGGGCGTTTCGGCTCGCAGCTTGTAGCGGAGCACGTGCGTTCCCTGCTCCAAGAGGCCGATGAAGAAGACGACCTTCTCGTCGCGCAGCTCGAGGTGTGGACACAAGCCGCCCGCCCATCGCCCGCCGCTGCGCAGCTCCATCGGCTCGCAGCCGGCCGGCTTCATGTCCTCGAAGGCCAAGTAGTCGTAAGTGTTTTTCGACGTGATTGTCAGCACGACTTCGATCTTGTCACCGCTTTCAACCGCGTCGCCGGTCTTCAGCGGCACGCGCGTGTAGCCGGCCCGCAGTTCCTTACGCCCCGTCTTGTCGAGCGCCTTTGGACGAAGACCCGGCCGCGATGCGGCTATTCCGGCGTCGGGCAAACGCACCTCTTCGGTCTTCGGCACCAGTTTGAAGTACTCCCGTTTGACAAAGATCTCGTTGCCGGCACCTTGGATGTCTTCTTCCTTTGTAAAGTAGCTGAGATAGCAGGAGTAGTAGAGCGCCCCTTCGCCCTTCTTTGTCAGCGTGACCTTGTGTGGACCTGGCTTGACGTGTAACCCGCTCAACACGAGTCGGTTGTCGAACGTGAACAGGTTGTCTTTCGTCAGCCGGATTTCCTTCATCGGTCGGCCGTCGACGCTGACCGTCAGCGAGTAGTCGGGCGCCGCCTCGCCGCTGGCCTGCATGTAGTCGACCATGGCCGCAATCGTGAGGGCCGTATCGCGCGTGCTCCGCCAGTAATGGCCGTTGCGACGGTTGTTCAGCAGCCACTTGACCAGCCGCGGCGCCAGGTCGCTTTGCGGGTCGATTGCCACCAGCGCCTTGAGCGTCCAGGCGTTTGTTTCGATGTCGTTGTTCCACCAGAACCACCAGTGCTCGGCCGGCGTACGGACCCAGGCCGTTTCGTTGTCGTCGTCGCGCTCGACGAATTGCAGCACATTGCGCAACAGCGTCTTGGCCTCGTCCGTTCGCTGCTCGTTGTGCATCGCCAGGGCAAGCAGGGCGCGGCCGTAGTTGTTCAGCTTGCCGCGCGAGGCATACAGATCGTCGAGCCACGCCTTCCGCTCGTCCTGGTTGAGCCGGCGTTCCAGCGACAGAATGTAGGCCAGGTAGGCCTGCGTCTGGATGTGTCCGATCCGCCGTTGATCCTTCGGTTTGGCCAGCTCTTTGCTGATCGCGTTTTGCAGGAAGTTCATACCGCGCTCGTAGACGCCGCCGTCCACGTTGACCTGGGCCTGCCGCGCCGCGTGCAGCCCTTGCAGCACGTAGGCCGTCTGGTACGGTGACGATTCGTCGTTCCGCCACCAGCCCCAACCGCCGTCGTTCTGCTGGAAGCCGTAGATCCGATTCAGCCCGGCGCGGACCATGCGATCCATCTCGGCCGAGTCGAACACCGGCGACTCTTTCCAGCGGCCGAAGCGGTTCTTCAGGTCGCCCTCGTGCATCTGCCGTCGCTGTTTGCCGATGGCTTCGAGGTCGACGCCCATCTTCTTCAGTGTGCCGGATACGAGTACCGTCGGGTAGAACCGGCTCATCGTCTGCTCGACGCACCCGTAGGGATAGCCGACCAGGTAGGGCAGAGCGTCGATCATCACGCCTGCCAGGCTGGGCGACAGCGTGACTTCCAGTTTCGTCTGCTCGGGGTCGATGTCCTCGGGCAGGTCCAGCTCGAGCGTCCGCTGGCCTGTCTGCGCGACGCGGTACGAGCCGCTTTGGGCAATCGTCTTGTTGATCCCGTGGACCAGTACCGGGAACGCCAACCGCATGCCGTCGCTCTCCTCGTCGGTCAGCGCTTTGACGGTGATGCGGGCCAGCCCGGCTTCGCGCACGCGGACTGGCCAATCGAAACGATGCTCGCCTTCGGCCGCGACCGTCGCGGTGGCCACCAGGTGCAGGTTGCCGTCTTCATCCGGAATCGGAGTAGGTCCCGCTTGCCGAGCGGGACCTGAATCGCCAGAAAACTCGCCAATAGTGGCCGAGGTCCCGCTCGGCAAGCGGGACCTACCACCCAAATCCTGCCCTTCCACACTCATTGCTTCGAACAGCTTGCCGGGTACGATCAACTCGGCCTGGACCTTTTTTTCCGTCTTCAGATAGTTGTGCACGTTGGCCGAGAGAACGACTTCGTCTCGCTCGACGAAGAATCGCGGGGCCTGGAGTCGGACGATCAGGTCCTTGGTCGTCGTGGCCTTGGCGGTCGCGTCGCCGACCTGCGTGGCGTTGGTGATCGCGTACCCGCGGACCCGCCAGGTGGTCAGTGATTGCGGGAAGGTGATCTCCGTCTCCGCCGTGCCGTCGTTGCCCAGTTCCAGCGAAGGCAGCCACAGCGCCGTGTCGGCAAAGTACGTCCGCACCTCAGGCTCGACCAGATCAACCGTCACACCGGCTTCGCTTTTGGACTTCGTGTCTCCTTCCATCGCACCCAGGGAAGCAGAAAGCTCGGCGCTCTTCATCACGCCCGACATCGGCCCGCCCGCAGGCTGGTTTGCGTCCATTGGCCCCGAAGCGCTGCGGCTCGACCGGCTGGCAGATTGCTCGAGACGATCGCCGCGCATACCGTAGGAGTCCAGGCCGGACTGTGCCGAACCTCCGCCGCCGCCACCGAACCCGCCACTGAGGCTCAGGCCGCCAGCGTCCAGACCCCACCAGCCTTGCCAGCCATCCGGCATGCCGCTGCCGTAGTAGACCATGTGTTCCGGCCGAGTGAACGAGCCCATTGCGCCGAACTGGTTGTTGACCGACGAGTGAACGTACGGCGTGTGATGCCGCTTTTGCCCCCAGAAGAACACGCGCGGGCTCGGGCCGAATTCGTCCTGGATGTAGGTCACCGATTCGTCGTACGCGGTCAGCGTGACCTGGCCGGCGACCGGTTCGCCTGTCACGTCCGTAGCTCGGACCCGCACCGTGCCCTTCTCGCCGGGCCGGTACTCGGGCTTGTCTGTTTCGACCTCGACTGTCAGCAGCCCTTGGACTGGCGGGACGAAGAGTTCCTGTGCTTCGTTGTGTACTCGCCCGTTGCGGACCAACGTCGCCTCGACGAAGAAGTTCGGTACGTGCTTGGCCTCGATCGGCACGTCGATCACCGTCGAACGCGACGGGA
>JADHUC010000432.1 GCA_016784735.1 Pirellulaceae bacterium | reverse complement strand
GTCGTCGATCCGTTCGTCTTTGGCGAGCGGTCCGCCGCTGCCATCGGGGCGCCGGGCTTCGGTCAGGTCGACCGTAGCTGAATGCCACGCTCCTTGCGATAGGCCGGTAAGAGTGAGCGAGCGGTGGTAGCCATTCGAGAGGCTGTAGATCTGTACTCGAACACGGTCGGTGCCCGTAAGATGGTATCGGAAACCGAGTCGCGTACAGGGACCCATTGGTGGGCCGGGGACCGGGTTGAATATGACTGCCCGATAGGGTCGATAGAAGTCGCCCATCTTGCCATCGAAGTTCCGGCACGGCATCGCCCGAATTGCGCGCGTGCTGCCCGACGGCAGGTTCTCGGTTATGGGCTCGCCCGCAAGCCACCAACGCCGTTCGATCTCGGTCTCATAGTCCTCGAATACATGCACCCGATGCGGTAAGCCCTTTCGGTCGATGGGTCGAGAAACCGTTCGCTTGACGAGCGTCACACGCTGGTCTGTCCAGCCCGCCACTCGGCACAACTTCGCCACCCGATCGAGAGCCGCTTCGTCGGAATCCGGCTCGACCCGCAGCTCGATAGTGCCCGGCTTTCCAAGCGACTCCGCGAGTTCTTCGAGCAAGCCTCGGATTTGTCTTTCTTCGATCGGATACCCGCACAGCCGGTGATAGTCGCCACCGCCAATCACTATCGGTACATGGTTCGGCATGTATCGCGGGTTTGGAGAGGGACTAGTAATCCGGTCAATCACTCGGTCCGGATCACGCGACTGCCGAGAATCTGTTCCAGAGTGCGCTGTCGAAACCGGCTCGTCAGGACTTCGAACCAGTTGGATCATGCAGGCTCCTCGGAGCGATGGACCGTCTTCGCCCGAAAGCTCGGCCAGCGACCGGAGGTTGTAGCTCAGAGGTGTGCAGGACGCGAACAACCGTTTCCGCATCGGTTCGGTCAATCTGGGAGTGATCGTTCCAGGCAGCACGCCGTGCAGCGGAATGTTTGCCTCACGGATCTTTGCCAGCGTGTCACCGATCTGATCAGTCCACACAATGAGATTCCGGATCCACGGTTTCGCCTCCGGATGCCTTTCTATCAAGTCGGCAACGTTGGTGGGCGGTCCGAGACAGATAATCGTGATCTTGCCCGGGTCTTTCTTGAGTTGCTCGTACATGAACTCGATGGCGTTGTCGCGAGTGGGACCTCTGAACCCGGCACGACGGGCAAATTGACGTTGACCGTCGATGGGCGTTCCTGATTCGTCGCTGCTACCGATGGCCACGGGGATGCGAGGGTGGGCCGTGTTTTCCAGGAACCGTCCTGCGATGCGGGCACGAGTACCGGCGTCCGAGCCGCCAATGGTAATGCCGCGGATTTCCAGTTCGGGACTCATGATCGCAGCAGCCAGGGCCAAGGCGTCGTCGATTCCGCCACCGATATCGGTGTCGATAATGACCGGCGATGGCTCTGGATCCTGGCCCGTGACCACCGTGTTCGGTAGAAAAACCAGTACAAGCACTTTCAAGCAGGTTCGCACTTCCATAGGACAATCTCTCCGTCAAGCCGCCGTGCTTCGTCATCGTCTTTCATCTTCTCCCCAGCCAATCGAGGATGTTGATAAGCAGGCGTTTGTTGTCGCCGAGTTCCAGTTCGTCGGGACGGAGCCAGGTATCAGAGCCGACCACCACGACGCGCCCTTTGCCGTGCACCAACGCGACGGCAACCGGGACATCCGGCGCGGGACGCCGCTCGCCCCACAGGTTCATCACTTCGGCCTTCGGCCCGGAGGCGAACAGGGTCGTGGCAGCCGGATTGCCGACGTACAGCGGTCGGATGCCAGTCGTTTGAAAGAGCGATATGCCTTCGGTGATTGGGTGTTCCGAGGGATCTTTCAGGCCGACGTACAGCGGCTCGCCCATGATGCAGTTGGTGGGATCGAAGATGTTCCCGCCGGCGTCAGTTGCCTCGCCGGTGCCTTCGCCGATTGCCAGGCCGGCGTCGCCGATTCCCAACGGCTTGAGATCTTCGTAGAAGGGCGCTTCGAAGTGCCAGTCGCGTTTTATGCACGCGAGCAGCGATCCGCCGTCGTGCACGTACTTGATCAAGCGCCTGATCTCTTCGCTGCGCCACACACTCGTACCGTGGTGCAGGCCAATGAAGGCCAATACCTGATAGCTGTCCAGCTTTTCCTGAGTGATGCCCTTGGAGGAAAGCGTTTCGACTGTGTTTTCGAGCCTAGAGATCATGGAATTGACCTCCCAACCGGCATCTTCCAAGGCCTTGACCGCGCTGGGCATCTTGGGCTTGGAAACGCGAAATTCGCCCACATGATAGCCGTTGACGAGCAGGCGATGCTTTGCCGGCCGGCTGGGCCGCCACGCCCATTTGAGCACTTCAGTCTGCTCCTCCGTCAGACCGTTCAATTCGAGCGGTGCCAGATTCGTGCGTTCGACGAGCAACAGTTCGGGATCTTGCGCGGGCAACGATGTGGGAATGCCATTGGCCAGATCTGCCGCTACCCACGCCGCTTTGGCCTTGCGACCGCCTGGAGCCACGTATTGACGGGTCCGCACGTTGCGCACGTAGTACTTCTCGTTGCCGCGAGCGAGTGTGGCAGGGATCAACCGGGCTTTCCTCGGCCCGCCGCCGAAGTTCAGCGAGTAGACAACGTGGCGTCCGCTTCCCGACTTCCCGAACAAGTGCGTTTCGACGTAGTCGGTAGCAACGCGGTCATCGAATTCCACGTCCACGGTCGGAGACACGCCCGCAAGCCGGCATGCATGCGCCACTACACCGCGCATCGCGTCAGCGGGCAGGTTCCAGCCGACATAGATCACGCGACCTTTGCCCATCTTGTTCACGCAAATCGCTGGGCCTCGCGGTGAGTCCCCCAGCCCCTCTGCGGTTGTGAGTTCAAGGTGATAGCCAAAGGACGGGCTGGACACGCGCGTCCTGACCGGAGAGACCTCGCTCAGAGAAATGTCGCTCAAGTCGGCTTTGTCGTCTTGCCGCGCCGAGTCGGTGCGTCGAGCGCCGAGAAGGTCGTCCAGGTCGTACGGCTCGACACGCTCGTCGTAGCTGAGGGAATCGTGCGTCATCAATAGCGTCCCGCCGGACTTGACGTACTGGGTCAGCTTGTTCAGCGCGGCTCGCGGGAATCGGATGCAATGGTTCACAAATAGCACGGGATATTCGGCGGCGGTACCGTCGAGGATTTGCGGAGTTGTCACGATGTCGACCGGCACGCGGGTAAGGATGGCCGCAGCGTAGTTACTGATGTTCTCCTTGAAGAAGTCGCGGCGGGCGTACTCGCTCTCCATGGCCGTCTCGTGAGAATACACGACGCCCAACTTTCCGCGAATTCGTGTGCGCGGCATGACGACGGGGGCCAGGTCGCGGATTTCTGCCCGTACACTCGGCATCTCGCGCACGGCATCGCGGGTCATCACCTTCGGATCCCACATACTGTAGCCGCCATGGCTGCATTCGTTGACGTAGAAGTAGGAAACGACGCTGCCGGATAGGCCGTGGGCCAATTGGTGCCAGAAGAACATTCGCATGAAGTTCGGTCCGGCCGGATCTCCGGGCTCTTGGACGCCTACGGCACCCGCGTCGTAGTGCGCCCGAGTGATGACCCAGGGCGCTTCGAGGTTGATAATCGGCTTGTCCGGCGACGCACAGCGGACAATGTCGTTGCGGAATTGCAGACTCATCAACGCGAGCACTTTGGCCCAATCTTCCTGGCCCGCCGATCCAGAGCGGTAGGGATAAAAGAACGCTTCGTGACCGTAGACATCTTCCGACTTGGCCTTCAAGTGCGGCAGCAGTTGCCCACCGCCGAGGCAATTGGGTGACTGGATGGTGAACAGCGTGTTCTTGCCATTGGTACCGCCGGTGGCCTTCTCGGCATCGTCGCGGAGTTTTTCGAACAGGCCGGCTCCATGCTCCGCCATGAACTTGCTCCAGTCGGCCAGGATGTTCCCCAGACGCCAACCGCGACCTTCGACCTCGGGCTGCCAGAAAAAACTGCCGGGATCCGCGGTAATCGGCGGGATGACGTCGTCGAAATCGGCGAAGGTTGTGTTCCACGCTTTGTTGGCCGCGGCAATCGTGCCGTACTTCTGCTTCATCCTGTCCTGGAACGCGATGATGTTTTCGGGCCAGTAGCTGTTGTAGCGGATCTCGTTGATCAACTCGTGATGAAAGATCGGGTATTCGCCGATCAGCTTCGCAACGACATCAAACTGCGATGTGTAGTAATTGAAAGCCTCCGGGTTTTCGAGGTGCAGATTCAGGAAGTGGCCCGTGCCGCGCTCGTAGTCCCTCGGTCCACCAAAGAAAAGCGGGTCGAAGTCGTATTGCTTGAATCGCAGATTGCTGTCACCGCTCTTGGTCAGGTAGTAGTCGATGGCAAACAGCGTGCCGCCGCGCATCGCCTCACGGACCAGCATGCCGGCCCAAGGATAATTACGGAACGAGACCGTGAGCTTCGTGCCGCCGCGTGGTCCGGGCGATTCTTTCACCCGCATCGCGCTCCGCCACCAGACCATGCCGGCGTGTTGGCTGAAGAAGTCGAGCCCGAGGATACGGTTGATCCACGGTCCGTCGTACATCCGTCCTTCGACACCAAACAGAAAGGTCGGCCGACCGTCGCGGTAGTAGATGCCGTCCTTCGCGATAACGTTACGGCTACCGGGCGGAACGGTGAATCCTGCGGGCGGCGCCAATGACTGCAGGGAAACGTCTGCGACCTCGACCTGCGTCACACGTGTCTGGCCGTGGTCGCGCCAACGCTGGTTGACTTCCTGCCAGATGGCCGCCAGTTTCTGCTCGACCGCTTTCTTCCGTGCGGTATCCGCCCCAAGCACGGAGGTCAGGCAGGCTGGCGTCGCCGATACGACGACTACGATCAGAAAGGCGATTGCAATTCGCATGCCGGTCTGAGAGTTTCTCATTGTCTGGATCTCCGCTTCATCACAGCTTTCTTCAGGAATCACTTCCGAAAGCGCGTGGGTTTTGTCTGTTCGGCATGCGAGGCGGGTTCCTTGCGTGCTTTCGACGTTCGGCTTCACCAGCGGAAGAAGCGATACGGGTCGTCCCATTCTTGCGGTTTGTCGATGTATAGACCGCTGGTCCATCGGCCCTCGGAGGGCGGATCACACGGCGCCATACGGATGTCGGAAAGCCAGATGGTGCTGGCCTTGCCGTGCCAGATCTGGAATCGCGTCTTGGATATCGCGGTGGCCTTTGCTTGGACCAGGAAGATGAACTCCTTCCACGTTTCGCGCGGGGCGAAACGCTGATAGTCGAGTAGTGATCGCCAGTCGGCGGTGTCCTGGAGCGCGAGGGTTATGCGAGTGCTTCCCAGCCCTTCCGCCTTCGCCTTAAGCGAAATGAGATACCACTGCCCCTCTTCCACGGGAACGTCATGCTGGGCCAGCATGACGCTTTCCCTTTCGCTTTCGTCGAACTCGGGGCACGTGATGCGGAGACATCGGTTGCCAGCGCCAGGTCCATCGGCTTCAAGCACGCAAGTTGCTTGCTTCAGATTGTTGCTGAACTGCCAGTGATCAGGCATGCCGTCATCGTTTGCGTCGAGGCGGAAGTCGCCGTTCTTGACGACCGGCTCTTTGGGCTTTCCGCTTGTCGGCGTCGAAAAGCGGGACAGCAGCGGAGTCTGGCCGCGTACGCCCATGTTGGCCAGTAGACGCGCTACAAGGAACGAGGACCGGCGGAATGTCTTCCTCAGGTTCTGCTGCTCCGTCCGCCAAGTGAAGAACCACGGTTCCGTGCCGGCCTCGAAGCTGGGATTCGTGAATAGGTCCTGTTCTTCCGCAGCCCCCTCGTAGAGCCGGAATTGATCGGCCCGCAGCCGGGCACCCGGTTGGCCGCAATGGATGTAGGCAGACCAGCCCTCCGGGTAAGGTTTGTCAACCTTGAAGGTGACGCGCAGATCCGTCCACTCGTCAGCAGGCAACTCAATGTCCTCGCCGCGCACGGCACGGTCCCAGGGGCTTCCCGCGCGTTCTACTTCCAGACGGGCCGTGACCGGATCGCCGACTGCCTTGACCGACACGGCGATCGTGTACGTCTTGCCGGCTTGACCGCCCGTGACTTTCTGCCCGAACTGAGCCCATGGCACCGTGCCCATAGTCAACAGGGCGCTTTGCTTACCATCCGCGGCGTCTTCGTCATTCACGGCAAACCCGGGCACGTCTCCAGGCGAGTTGATGAGACTATAGGGTGCAAGCTGACAGAAGACGACGTTCATTCTTTTGGCTCGGCCAGACTCTGTGGGGCACGTTTCCAACGTGCCTGGCACGATAGAATCGTGCCCCACGTATTGGGCAAGCACGCCGTCCCCGACAATCTCGGCCCCGCCGGAAACAAGCGGAAGCTCGCGCGGGTCGCGATTGTGGACATCCGCCGGCCCCACTCCGGCGAACGGGGAACCAACGCTGGGCGGTTCGAAGTAGGCGGCGATGTGTTCCTGTTTCGTCGTGCGGATCGGCGCTGGAAGGAACGCATTTGCCTCGTCGGCATCGAGTTCCAGGGCCAACAGATGTCCCCCTGCCTTCAGCCACCGAGCAACCGGCGCCGAATGCTCCGCCAACGCTTGTTCTCCGCCGCGTCCGACGACAAGGACTTGGTCCGGTGACAGATCGCCGCCTGCGTAGGCATCTGGAGAGATGCCTGCGTGTTCGAGGTGCCGCTTGCCGATGGCGTCGCCAACATAGAGAGCCTTCCTGGCGGGGCAAACGGGATAGGACGTATCGGACACATAGGACAGGATGTTCTGGACGAGTCGAGTCGCTGCTGGGTCTTCTTCCGTGCGTCCTGTCACGTCCATTTGACAGAACAGGATCATCCCTTTCCCCTCGCGGTATTCCAGCAGCGGGCTGTATTGTAGGCTGAAGCCGCCGTCGATGATTGGGAAGAAGTCGCCGATGGCTGGCTTCTCGATCAAGACGGACGCCACGTTTCCGCGGTTACCGCAACGCCAGAGCCGCGGGACCTCCAGACCGCACCACCGGACCACAGGCGCGCCGTTGTACGTGTCGCTTGGCTCGTACTTCAGGCTTGGCGGGAGGATCGTGGCCTCGCCCCGCCAGTCGCGCAGGTTTTCGTCGTCCAGTCCGGCCAGATACGGATGATCGGGCACGCGTTTGAAGACATTCCGTAGGCCATACTCCTGCACGCGGAACCCCAAACGTCTTTCCAATGCCTCGGATGTCTGCTCGAAGACGATCACTTTGAGTCCGTTTCGAACGCGGGTCATGTCGGGCGTCAGTCCCTCCGGCGTCAAAGCCGCTTTGCCGATGATCAGCAGGTCAAACCCGGATAAGTCCGCGTCGGCCGTGACGGATTGGCAGCGAACACCCATCGCGGCCAGGAGTGTGCCCGTCTCGCCCTTCGGATCAAACAACGCGGTCTTCATTGCCGATTGCCGACTGCCAATTGCCGATTGAGAGGATTGTGGCCCGATCGCTGGAGGCGTGGGTAGAACATGGATGGCGAACTTGTCTTTTTGCGTCTCGCCGGTGTCGAACTTGACCGTGGCGCTGAGTTCGTACTTACCCGGTTTCAGGTCGCTCGGCAGTTCGAAAGGAACAGGAATCCGCACTTGCTGTCCGGCGTCGACGCGGGTTTTCTCCGCACCCTTCACCGTTTGCGGCAACGCCACTGACCACTCGCAATCACACTTTGCCGGCACGCGGGAGTTGTTGATCACGACGATCTGTTTTTCGACCGCATCGCCGGGCAGGAAGTTGTGGTCCTTGCTGGTGAAGCTGCCTGGCTTGCCCGCAAGGTACGCCAGCAGCGGCCGGTTGTTCCGGTGCATGGCCTCGGCGGCGAGAGTGTCGACCCAGTCGGTTCGCTCGTAAGCCAGGTCCATTCGTTCGTAACGCTCCTCCAGGTAATCCGGGCTGAGCCCCGGACGCTGGAGCTTCTGCCAGTCGGTTTTCAGCTCGACGCGGCGGTTGCGGTCCATGCCGGGCCGCTGCTTCCAATACCCTCCATGCCCCCACGGCGAGATGGCGGACACACCCCAAGTGCGGAACGCGCGCCAGTTGTCGTTCAAGTACGCGGCCACCACGGGATAGCGCTCGTCGAAATCGCGCGATCCCAATTGGTGCGGGTAGTCCCATCGATGCCATAGGTTTCCATCCTGGAATTGGCGGGCCTCCCAACGCAGGTTCGTCTTCTCTTCCTCGCTGATCTGAAACGCCTCGTCGCCCAGAAACTGGGCGTTCCATTCGGCCAGACAGAAGTCCCACGGGACGACGGCGCTGCCGAAGTTGCGGCTTCCTTTGTACCAGCCGCGATACATGGCCCAATCCCACATAAACGGCGCGCCGTACTCGCACGTGAAGAACGGCTTGACGCCCTCGGTGGCCCAGTGCCCGAACCAGTCGGACATCTCCTGGATGGGGACCCAATTCGGATAGAAGTTGCTCGTGTGCATCGAGCTCAGGTTGCCGGACGAATGATGATAGATGATGCGGCTCGGATCGAGAGCCTTGACGATGGCCTCGGCTCGAACCGCCCGCCGGACGTTTCTCAGGGACCACTCGGTGCGGGCGTCGTGGATGCCGTCGATCAGATCGGGATTCATGTCTTCGCTGTACCCGGTAGCATTGTGGTTCATCGAGTACATCACGACCCCAGGATGGTTCTGGGCCACGCGCACATAGAACTCCGCATGTCGCGCGTAGCCGTTCGTCCGGTCGGCATCCTCCGCTTCCCACTCGTATTGGGAGAAGTGCGGCTGAGACAACGAAACCAGCATGCCCACGTCGTCAGCGGCCTGCAGGATCTCCGCGAAGCTCAGGTGCGAACCCGGCTCGCAACCGTAGTTGTGCGTGTAGACGGAATTGATGCCGAAGCTCTGCAGGCGTTCCAGACTCTCCCGCGCCCCGTCGTACGTGGCCCACGCCGCACCGATCTGGGCGTTGTCGAACGGCACGGCACACAGGAAGATGCGAGTGCCATTCAGATAGAAGTCCCGCCCGTCGATCCAAAACTCGCGGAAGCCGAACCGTTTCGGCAGGCTCGTGTCCAGCACCTTACCGCCGGCGTCCAGCAGCGACACAGTTACGTCGTACTGGTTTTCCGGCGTGTGGGTGTCCCAGAGCTTTTCCGGCTGCCACTCGTCAGTGAACGCCATCCGGCCGTTCTTGACGTCGCTCGCCCGGAACGGCTTGCTCGTGAAATCGCGGACGCTTCGGCCGTTCTGGCTGACTTGGGCGCGCAATGCGTACTGTGCATCCGCCGAAAGATCCAGCAGCGAACTCTCGAAGGTGATCTCCCACTTGCGCACCGAGGTATCCACCTTGACATCCCCAAGTCGAGCGCCCGTGGGAGTGGCGACCAGGTAGACATCGCCACACAGCCCGCGCCGCGCCACCGATCCCTTTACTTCGCGGGCCGAGTTGCTGTCGTTATAGGAAAGCATGACGCCCCGCAACGGCATCGCCACAACCAGCAGGCTCAGCACGTGCTTTTCCCCAGGACGGCACACCGAAGTCAGGTCTAACTCACCGGCAGGAAACTGTATCTCGCCAACCTGCTTTCCGTCCAGGTAGACCGCGGCATACGAGTTCAAATACTCGGCGTACATCGCAATACGTCGTCCGGTCCACGTGGCGGGAATCGCAATCTCGCGTTGGTACCAGGCCGCCGCGACGCCCGCCAGATTCTCGTCCTGCCAACTCGGGTGCACATGCACCGTCTGGCAGTCCTTCTGCATGTAGTTGGTGATTCCCGGCCAGCTCCCGGGCACCTTGAAGTATCCCCAATCGTCACCCGGCACTCGATCGCTTTTTGCATCCGCTGGCTGCCATCGCCACAAGCCATTGATCGAGATGCGTTCGTTGGTAGGCGTTGTCTCACGATCGGCCTTGTCCAGGTCCCAAGCCGCTTTCACGCCCTTCGGCAACGGAGCGTCGGCCTGCGCACGGCACACGGTTGTGGTCATGCCGGCCGCCACAAACATCGCGACAATCCAGACTCTCGGGTACGCGTTCATCACATTCTCCTTTGGCTCTTCCGGTTTCCACAGCGACACGAGATTGGCGGTGTGTGGTCAATGTTATCGTGTTCTACACAACCATGCCACGGAATAACTAGAAAATGCGATGAACGCCCCAGATCGTGCATGCGCTGGCCAAGGTTCCGGAGAAGGTGAACACAGACGGAGAGCACGACCCATCGCTTGGCTTGGAAGTCGCGACCGGGACCTTACACTCTCGTCATAGCAGTGGGTTAAGCCACGATGGCACCGGCTCGTTCACAGCCAGCAGGCGTCCCCGCTCAAACACGGCCAACTGGCGGAACGGATCGCTCAAGTCGTCGTTGTCGTAGATCAGGACGTGGGGAAGCTCGTGGATGGCGGCTTTCAGATTCGCGAGCGTGCGGGGATAGCGTGAGTGGAGTTTCTCGATGGGCACGTCATGGCCGCCCCGCGAGACCCGCATCGCCACGCGTTCTTCGGAGACGTCTGGTCCCGCGATTCCAATGTAGCACAAGACGACGGTATAGCCGGAGTCGGCTGCCTCCTTTAGAAACCCCAATTTGTCGCCGACCGGATCAGAGAAGACCGTTTCGAAAATGAAG